>JAXDQC010000105.1:0-13637 GCA_034668045.1 Betaproteobacteria bacterium | reverse complement strand
GAAGAGGAAAAGGACGCCGACAAGCCGCAGCAAGCGGGCGCTGCGCCGAGCGCGGATGCCAGCACCGCTGCGCCGGCCAAGGCCGCGCCCGCCGCGGCGGCGGCCGAGCGCGAGCCGGTGCCGACCTGGTACTGGATCATGCTTGCGATCTGCATCGCCATCGTCGTCCTGCTGGCGTGGCTCTGGTCCTGGGAGCGGCTCGAAGTGTTCAAGATGCTGCTCGCGTCATTTTTCCCGCTGGCGCTGTTGATCCTGATGGTGCTGGGATCGATCGTGTTCGGGCTTTCGACGCCGACCGAGGCGGCCGCGGTGGGCGCGTTCGGCGGCTGCATCCTTGCCGTGATCTACCGCTATGTCACGCACTGGCAGGACGCCAGGGCCGGACGGGGATCCGGCGACGGCATCGTCTGGAAGACGCTGAAAGAGCTCGGCGTCATCGTCCGGGAGTCGTCGTTCCTTACGGCAAAAACCAGCGCCATGGTGTGCTGGCTTTTCATCGGCTCGGCGATTTTCTCCGCCGCGTTCGCGCTGCTCGGCGGCCAGGAAGTTGTCGAGCGGTGGGTGCTGTCGCTCGGTCTCACGCCGCTGCAGTTCATGATCCTCGCCCAGTTCATCATCTTCATCCTCGGCTGGCCGCTGGAGTGGACCGAGATCATCGTCATCTTCATGCCGATCTTCATCCCGCTGCTGCCCAAGTTCGGCATCGACCCGCTGTTCTTCGGCCTGCTGGTGGCGCTCAACCTGCAGACCGCGTTCCTCTCGCCGCCGGTGGCGATGGCGGCGTTCTACCTGAAGGGCGTCTCGCCGCCCCATGTCACGTTGAACCAGATCTTCGCCGGCATGATGCCGTTCATGGGCATCCAGCTCCTCGCGCTGGTGCTGCTGTACGTCTTCCCGCAGATCGGGCTCTGGCTGCCGAGCGTCGTCTACGGCCGCTAAGCGATGGACGAGAGGTCTGCCGCCCAGCTGAGCGCCACGGAAGCGGCGCAACGCATTGGTGAGGGCGTGCTCACGTCGGAAGAGCTGGTCGGCGCCTGCCTGGAGCGCATCCGGCAGGTCGAGCCGACCGTGCAGGCCTGGACCTTCCTCGACGAGGATCTGGCGCTCGCGCAGGCGCGCGCTGCCGACCAGCACAAACGCTCGGGCCAGGCGATCGGCGATCTGCATGGCGTGCCGGTCGGCCTGAAGGACATCATCGATACCGCCGACATGCCGACCGAGAACGGCTGCGCGCTGCACAAGGGGCGCGCGCCGCGCAACGACGCGGCGGTCGTCGCCATGCTGCGGGCCGCCGGCGCGATCGTGCTGGGCAAGACGGTTACCACCGAATGCGCGTATTTCTCGCCCGGCAAGACGCGCAACCCTCACAACCCGGAACACACGCCAGGCGGCTCCTCCAGCGGTTCGGCCGCGGCGGTAGCCGCGAGCATGGTGCCGCTCGCGCTCGGCAGCCAGACCGCCGGCTCGACCATCCGCCCCGGCGCGTTCTGTGGCGTCTATGCCTTCAAGCCGACCCACGGCCTGGTGCCGCGCACCGGGGTCCTGCAGCTTTCACGGACGCTCGATCACGTCGGCCTGTTCGCGCGCACGCTGGAAGATGTCGCGCTCCTGGCGGAAGCGGTTGCGGGCTACCACGAGGGCGACGCCGATACGCGGCCCCGGGCTCGCATCGCGTTCCGGGAAGCGCTGTCGGAGGAGCCGCCCGTGCCGCCCATGCTGGGGTTTGTGAAGACGCCGCACTGGGACCGGGCGGATGCGGAAACGCAGGAAGCCATGGCCGAGCTGGTCGAGACGCTGGGCGATCGGGTCGAAGAGGTCGATCCATTCGTCGTCTCCGGCGGCGAGCCATGGGATTGGCACAAGACCATTCTGGAGGCCGAGATGGCCGCCAACTTCGAGCGCGAGTGGACGAGCGGCCGCGACAAGCTCTCGGAGCATCTCCGCAGCCTGATCGAGCGCGGCCGCGAAGTCCGGGCGGTCGACTATCAGCGGGCGCTGAAGAACGCGGCAGCGCAGGTCGAGAGCTTCGACGAGCTTTTCACCGAGCGCTACGACGCGATCCTTACCCTCGCGGCGCCCGGCACTGCGCCGAAAGGCATGGCCACCGGCGATCCGGTGTTCAACGCAGTCTGGACGCTCTTGGGAATGCCGGCGCTGTCGTTGCCGCTGATGCAGGGCGGCAACGGCCTGCCGCTGGGCGTGCAGCTCGTCGGCAGGAAGAACTTCGACGCGCGGCTGCTGCGCACGGCGCGCTGGCTGGTTTCGAAGCTGAACGCCTAGGCAGCGACGGCGAGCGCCTTCAGGCGCTCGAGGTCGGCGAAGCCGGCCACCCAGTGCGTCAGGCGCCCTTCGGGATTGCGAACCGCGCCGAGCGTCATCTCGACATGGCGAATGCTGCCGTCCTTGCTCCAGGTGTCGAGCTCGCGGCAAGCCGACCCTTGCGCGAGCAGGCGGTGCAGCTTCGCTTCGTCGCCGCGGAAGATCAGCAGGGCGAACGGCAGCCCGGCGGCTTCGCCGGGACGCAGATCGAAGAATTTTTCGAAAGCGGGATTGGCGTAGACCACCGGGCGGCCGGGCGTCGCAGCGTCGATGATCGCAAGGGGGAAGCCCAAGGTACGCAACGCCGCGCGCGCCAGGGCGCTATCGGCGAGAAGTTTTTCGAGATTGCTCATGCGCCGTTTTGCCATGATCGGCGCGTCGCAACAAGTGTCCGCGGGCGACGACGCCCCGCTTGTACAAACTACGCGGCTGCGCGCTTCTTGCAGTTCGAGAGCGAGTAGCAGTAGCGGCGCAGGCGCTGCAGCTCGCCGGTCTCGATGGCCTGGCGCAGGAAATCCATGTTGTGCTCGATTTCCGTCTGGTAGAGGTTCTCGCCGCCGAAGTGCGCCTCGGCGTAGCGGTCGACCCCGCCCAGCTTCTTGTCGATGCGCGCGCGCGCCACGTATTCGTAGAAGCCCGGCGTCTTGATCATCAGGTCGTCCGCCGACGAATAGCGCACCACCTCGCGGCCGTCGGCCATGCGCTCGCGGGCGATCTGGCCCCAGACGAACTCCTCGTAGAGGAACTGGTGCACCTTCTCGAGGTACATGCGGTCCGACATCTGGCCGATCAGGTCGGCGGTGCCGATCATGCAGCCCATGGTGCGGTCGCGCTCGTCCTCGACGCGGATGTCCTCGATGTCCATCTCGTAGCCGGTGAAGTGCACCAGCCGGGAGGCGAGCGCGGCCTGATCGGCGAAGCCGACCTTCGGCAGGTAGGTGGCGATGAAGTCAGCGCTGCGGCTGACGTGCACGTTGGTGAACACCGCGCCGTTGTCGACGCTCGCTTCGGAGGTCCGCTTCAGGTATCCCGAGTCGTGCAGCAGGGCGATGAGCACCGCGAGCACGGCGCGGCGAGGCCCGAGGCGATCCGACTCGCCCACCACCCGGTCGTGCCCGTCGACCAGCCGCGCCAGGGCGAGCGTCATGTCGAGCGAATGGCGCATGTCGTGGTACAGCGTGTCGCAGGCGAGGTAGCCGGAGTAGCAGCCGGAGAACAGGGCCTGGAAGTCGTTGAAGCCGCGCCGCAGGGCGGTGAAGTCGGCGCCCGGCCAGCGCGCGCTGAAGAGCGACAGGATGGCGTCGCGGACCTGTGCCGGGTCCTCGACGTTGACGCAATTGGCTACGTCGTTCTCGTTACGGCGGTGCTGCAAGTGATGCCCCTCCCCCAGCGATCGATTATTCGCAGAGTGGACAAAAAGGCAAGGAAATACCCGCCTTGCTGCGCTGCGGCGGAAAGCGTGGGAGACGGCCGATAAGCCGGGTTCTGTGACCCCGTCCGGGCGAACCCGGTGGGGCCGACAGCCATTCCTCTAGGCCCGGGGTTACCCCAAGGCTCAAGCCACCTACCCGCAAGCTTCAGGTCGAGCCGACCTGCTGCCAGGACTTGCATCCCAACGTCGCTTGCCTATTTGGTGTTGCTCCGGATGGAGGTTGCCTCGTTTCACCCCTCGGCTGCCGTTGTGCCTTGCGGCCTAACGGTGCCGAGGACTCGTCTCTGTGGCCCTCTTCGTCACGTCGCCGTGCCAGGGAGTTACCCTGCATCCCGCTCTGCGGAGCCCGGACTTTCCTCTGTGCCGCGTAACTGCCACAACACAGCGGCTGCCTGGCCGACTCCCGGCGCGATTCTACGCGCCTCGGGCTGACAGTCAGGGCCTGAAGTGCCGCTTGTTTTCGTAGAAGGCGGCGTCCTGGCCGGGGTACCAGCCGGGATAGCCGAACACCGGCAGGGGCAGGAGGGCTTTCGGCGATGTCCCCGCCGGCGCGTCGGCGAGCCACTGCGCGGCGCCGGCATCCAAGTCGCCGCCGGGCAGCACGATCGACTTGCACGTGATGCCCGGCCGGGGTTCGATCGCCTGCTCGAGCACCGCATGGCCCAGGACGACGATCCGCATCGCGCGCAGAACGCGCTCGCGATTGTCCCGGAAGAGCGGTTGCCAGGCAGCGCCCTTGAGGAGGGCAAGAAGTTCTGCATCGGTACAGACGACGATCGCGCCGCCCTCGTCGAAGATGGTCAGCAGGTCGCGCAGCGGGCCGCGGCGCCCCTGCGCGTGCGGTGGCGAGCGCCGCAGCTCATCCGCGTGCAAGGCGTTGATGCGCGCCTTGGTGCGCGGAAAGGCGAGCCAGGCGAGGGCGTTGAACCAGTCGTGCAGGTTTTCGGGCCGGGGCGCGACGCGGCCCGATTCGTAGACGCCGGTCTCGTAGTACGGATCATCGACTCCCGGCGGCACGAAGCGCAGCGGCTTGCCGCTTTCCGTGGTGATCTTCGCGCTCGCCGCCAGCGCGTTGAGCTGCTCGAGCGAACGGGCGGCGCCGAGCCACGGGCGCACGCCGTCGAAGATCGGGTGCTCTAGACGAGCTTCCAGGGAATCGATTCGCCGGCGCGCAGCGGCACCAGCTCCTCGGCGCCGAAGGCAATGCGCTCGGGCACGCGCCAGTCCTGCCGCGCCAGGGTGATGCGCTCTTCGTTGAGCGGCAGGTCGTAGAAGCGGGCGCCGAACTCGGAAGCGAAGCCTTCCAGCTTGTCGAGCGCGCCGGCTTCCTCGAAGGCGGTGGCGTAAAGCTCGATCGCGGCATGCGCGGTATAGATGCCGGCGCAGCCGCACGCCGCCTCCTTCTCGCGCCGCGGGTGGGGCGCGCTGTCGGTGCCGAGGAAGAACTTCGGGTTGCCCGAGATCGCCGCCTCGACCAGCGCCTCGCGGTCCTCCTCGCGCTTCAGCACCGGCAGGCAGTAGTGGTGCGGCCGGATGCCGCCGACGAAAAGCGAGTTGCGGTTGAGGAGCAGGTGGTGCGCAGTGATGGTCGCGGCGACGTTCGGCCCGGTGACCTCGACGAACTGCACCGCCTCGCGCGTGGTCGCGTGCTCGAGCACGATCTTCAGCGACGGGAAGCGCTCGACCAGGGGCCCGAGCTGGTCTTCGACAAAGGTGCGCTCGCGGTCGAAGATGTCGATCGCCGGGTCGGTCGACTCGCCGTGCACGAGCAGCGGCATGCCGGCGTCCTGCATGCGCTCGAAGGTGTGGAAGCAGCGCGAGAGGCGCGTCACGCCGGCGTCGGAATGGGTAGTCGCGCCCGCCGGATAGAGCTTGACGCCGAAGACGCGGCCGGAAAGCTTGGCGCGCGTGATCTCCTCGGGCGGCGTATCGTCGGTGAGATAGAGCGTCATCAGCGGCTCGAATTCGGCGCCGTCGGGCAGCGCGCCCAGGATCCGCTCGCGGTAGTGCATAGCCTGCTGCGTGGTGGTCACCGGCGGCTTGAGGTTGGGCATGACGATGGCGCGCGCGAAACGGCGCGCCGAGTCGGCGATCACCGACGCCATCGCCGGTCCGTCCCGCAGATGCAGATGCCAGTCGTCGGGGCGCCTGAGCGTCAGCCGGTCCATCGTGGCCGAGATTCTACTTGCGGCGCGTGAGCGCCTTGCGATACAGCTCGCCCTTGGGTAATCCCGTAATACGCGCGGCGGCCTTCGCGGCCTCGCTCGGCGCGAGCGACTCGAGCAGGACGTCGAGAACGCGATCGGCGTCCAGGGACTGCGGCGCTTCGCCTGCCGCGAGGACGATGACGTACTCCCCCTGCTGGCGATGCGGTGCCTTGAGCCAGCTTTCCGCCTCGCCGAGCGTGAGGCGCGCAACCTCTTCGAATTTCTTTGAAAGCTCGCGGGCGAGTGCGATTTCGCGCGCCGGGCCGAGCTTGCCGGCGAGATCGGCGAGCGTTCGGGCAATGCGATGCGGCGCCTCGAAAAGGATGACCGGCAGCGCACCGTCGAGCGCCTCGATCGCCTTGCGCCGCGCGCCGCCCGAGGCGGGCAGGAAGCCGGCAAAGCGGTATCCGGGAGCGGCGAAGCCGGCGGCGGAGAAAGCCGCGGCCGCCGCGCTCGGCCCGGGGACCGGGCTCACGCGCAGGCCGGCGCGGTGCGCCTCGGCGACGAGCAGGGCGCCGGGGTCGGCGATCCCGGGGGTGCCGGCGTCGCTGACCAGGGCGACGCTCTTGCCGGCGCGCAGCGCTTCGATGACGCCTTTCGCGGCCGCTCGCTCGTTGTGCTCGTGCAGCGCCACGGTGCGGGTCGAGATGCCGTAGTGGCCGAGCAATGTGCGCGTGGTACGGGTGTCTTCGCAGGCGACCAGGTCGACCGACCGCAGCACTTCCACCGACCGGGAGCTCGCGTCGGAGAGGTTGCCGATCGGCGTAGCGACTACATACAGCGTTCCGCGGTCAACGCCCCGGTCATCCATGCCGTTAAGCGTACATGAACCTTGCAGGAGCACGAGCCGAAGACCTTTGCGCCGAGCTGCTGCGCGCCTCGGGCATGCGGCTGCTCGCGCGCAACTGGCGCTGCCGGCACGGCGAGATCGATCTCATCGCCGAGGAAGGCGCCACGGTGGTGTTCGCCGAGGTGCGCCAGCGCACCAGCGCCAGGTTCGGCGGCGCGGCGGAGAGCATCACCAGCGCGAAGCGCGACCGCCTGCTCGCCGCGGCGAGGCTCTATCTTTCCGGACGACCCGAGACGCAGTGCCGCTTCGACGTTTTCCTCGTCGAGGGCGAGCCGCGGCAGGTGCGATGGATCCGCGATGCCTTTGGCGAATAGCGTTGTCGCTGGCCCTCGTCGCGACCGCGGCACACGCCCAGGAAATCACCCTGGTGGTGCAAAGCTCGCCGCTGGCGGGGTTTCGCTATCACGCCGCGGCCAGTGTGTGGGACGAGCTGCGCGTCGGTGACCGCCTCGAGCTCGAGCGTGAGCGCGACAACCCGCACGATGCCAACGCGGTGAGCGTCTCGTGGCGCGGGCAAAAGCTCGGCTATGTGCCGCGGCACCAGAACGCCGCGCTCGCCGGGGGCCTGGATCGCGGCGCCGCCTTTGTCGCGCGCATCAGCCGTCTCGCACCCGGCGCGAGCCCGTCGCGCCGCGTCGAGTTCGAGGTCATCGCCGAGTGACGGTGTAAAATCGCCCGCATGGAAAAGGTGGACGCGGCGATTTCTTCACGCATCGCCGCGCATTTCGAGGAAAGCGCGCGTCTCAAGCTCTCGGCCGCCGCATCGCTCAATGCGCCGATCGCGCGGGCAAGCAAGCTCTTCGCGCAGTCTCTGAAGGCCGGCAACAAGGCGCTCGCGTGCGGCAACGGCGGCTCCGCCGCCGATTCGCAGCATTTCGTCGCCGAGCTGGTCAATCGCTTCGAGCGCGAGCGTCCGCCACTCGCCGCCGTCGCGCTCACCACCGACACCTCGACCCTGACCTCGATCGCCAACGACTACGCGTGGCAGCAGGTGTTCTCGAAGCAGGTGCGGGCGATCGGCAGGCGCGGCGACGTGCTGCTTGCCATCTCGACCAGCGGCAACTCGGGCAACGTGCTCGACGCGGTGCAGGCGGCGCACGAGCTCGGCGTCGACGTGGTGGCGCTTACCGGCGCCGGCGGCGGCAAGATCGCCGAGGCGCTCGGCCCGCGCGACGTCTCGATCTGCGTGCCGCACAAGGTCACGGCGCGGATCCAGGAAGTCCACCTGCTGGTGCTGCACTGCCTTTGCGACGCCATCGACCACGAGCTCTTCGGTCCGAAGGCATGACGCGCTTCCTGGCGATCGTCGGCTTGCTCGGCCTCGTCTGCCTGCTCGGCGGCTGCGCCGCGGCGGTCGTCGGCGCCGGCGCGGCGGCCGGCTACAGCGTGTATGAAGACCGGCGCAGCACCGGCACGCAGGTCGAGGACCAGCGCATCGAATCGCGCGCGAGCAGCGCAATCGACGAGCGCTTCGGCTGGAAAGTCCACGTCAACGTCGCTTCCTACAACCGCCAGGTGCTGATCACCGGCGAGGTGCCGGATGCCGTGACCCACGCCGAAGTGGAGAAGATCGTCGGCGCGCTGCCAGGCGTGCGCACGCTCGCCAACGAGCTGGCGATCGGGCCGCTGACCTCGATCGCCGCGCGCACCGGCGATACGGTCGTCACCTCCAACGTCAAGACCCGCTTCCTCGGCGCGAAGAACTTCAATCCGGTCCACGTCAAGGTGGTGACCGAGGGCGGGGTGGTGTTTCTCCTGGGCATGGTCACCGAGGTCGAGGCCAACGCGGCGAGCGAGATTGCCCGGACCACCGGCGGCGTGAAGAAGGTCGTGAAGGTGTTCGAATACTGCAAGTCGGGCGAGTCGATCTGCCGCCCGCTGTGAAGGCGCCGCCATTCGAGGCCAGGGTCCGCGACCCCGCCGAGCTGTCCCGCTGGCTGGGCGCATTGCCCCGGCCGCTCGTGTTCACCAACGGCGTTTTCGACATCCTGCACCGCGGCCATGTCACCTACCTCGCCCAGGCGCGCTTGCTCGGCGCCGCGCTGCTGGTGGCGCTGAACAGCGACGCCTCGGTGCGGCGCCTCGGCAAATCGGCGGAACGGCCGGTCAATCCGCTCGCCGACCGGCTCGCCGTCGTCGCCGCGCTCGAGTCCGTGGCGGCGGTGACCTGGTTCGACGACGACACGCCCGAGGCCCTGATCGCCGCCTGCCGGCCCGACGTGCTGGTGAAGGGCGGCGACTGGCCGGTGGAGCGCATCGTCGGCGGGCCCGGCGTCCTGGCGCGCGGTGGTCGCGTGGTGTCGATTGCTTTCGAGCATGAGCGCTCGACCAGCGACTTGCTGCGGCGGATTCGCGGCAGCTAGAGCCCTATACTATCGAAACATGAAGTTGCAGCAGCTTAAAGTGGAGTACGACGCCGAGCAGGATCGGCTGCTGATGCTGGTCGCCACCAGCGAGGGCGTGGAGCTGCGCCTGTCGCTGACGCGGCGCTTCGTCAAGCTGCTCTGGCCGCTGCTGGTCAAGCTTGCCGAGGAAGCGAGCCCTCGCATCCGCACCCAGGCCAACCCCGAGGCGCGCAAGGCGCTGCTCGGCCTCGAGCACGAGCACGCGGTCTCGAAAGCGGATTTCTCCAAGCCCTACGACGCCGGCATGACCAGCGAGCGGCCGCTCGGCGATGCGCCGCTGCTCCTCGCGCGCATCCAGACCGGCCATGACCGCAACGGCCAGCCGATCGTCGCGTTGCATCCCGCCGATGGGCAGGGCGTGACGCTGTCGTTCGACTCGGTGCTGCTGCACTCGGTCTGCCGCCTGCTGCAGTCGGCGGTGAAGAAGAGCGACTGGGACATGGAGCTCAAGCTGCCCGGCACCGAGGCGCAGGAAGGCGCCGAACGCGGCGCCGTACGCACCCTCAATTGAGCTCTTCGCCCTTCGCACAACTCGGGTTGATCCCGCCGCTCGCGCAAGCGGTCGCCGACCTCGGCTACGAGAAGCCGACGCCCATCCAGGAGCAGGCGATTCCGCTGGTCCTCGCCGGCCGCGACCTGATGGCCGGCGCGCAGACCGGCACCGGCAAGACCGCGGCGTTCGCGCTGCCGATCCTGCAGGGCTTTGCGCCGCAGGCGAGCACCTCGACTTCGCCGGCGCGCCACCCGGTGCGGGCCCTGGTCCTCACGCCGACGCGCGAGCTGGCGGTGCAGGTGTACGAGAGCTTCCGCGACTACGGCAAGCACCTGCCGCTGCGCAGCACGGTCGTCTACGGCGGCGTCGACATGAACGCGCAGATCGCCGAGCTTCGCCGCGGCGTCGAGGTTCTGGTGGCCACCCCCGGGCGGCTGCTCGACCACGTGCAGAACAAGACCGTGATGTTCAACCAGGTGTCGGTGCTGGTGCTCGATGAAGCCGACCGGATGCTCGACATGGGCTTCATGCCCGACATCAAGCGCATCATCGCGCTGCTGCCGGCCAAGCGGCAGAACCTGCTGTTCTCCGCGACCTTCCCGGACGAGATTCGCAACCTCGCGCGAGCGCTGCTGCACAACCCGGCGGAGATCCAGGTGGCGGCCCGCAACGCCGCGGCTGACTCGGTGACGCACGTGCTGCACCCGGTGGCGCGCGAGAAGAAGCGCGAGCTGCTCTCCTACCTCATCCAGACGCGCGGCCTGAAGCAGGTGCTGGTGTTCTGCGGCACGCGTATCGGCGCCAATCGCCTCGCGCACCAGTTGCGGAAAGATCACATTCACGCCGACGCCATCCACGGCGACAAGACTCAGGGCGAGCGCGAGCTGGCGCTGGCGGACTTCAAGGGCGGCAAGACTTCCGTGCTGGTCGCCACCGACGTCGCCTCGCGCGGCCTCGACATCGAGGGCCTGCCGCAGGTGATCAACTTCGACGTGCCGCACTCGCCCGAGGATTACGTGCACCGCATCGGCCGCACGGGCCGCGCCGGCCTGACCGGCGAGGCGATCTCGCTGGTGGCGCCCGAAGATCAGGAATCAATCGCGGCGATCGAGAAGCTGATCAAGAAGCGCATCGAGCGGGTGCCGGTGCCGACCTTCCAGAGCGGCCAGAACGTCGCGGCGCTGATGGGCGACGAGCCGAGGCGAAGGCCGCAGCAGCAGGAAGGAAGGCGCGAGCCGCGGCGGGAGCCCGAAAAGAGGCAGCAGCATTCGGCCGAGAAGAAGCAGCATTCGGATCCGATCTTCTCCAAGCCCTACGAGCCCGGCACCGGCCCGCCGCAACCCAAACCCGAAACATCCGAGCAGCCCCGGCGCAAGCAGCGCCAGGTCGCCGCTCTCCTGGGCGGTTTCAAGAAGGCTTAGACGCAGCGCGCGCCGTCGACCTCGATGCACACGCCGCTGACGAGCGAGGCTTCGTCCGAGGCGAGATAGAGGCAGGCGTTGGCGACATCGAGTGGCGTCGAGAAGCGCCCCAGCGGAATGGTTGCCAGGAACTTCTTCTTCGCCTCCTCGCTCAGCGTGCCGCCGGCAAATTCAGATGAAAGCGAAGTGTCGGGGCTGAAAACAGGATTGACGCAGTTCACGCGCACCTTGTCCGGGCCGAATTCCGCCGCCATCGACTTCGACATGTTGATCACCGCCCCCTTGGAGCTGTTGTAGACGGTGAGCCCCGGCCGCGGCCGCACGCCGGCGGTGGAGGCAATGTTGACGAACGCGCCGCCGCCGCGCTTGCGGAACACCGGCAGCACATGCCTAGTCGAGAGATAGATGCTCTTCACGTTGACCGCGTAGACGCGGTCGAACTCGGCCTCCGTCACCTCGAGGAACGGCTTGTTGCGGTGGGTCCAGCCGGCGTTGTTGACGACGATGGAGAGCTCGGCACCGGCTTCGCGCACGAGGCGCTCCCAACCCGCGGCCTGCGTGACGTCGGCCTGCACGAAGCGGCCGCCGATCTCCTTGGCAACTTTTTCGCCGCTGGCATTGATGTCGTTGACGATCACGCGCGCGCCTTCCTCGGCGAAACGGCGGGCGATCCCGGCGCCGAAGCCGGAGCCGGCACCGGTGACGATAGCAACCGTATCTTTGAGTCGCATCATTTCTCCTCTCGATCCTTGAAGGGGCTGTGGTCGGCGAGCTCGTTCACATAGCGGGCGATGCCGGCGCCCTCGCGCTCGAGGAACTGCTCGACCGCGCGCGAGAAGCGCGCATGCGCGAGCCAGTGCGCCGACAAGGTCTCGACCGGCAGGAGACCGCGGAAGATCTTGTGCTCGCCCTGCGCGCCGCCTTCGAATATCTCCAGCTTGCGGGAAATCGCGTAGTCGATCGCCTGGTAGTAGCAGCACTCGAAATGCAGCAGCGGTACGTGCTCGACCGCGCCCCAGTAGCGTCCGTAGAGGGTTTTCGCGTCCCGGATCAGGAGCGACGAGGCGATGGGGCGTCCGTCGCGCTCGGCCAGGACGAGCACCATGCTCTGCGCCAGCGTGCGGCCGATCCGGAGGAAGAAATCCAGGTTGAGATAGGGGCTGGACCGGTGCGCGGCGTAGGTCCGCCGATAGCAGCGGACAAAGAAGTCCCAGTGCACGGGCGTGATCTCGACTCCTTCGAGCACCCGCAACGTCACGCCCGCCTCGCGCACCCGGCGGCGTTCCTGGCGGATGTTCTTGCGCCGCGCGTGCGAGAGGCGCGAAAGGAAGTCCTCGAAGTCGGCGTAGCCCTCGTTCTTCCAGTGGAACTGCACGGTGCGCCGCAGCAGCATGCCGTGCGCTTCGAGCGAGCGGGCCTCGTCGTCCCGGGCAAAGAGCACGTGCAGCGACGAGAACGGCTTCGCCATCTCGAGCGCCGCGCGGATCAGCGGCTCGCGCTCTCCGAGGATCCGGTTGCCCCGCACCGGCGTGAAGGGGACGGCGCAGAGCAGCTTCGGGTAGTACTCCACGCCGTGCCGCTCGTGCGCATCGGCCCAGGCCCAGTCGAAGACGTATTCGCCGTACGAGTGGGTCTTGGCGAAGAGGGGCATCGCGCCGGCGAGCGCCCCGGCGCGGCGCAGCAGCAGGAACTGCGCCCGCCAGCCGGTGGCGGCGACGGCGGAGCCGCTCTCCAGCAGGGCGGAGAAGAACTCGTGGCGGACGAACGGCTGCTCGCCGGCGAGGGCGTTCCATTCGTCGCGGTCGACGCCGGCGAGCGAATCGGCGACGCTCAGGCTCTCCAGGGTCATGGCCGGGCTAGAATACAATGCGCTGCAAACGCGGAGGGATTGCAATGAAGAAGATCGAAGCGATCGTGAAGCCGTTCAAGCTCGACGAGGTGCGCGAGGCGCTCTCCGAGGTCGGCGTGACAGGCCTCACCGTCACCGAGGTGAAGGGCTTCGGCCGCCAGAAGGGGCACACCGAGCTCTATCGCGGCGCGGAATACGTGGTGGATTTCCTGCCGAAGGTGAAGATCGAGGTGGTCGTGGCCAACGACCAGGTCGAGCGCGCCATCGACGCCATCGTGAAGTCCGCCCGCTCCGGCAAGATCGGCGACGGCAAGATCTTCGTCACTGGCGTGGAGCACGTGGTGCGCATCCGCACCGGCGAGACCAACGAAGCCGCCGTTTAGCTTTCTAGCTTTTTAGCAGGACCAGGACGGCGCCACTGCCGCCTTGGGCAGCCGGCGCCTGGCTGAACGCCAGCACGTCCTCCCGGCGCAGCCACTTCCGCAGCAACCCCTTCAGCACCGGCTGGCGCTGGTGCGAGCCGAGTCCCTTGCCGTGCACGATGCGAACGCAGCGCAGCCGCCGCTTTTTGCTCGCCTTCAGGAAATCCAGGACGGCCAGGGCGGCGCTCTGGCGGTTCATGCCGTGCAGGTCGAGTTCGTCCTCCACGACCCAGTGGCCG
>JAXDQC010000104.1:0-14333 GCA_034668045.1 Betaproteobacteria bacterium | reverse complement strand
GCGTGGTCACCGAGTGCTACGGCGTCTCGCCGTGGGCGATCTTCGTGCGGCCCGACTCGAAGATCCGCAAGCCCGAGGACCTCAAGAACGTCGAGATTTCGGTCGGCCTGCGTGCCGGCAGCCACTTCAACGTGCCTTTCCGGCTGGAAAAAGTCCTGCCTCTTGAAAATATCAAGACCGTCAACACCGGCGGGTTCGGCGCGCGCCTGAAGGCGCTGCTCGACGGCGAGGTCGAGGCGGCGAGTCTGCTGCCGCCGCAGATCGACATGGCGCGTCAGCTCGGCCTGCGCGCCATCATCGAGGACGAGTTCAAGACCCTGTGGTGGGTGCCCGAGAGCGCGCCGCAGGACGACCTGCGTGCGTACCTCAGAGGCCTCGATCGCGCAGAACGGGTTTTGACTTCTCATTTAGGAAAATATCTCCCGCTGTGGGAGAAATGCATCCCGCCGGAATTCAAGCAGGGCCATGCGTGGGACTACTCGAAGTTCACGCGCGGCGAGCGCTTCGTCTACCAGCCGCTGCCGCGCGAGGACTTCGACCTGACGATGGAGCAGGTCGAGCGCTGGAAGCTCGACGACTACCTCAAGGAGCGCAGCTTCGAGAAGCTGGTGTACCGCGCTCCCGCCTAGAAGCGGGTCGTGAACCGAAAGCCGAATATGTGGCCGCGCAGGCTGTCGCCGGTGGCGAGACGCATGTAGGTGAAGTACGGGTCGATCGACGTCTTCTCGGTGACCATGTACGCCCCGCCCACGCCGATGCGCCAGCCCAGGTCGTTGCCGTTGAAGTCGGCCAGGCTGATCGCGCCGTCGACGAAGGGCAGGAAGTTGCCCTGGCGGAACTCGCCGAAGTAGAACTTCGCTCCGCCCTCGAGGATGTCGTAGTTCTTGCTGCCGACGTTGTTCAGGCGCTGGTAGCCGAGCGTGCCGACCAGTTGCTGGCTGAAGTAATAGCCGTAGTTGAGGTTGAAGAAGGAATAGTCCCAGTCATGGTCCCGCGTTCCGCCGCCGCCGGAGAGGTTGGCCCAGTTGCCGAAGGCCGACAGCTCGTGGCGCTGCGCCAGCGCCTGGCCTGCCGCGAGGCAGAGGACGATTCCCAAAGCAAGAGCAATTTTTCGCATTTTTGAACTCCCGATGTAGTGGCCTCAGGGGCCGAAATATAGACCACCGTTGACATCGATGGTTGCACCCGAGACGTAGCCGCCGGCTTCCGAACAGAGCATTGCCACGACGCCGGCGATATCGTCGGGCTTGCCGGCGCGGCCCAGCGGGATCGCGTCGAGAAACGCACGGTGCGCCTCGGGCGAGCTGCGGCCCCACGCCGACTGCTCGATGCGGGGCGTGGCGATGAAACCCGGCGCAATCGCATTCACCGCGATGCCGAACGGCCCAAGCTCGAGCGCGAGCGTCTTGGTGAGGGCGATGACGCCGCCCTTGGCCGCAGCATAGTGCACGCCGACGCGGTCCGAGCCGCGACGCGCGGCGATCGAGGCGAAGTTGACGATCCGTCCCGACTTGCGCGCCTTCATGCGCGGCGCGAACTCCTTGCACACCAGGAACGCGGAGGTCAGGTTGGCGGCGATGACCGCGGCAAATTGCAGCGGATCGATATCTTCCAGCACGAGACTTTGGCTGGGCATCGCCGGCAGCGTGTTGCTGCGCGACGGCGCTACCGGGCCGCCGGCGACATTGATGACGAAATCCGGCGTGCCGACTTTCGCCGCCAGCTTCTCGATCTGGTCGGCGTCGGTCAGGTCGGCGACGATCAGGTCGCCGGTCTGGTGGATGTCCGTGGCGAAGACCTGTACGCCTTCGCGCTCCAGCCTTTTGCGGACAGCATCCCCTATTCCGCTGGCCGCGCCGGTGACCAGCGCCTTCTTGCCGCGCAATC
Organism: Betaproteobacteria bacterium; assembly: GCA_034668045.1. Lineage (GTDB taxonomy): Bacteria > Pseudomonadota > Gammaproteobacteria > Burkholderiales > SG8-39 > SCGC-AG-212-J23. Next base: position 12,446 of record JAXDQC010000104.1, on the reverse strand, counting down.
CCTCAAGCGGCATAGGAGGCGCCGTTCACGTCGATGGTCACGCCGGTCAGGTAGGCCGTGTCATCGCTGCAGAGCGCGACGATCAGCGCCGCGGTTTCAGCAACGGTGCCTACGCGTCCCATCGGGATCTGCTTCAAAGGGCCTTCCGGTCCCGCCCCTTTCGCCGTGACGGCCTGGACCTTCTTCAGGCGGCCGCTGGCAATCACGCCGGGAGCAACGCAGTTCACCCGCACGCCGGCGCTGCCGAGCTCGAGCGCGAGCTGGCGCGTGAGGCCCATGACGCCCGCCTTCGCAACTGCATATGGACCGCTCGAGCCTTCAGCGCCCGGCGGAATCCCTTTGCGCGCGGCGACCGACGAGACGTTGACCACCGCCCCGCCCTGCTTCCTCAGGAGCGGCGCCGCCGCGCGGCAGCAGTAGAAAACCGAATCGAGGTTCGCGCCGCGGATCGTGTTCCAGTCATCGAGGGAGCAGTTGGTGAGGCCGCGAAATCCGCGACGCGGTCCGGCACGCAAATCGTCTTTGGTGATTTCCCAGCTTCCGCCAACGCAATTGACGAGAACATGCAATTCCTTCAGTGACGCAAAAGCGCTTTCAATAGCTGAGGGGTCGGAGACATCGCACCGGATGCAGCGACAACCCGGGAGCGACGAGAAGCCTTCCTCGTACAGGTCGAGCACGACGACCTGCATTCCCTCCTTTTGCAGGCGAACGGCGACTTCATGGCCGATGCTCTCCGGCTTGGCGGCGCCGGTGACGACCGCGGTCTTCACTTGACGACGCGGTTGCGAAGGATGCCGATGCCTTCCACTTCAAGCTCGACGACATCCCCGGGATTCAAAAATCTAAGACTTTCTAAACCACATCCATTCCCCACGGTTCCCGAACCAAAGAATTCACCCGGGTGCAGCGTCTCGGAGCGCGAGGCGTGGGCGATGCAGTCCTCGAAGGTCCACTTCATGTCGCGCGAGTTGCCCCGTCCCCATTCCTCGCCGTTGACGCGGCAGGCCATGTCGAGGCGATAGGGATCGCCGATCTCGTCGGCGGTGACGAGGCAGGGTCCCATGGGATTGCCGTTGTCGAAGTCCTTGCCCTTGCCCGGGCCGAGCTGGCCGGCCATCTCTTTCGACTGCTCGTCGCGCGCCGAGAAGTCGTTGAAGATGGTGTAGCCGAAGATGTGCTCGCGCGCCCGCTCCTTCGCGATGTCCTTGCCGGACCTGCCGATGTAGCAGCCGAATTCCAGCTCGAAGTCGAGCGTCTGGCAGTACGCCGGCCAGGGCACGTCGGTGTCGGTGCCGCAGACCGAGAGACGGCTCGGGTGGTAGAAGATCGGCCGCTCGTACCAGGCCTGCGGCGGCGTCCGGCCGATCGCCTTGAAGGCCTGGATGAGGTGCTTCTCGAAGCACAGGAAGTCGCGCATCTGCGGCGGAACGGGGACCGGCGCCAGGAGGCGTACTTCCTCCCTGGAAAAGCAGACGGAAGGATGGGCGGCCTCGAGCAGCTGGCCGATCATGTCCAGCGCCTCATCGCCGGCGGTGATGATCCGCAGCATGGTCTCGAGCAGCGGCGAGCTGCCGTGGTAGGTCCGCCCGTAGGCGGCCTGCAGGTCCAGCACCTTGCGGTCGCCCTCGACCAGCGCGCCCGTGCGCTGCGGGGTGTTTCCCACTGTGAAAGTCACGAGTCGCATGGGGTTTTTTGATAATACACTTGGCTTCTGCAAGCTAGGAGGAGTCCATGGGCCGCCAGTTCAACGAAGACAACCTGACTGCCGAGGTCGTCAAGCGCCTCGGCAAGACCAAGAACGCGCGCCATCGCCAGATCATGGCGAGCGCGGTCAAGCACCTGCACGCCTTCGCGCGCGACGTGCACCTCACCGAGGAGGAATGGTTCGAGGGCATCAAGTTCCTCACCGCCGTCGGCCAGAAGTGCGACGACAAGCGCCAGGAGTTCATCCTGCTCTCCGACGTGCTCGGCCTGTCGATGATGATCGTCGCGCTCAACCACAAGACGCTCCCCGGCGCGACCGAGGCGACGGTGCTCGGCCCCTTCTTCGCCCACGGCGCGAAGGAATACGGCTACGGCGGCGACCTGCGAGTCGGCTGCACGGTGAAGGGCGAGGACGTGTGGGTGAGCGGCCGCGTGCTCGGCACCGACGGCAAGTCCGTGCCCAACGCCGTGCTCGACATCTGGCAGGCCAAGGCCGACGGCATCTACGACGTGCAGGAGGCGGACGCCGAGTTCGAGCTGCGCGGCCGGGTCAAGGCAAACGCGAAGGGCGAATACGCCTTCGCCAGCTACAAGCCGAAGTTCTACTCGATCCCGATGGACGGCCCGGTCGGCCACCTGACCCGCGCCACCACCGGCAACCACATGCGCCCGGCCCACATGCACGCCATCGTCTCGGCGCCCGGGTACCAGCAGGTCATCACGCACGTGTTCGTCGAGGGCGATCCGTACCTCGACGGCGACGCAGTGTTCGCGGTGAAGAACTCGCTCGTGGCCAAGTACAAGAAGGTGAACAACGCCGCCGAGGCGAAGAAGCTCGGCATGCCGAACCCGTTTTTCAAGCTCGAGTTCGACTTCCAGCTCTCGCCGGCCGCGAAGGCGAAGACGAAGGCGCGCAAGGTCATCGCCCCGAGCGACGCCGTCGCATGATCTGGCGCGTGCGCAGGGTGCTCACGGGCCATGATGGTCAGGGGCGTTCGACCTTCATCGCCGACGGGATCGCGCCGAACGTGAAGGAGATGCCCTCCTTCCCCGGACTCGCGCTCACCGACCTGTGGGAGACGAAGGGCGCGCCGGCGAGCAACGAAGGCGACGCCGACGCCGCCGACCGGCCGATCCACCTCGAGCCGCCGAAGAACGGCACCGTCGTGCGCATCGTCGAGTTCCCGCCCGACGCCAACCGGCCGAAGGGCAACGACGGGCGTGAAGGCTTCAAGGCGATCGGCGCCGGCCACGTGCAGGACAAGCAGTCGGCCGACCCGATGATGCACAAGACCGGCACGGTCGATTACATCATCGTCCTGAAGGGCGAGATCTACGCCGTGATGGAAACGGGCGAGAAGCTGCTGCGCGCCGGCGACGTGCTCATCCAGCGCGGCACCATGCATTCCTGGAGCGTGCGCAGCGGCGAGCCTTGCGTCATCGCCGCCATCCTCATCAATGCGAAGCCGGTGGGGGCAAAGAAGAAGCCGGCGGCGAAAAAGAAGAAGAAAAAGAAGTGAAGCCGCCGATCGGCGTCATCGGCCTCGGCATCATGGGCTCGGCCATGGCGGGGAACCTCGCCAAGGCCGGCTTCCAGGTGCAGGGCTACGATGTGCTGCCGGCGCGGCGCAGCGCCCTGAAGAAGGCGGGCGGCAAGCCGGTCGCTTCCCTGGCGCAGATCGATGCGCCGGTCGTCATTACCTCCCTGCCCAGCGCCGGCGCGCTGCATGCGGTCGCGAGCGACATGCGGCGCAAGTGCATCGTCGTCGAGACCAGCACCTTGCCGATCGAGGAGAAGGCCCGGGCAAGGACGGTGCTGGCGAGAAAAGGCATCGTGCTGCTCGACTGCCCGCTCTCCGGCACCGGCGCGCAGGCCCGTACCAAGGATCTCGTCGTCTATGCGAGCGGCGACAAGGCGGGGTTCAAGAAGGCCGAGCCCTACTTCAAAGGCTTCTCGCGCGCCCACTACTATCTCGGCGAGTTCGGCAACGGCAGCAAGATGAAGTTCGTCGCCAACCTGATGGTGGCGATCCACAACGTCTCGGCCGCGGAAGCCTTCGTGCTGGGAATGAAATCCGGCCTTTCGCCGGAGGACATCTACAAAGTCGCCGGCGATGGCGCCGGCGCCTCGCGCATGTTCCAGGTGCGCGGGCCGATGATGGTGGCCGGCAACTACGACGAGGCCACCATGAAGAACGAGGTGTGGCAGAAGGACATGAAGATCATCGGCGACTTCGCCACCAAGCTCGGCGTGCCGACGCCGCTGTTCAACGCCTCGGCCGTGATCTACAACGCCGCCATGTCGCAGGGCTACGCGCTCAAGGACACCGGCGCGGTCTGCGCGGTGCTGGAGAACATGGCCCGGGTAAAGCGCTAGAAGGTCTTCAGGACCTTCAGCAGCTCGGTAATCTCGAAAGGCTTCTGCAGGGTGGCGTCGACGCCCATCAGCTCGGCGCTGGAGAGATAGTCGCGCTTCAGCTTCTGGCCCCCGCCCGACATGACGATGATCCTGGTGTCGGGGAACTCCCGACGAACCGTGGCGATCAGCTCGAAGCCGTCGCTGTCGGGCATGAAGATGTCCGTGATCAGCACCTCGGCGGGGCTCTGCCGCTGCAGGGCGAGCGCCTGCGTGCCGGTGGTGGCGAGCTCGGCCTTGTAGCCCTCCAGCTCGAGCGCCATCTTCAGCGTCAGGCCGAGATCCGGATTGTCGTCGACGACGAGTATGTTCGCCGCCATCTGCTTCAAAGTTCCGCAAGGAACGGAACCCTTTCCCCTTCGTGCGAATATAGCACCTCGCTCTCGGAGGACCAAGATGAGTGACTGGCGCGACATACGAAACTGGAGCCGTGACGAAATGATGAAGCGCGTCGCGCGCTTCAAGAAGCTCAAAGGCTCCGACGGCGGCCTGCCGGACAGCCCGCTGCCCGAGTGCCGCAGGACGTTGTTCAACGTCCTCGGCTTCCAGCCGCCCGAGACGGGAAACTCTCCCGTCGGCGCGAATGCCTCCGCCAAGCCCGCAATCGCCATCGCCGAAGGATTCAATCTCGGCTACTGCAAGGCGAAGCCGGGCAAGGGCCCGCTGATGCACAACCACGACACCAACGAGACATTCATCTGCATGACCGGCCGCTGGCGCTGCGAGTGGAACGAGGGCGGCGCCATGCAGCACGTCGACCTCGACCCCTACGACGTCATTTCCTTCCCGGTCGGCGTCGCGCGCCGCTTCCTGAACGTCACCTACGACGAGCCGGGCAAGGAGCACCTGCTGATGTTCATCATCGGCGGCGACCAGCCGCAGGCCGAGTTCACGCCGGCCGCGATGCGGCGCTGCGAAGCGTTCGCCAGAGAACGATCAGCACGAAAAGCGCCGCCAGCAGCAGCGTCGCCGCGCACACCGCGCGCCAGAGCGGCGTCGGGTGCTCCTGCGCGTAGCGCGCGGCGGCGTACGCCAGGGCGTCGAGCGGAAAGGTAAACGCCCACCACGGCGGCCCGAACGGCCAGCGCAGGAAGCCTCTCGAGACGACCAGCAGCGCCGCCGCCAGCGCCAGGGCGAAATAGAACAGCAGCTCGAGCAGCTCGGCGCCGGGATAGAGCGCCAGGCCGTTGGCATAGATGAGCGACGGCGGCACCAGCAGGATGAACCAGGTCGGCCGCAGCGCCTCGGGCACCGGCGGCCCGGCGATGACGCGGTAGAAGAGCAGCGCCATGAGGATCGGCGCCACGGTCGCCGAGACGCCGAAAGTGAAGTGCGAAGCCTCGGCGAGGCCGAGCGACAGCCCCGGGCCGGGCAGGACGATGCCGCCGACGAGAATGATCAGCCAGCCCGGGTTGATTTCACCGATCGAGAAACCGCCCGAGAACAGCCGGATCAGCGCCCAGACCTGCAACGCGGTGAGCAGCGCGAAGGCGATCCACCAGAGGACTTGCGCGAACGCCGGCAGATAGGGTCCTATCCCGCCGGCGACGAGCGCCATGCCGACCGGCAGCGCGCCGCAAAAGCCGAACAGCATCGGATTGATGAAGTCGGCTTTCACGCCCCGGATGCCCTTCAGAAAATACAAGGGCAGGAGCAGCAGCAGCGCGATCAGGCCGAGCAGCACCCAGGGCTCGGTGACATAGGCCGGCGCCCTTACGACGCCGGGCCAGACGCTCGCTGCGGCGCGCGCGGTGAGGCCGAGGCCGGCGAGGCCCATCACCGCCCCGTACATGCCGATGTGCACGTCCTGGAGCTTCAAGCTTTGCCCTTGCCTCGGGAAGTCGGACGCTTCGCCAGCTCCTTCACGAGGAGCGGATCCGGCGAGAAGCCCAGACCCGGCTTCTCCGGCAGCGTCAGCCAGCCGTCCTGCGGCGCCGGCAGCGAGCCGTAGATCGCTTCGCAGACTTTCACCGCGGCATAGTGGTATTCGACCAGGCCGCCGTTGGCGAGGCCCGCGTGCAAATGCATGTTGTGGTGCGCCCACGCGCCGCCGTTGGCGATCGGCAGGTTGAATGCCGAGGCCATGCCGGCGATGCGCTGGCACTGCGTAAAGCCGCCGCCGATGACGACGTTGGGCTGAACGATGTCGATCGCTCTTGAAACCATCAGATCCCGGAACCGCCACGCGAGGCCTTCGTTCTGGCCGGCGGCCAAGGGAATCGAGGTGGCCGACTTGAGAGAGAGGAGTGACGGGATATCGTTCTCCTTGACCGGCTCTTCGAAGAAACTCAAGCCGAATTCCTCGAGCGAGCGGGCGAGGCGCGCGGCGTGGAAGCCGTCCAGGCTGCAGTTGGCGTCGACGTGCAGGTCCACTTCCGCGCCGACGGCGTCGCGCACCGCACGCACGCGGCGCACGTCATCGGCGATCACGTCATCCAGCGGCCGCGGCTCGTCGCGCCGCTGCAGGCCGTGCTGCCCCACTACCATCTTCAGCCGCCGATGGCCGCGCCCAACCCACCACTTCGCCACCGCCGCCAATTCGGAGCGGTCGTAGGCGCCGAAGCCGAACGTCGTGTACACCGGCACCTTCGCGCGCGCCGCTCCGAGGAGGGCGAAGACCGGCTGGCCCAGGACTTTGCCCTTCAGATCCCACAGCGCGACGTCGATCGCGGCGATGGCGTGGCTCGCGTAGCCGGTCTGGCCGCGCGGGCTGAGCAGCCAGTAGAGCTTCTCCCAGATGCGCTCGTGCGCGAGGGGATCCTCGTTTTTCAGGTTATCCGCGACGACCTCGTTGATGATCGCGGCGATGACCTCTTCCTCGGTGATCGCGGTCAGCCCGTGGCCGGTGCGCCCGTCGTCGGCCTGGACTTCCACCAGGCAGACCGAGAGCGAGGTTTTCTTCTCGATGCCGGCGGCGTCGAGCACCACCGGGACATGGAGCGGCGTCGCGACGACGCGCGCGATCTTCATCACTCGATCTTGATGCCCGCGTCCCTGACCACCGCCGCCCACTGCTTCAGCTCGCGCGCGATCTGCGTGCTGAGCTCTTCCGGCGTGAGCGGCAGCGGAGTCCCGCCGAGCCTGGCGAGGCTCTCCTCCACGTCCTTCGAGGCCACCGCGGTCATCAGCGCGCTGGCGAGCTTCTGCAACAGCGCCGGCGGCGTACCCGAGGGCGCGACGACGAACACGTTCGGCGAGGCGCTGAAGCCCCTCAGCGTCTCGGCGAGAGCGGGAACGTCGGCGGCGCCGGCAACGCGCTGCGGGCTGGTCACCGCCAGGGTGCGGATCTTGCCGTTGCGGCTCTGCGGCAGCGCCACGGTGGCGCTGATGACGCCAATCTCGACCTGCCCGCTCATCAAGTCGGGCATCATCGCCGTGGCTCCCTTGTACGGCACGTGCACGGCAGTCACTCCCGCCTGGCGCTGGAAGAGCTCGAACGCGAGGTGCTGCAGCGTCCCCACCCCGGGTGAGGCATAGCTGTGCTTGCCGGGATTCGCCTTCAGCGCTGCGATCAGCTCCGGCACGTTCGCCGCCTTGAAGGCGGGCGTGACCACGAACGCGAGCGGCAGCGAGCAGACGCCCGCGACCGGCGCGAACTGGCGCAGCGGGTCATAGGTCACCTTGGAGTTCATGCTGGGGATGATCAGGGTGCCGCTCTCGGCGAGGAGCAGCGTGTAGCCGTCGGGCGTCGCCTTGACCAGCGCATCGACGGCGATCGCCCCGCCCGCGCCGGTGCGGTTCTCGACCACGAACGCCTGTCCGAGCGCCTCGGCGAGCTTGGGCGAGATCACCCGCGCCACCGAGTCCATGGCGCCCCCCGGCGGGAAGCCGACCAGGAGGCGTACCGGGCGCGAGGGGTAATCCTGTGCCGCGCAAGCGAAAGAGGCCAGCGCAAGACTGAGCAGAAAGATTTTTTTCACCGGCGGATTCTACCTAGTCGGCCGTGATGCCTGCGCTTCTCACGATCGCTCCGACTCTCGATCTCTCCCCTCGAACGAGGGTCTCGAAGTCCTCCGGCGTTCCAGGCTCCGCCCGCAGCCCGTTCTCGGCGAAGTGCCGGGTGACCTTGGGCGATTGCATGGCCGCATGCAACGCGGCGTTCAGCCGCTCGACGACCGGCCTGGGCATCCCGCCGGGACCGACGACGCCGTGCAGGATGAAAGCGGAAACGCTGCCGAAACCGAGCTCGGAAAATGTCGGAACGGCGGGAATGCCCGCCAGTCGCCCGGGTGCGTAGACCGCAAGGGCGCGCACGCCGCCATCGCGAATGTAGGAAAGCGAAACGCTCAGATCGACCAACATCGACTCGATCTGGCCGCTGCGGACATCGACCAGCGCCGCCGCGCCGCCCTTGTAAGCCACATGCGTCAGCTTGAAACCGTACTCCTGCTGGAATAGCTCCATGGCAATACGCTGCGGCGAGCCGACCCCGGGCGTCCCGTAGTTGACCTTTCCCGGATTCGCCTTGGCATACTCGACGAACCCCTTGAGCGTCTCGATGCCCAGGCGCGGATTGACGACGAGCGTGAATGGCGCCCTGCCGATCGCGCCGATATAGGTGAAGTCCTTCTCGGGGCTATAGGACACCTTGGTGAGATGCTCGTTGGTGTAGAGCACCGAGCTCTCCCCATGGAGGATCGTGTAGCCATCCGCCGGGGCCTGCACGAGCGCGGCAGCAGCGAGATTTCCGGAAGCTCCCGGACGATTGTCGACGATCAGCGGAACGCCCAGGTCCTTCTGCATGCCCTCGGCGACGAGCCGCACGACGATGTCAGAAGCGCCGCCAGCGGCAAAGCCGACCAGCCATCGGACCGGCTTCGCCGGATAGGCATCGGCGGCGTTGACGGCGCGACCGAGAGCAACAGCCGCCATGCCGATAATGAATTCCCGCCGTCTCAGGTGGAGTGCGATGGGGGCTGCTCCTCTTCGATTTCATACTGGTCCGACTCCATCTGCGGAATTTCGACTTTGGGCAGGCCGACGGCGAAGAGCTCAGTCTCCTTGTCGGCGGAGATTTCCAGGCTTTCGCCCGGATGAGTCTCTATGGCGGTCAGGTAGGAAATCGGCTCGCCTGCCACCGCCCCCGATCCCGACAGAACGACGAGCAGCCTGCGCGCGACGGCGTCGCTCGACGACCAGATGGTGCGCGGCTCGATCTTGAGCATCTCGATCGACACGGCGCGCTCCGAGAACGCTCCCAGGAACTTGCGGTAGACGCCACGCGCTCCCCGCACCGGCAGCCAATGAAACCTCGCCGGATCGGCGATGACCACGTCCTTGTACCGGGGTCGCGGATATTTCAGCTTGGCGCCGAAAACATGCTCCCAGATGGCGTTCAAGCCCCACTCGCGTTTTCCGTCGGCGCGGTAGTAGTAGTTACCCTCGAACCTGCCGGCCCTCGCCAGCTCGTCCCTGGCTTTGCGGCGCTGCTCGATGCTCATGAAACCGTAGGAAGATGCGCCGCCGAACTGAAGAACCAGCTGCACCCGCTCGCCCGGCCTGGCGTTTCCCAGGGGATCGTCCTGCGGACCATAGGCAAGGCCCTCCGCGAAGTAGCCGACCTCTCCTTCCCGCAGAACGATCCCTCGCCCGATGTTCATGTCGCCGCGGATCGGCAACCGGATCTGGTCGAAGTTGTGGCGGTGCCGCGGCATCAGGAAATCGCCGTCCTGGCGCCCCAGGATGTACATGAAGTTGTCCGGCGACTCCGCTTCGCCCTTCAACAGGTGCTTGAACCGGATGACACCGAGGGGATGGTCGCTGATCCAGTCTCGATCGACGAAGGGAACGATCTTCATTCAATGTAGGCGGGCGATTTCGCAATCGTCTTGCTCTGCTCCGAATCGTGGTTGATCCACAGGCGCGCGCCGGTGGCCTTGAGGAAGGCCTCCATCTCGTTCATCGAACGCACGCTCTGCTCCGGGTTGAAATTGAAGGAGGGCGCACGCTTCACGTCCCAGTTCGCCTTGAAATGGACCATATCGCCCGAGAGCAGCACGGGGGCGCTCTTGGGCAACCGCACGAAGAGCGACTGGTGACCCGGTGTGTGGCCCGGCGTGGACTTGATGATCACCGAGCCGTCGCCGAACACATCGTGGTCGCCGTTCAGCTTCACCGTCTTCGCGCCGCGCAGGCGCTCGAAATTCGCGCTGGCGACGCCGTACTTCTGCGGCTCGGGCCCGAAGATCGCGTCGTGCTCGCTCGCCTGCATGTAGAGCGTCGCGCCGGCGAAGAGGCTGGCGTTGCCGGAGTGGTCGGCATGGTGATGCGACATCGCGAAGTGCTCGATGTCCGCCGGTGCGACACCGATTTCCTGCAGCGACTGGACGAGCGGCTTGCGCACGAAGACGGTAAACGGGCTTCCCGCCGCCCGGAAGCCGCCAGGCATCGAGGCGGCGAAGCGGTCCGCATAGCCGCTATCCCACAGCATCAATCCCTGGGCGTGGCGGATGAGGTAGCAGTGGTCGCTGAGAAGCACGCTCTTGCCCGCATCGGCGCTCGTCGTCCAGCGCGACAAGTCCGCGGCTACCGACTCGCCGCAAGGGATGACGTACATGCGCTCTACCGCAACGGGTTTTTGCTCCATGCCCGCACAACCGGCGAGGAGCGCAATAAGCACCAAGCACAATTTTTTCATGCGGTCCTATTCCTCTATCACGTAGCCCGTCTGCTGCACGATCGGAGCCCAGTGCTTCTGGTCGGCCTGGATCAGCGCCTTGAACTCCTCCGGGCCAAGGGCGGCAGGCGTCAGAGCCATCTTGGAAAGGACTTCACGCGCTTCGGTCGAATTGACGGCCTGCGCCGCCGCGAGCTGCAGCGGCCGGACCACGGAATCGGGCGCCTTCGCCGGCAGGAACAGGCCGAACCAGGTCATCGACTCCAGCGCGGCGAAGCCGGCCTCGCGCACCGTGGGTATCGAAGCGGCGTAAGGCGAACGCGCCGGGCTCGAGACCGCCAGGATGCGCGCCCTGCCCTCCGCCGCGAAAGGCAGCACTTCCCCCAGCGGGTTGACGCTGGCGGCGATCTGCCCTCCCACCATGTCCTGCAGCGCCAGGATCGAGCCGCGGTACGGAACGTGCGTCAGCTCGATGCGCGCCGCCTGCGCCAGCCCCCACCCCGTGAAATGGAGGGTGGTGCCCGCGCCGGAGGTTCCGAACGAAGCTTTTCCCGGATTGGCCGCCGCCCAGCGCACGAACTCAGCGAGGGTAGTGACCTCGCGGGGTACCAGGGGGCCGATCGAGATGCACAGGGGCACGGTGGCCAGTGTGGTCACCGGTGTGAAGTCGAGCAGCGGGTCATAGGACAGCTTGCGATAGACCTTGGGATAGAGGGTCATCATCGCGTCCGGGGTGACCAGCAGGGCCGAGCCGTCAGCGCGGGCCTGCTTGATGTTGTCGACCGCGAGGCGACCGCCCGCGCCGGGACGGTTCTCGACGATATGGGGCTGGCCCGCGGCGGCCAGCCGCGTGGCGAGCACCCGCGCCACCACGTCGGCGGTGCTGCCGGGCGGGAAGCCTACGCACACGCGTACCGCGCTGCCGCTCTGCTGCGCCCACGCGCGGGAAGCGAGCGGCGCGGCGAAGGTAGCGACCGCGGCGCCCAGCACTCGTCGCCGGCTGATCGGTTTCATCTCAGCAACCCTTTCAGTTGATATTCGCCAGCGGCATGAGGCGCCGAGGACGAGCTACCATGCTAGCCAGCCGACCATAGAGGGGGCAAGGTGAGGGACCATCTAAGCGATATCCACAGAATGCATATCGGCAAGCTCGACATGAACTTGCTGCGCGTCTTCGACGCGGTCTTCCGCATGAGGAGCGTGAGCCGCGCATCGGACGATCTGGGTCTTTCCCAGCCGGCGACCAGCCAGGCGATCTCGCGGCTGCGGGTGGTGCTGAAGGACGCTCTTTTCGTGCGCGCGCAAGGCGGGGTCGAGCCGACGCCGAAGGCACAGCGGCTCGCGCTGGCAGTACGACAGGCCATGTCGCTCCTGGAAAGCGCGCTGCTGGAGGCGGAAGACTTCGACGCGCTGCATGCGCGCCGGACGTTCCGGCTTCATCTCACCGACACGGGGGAGGCCTTGTTTCTTCCCCGCCTGATTGCCGCGCTAGCTCAGGTCGCGCCAGGCATCGGACTGCACAGCTCCGCCGTTCCAGAGGATGAAATTGTTTCCGCTCTCGACAATGGCCGCATCGATTTCGCGATCGGCTTCCTGCCGGATGTCGCGGGAAGCCAAAGCCTGGAGTTGATGCGCGATCGCCACATCGTCTTGCTGCGGCGCGAACATCCGCTGACGGAGATTTCCGAGATTGAATTCGTCGCGGTC
>JAXDQC010000103.1:0-13449 GCA_034668045.1 Betaproteobacteria bacterium | reverse complement strand
GGTCGCTACCACGTCGATCGGCAACGCCTCGAACAACACCATCACCGGCAACGGCGCCGCCAACACCATGAACGGCATGGCGGGCAACGACACGCTGACCGGAGGGGCGGGGGCCGACAGCTTCATCTACAACCAGGCACCGGGCACGGCGAACGCCGACACCATCACCGACTTCGCCTCGGGGGTGGACCAGATCCGCCTCGACGGCAGCGTGATGAATGCGCTCGGCGCTTCCGGCAACTTCGCCGCGGGCGATGCCCGCTTCTTTGCCGGCACGACGGCGCACGATGCCGACGACCGCGTGATCTGGGACGGCACGTCTCTCTGGTATGACGCCGACGGCACCGGTGCGGCCGCACGCCAGAAGATCGCCGATATCAGCGGCACGGTCGTCGCCACGGATATCGCCATCGACAACGGCAGCACGCCTCCGCCGCCCTCCAGTGGACAGATGATCACCGGCACCTCGGGCAACGACAGCCTGACCGGCGGCGCCGGCAACGACACGCTCGACGGCGGCGCGGGCGCCGACACGATGAACGGCCAGGCAGGGGACGACACCTACATCGTCGGCGCCGGCGACGTCCTCGCCGACAGCAGCGGCAACGACACGGTGATCGCGGGCACGTCCTGGGCGCTGGCCAGCGGCTTCGAGAATCTGACGCTGTCCGGCAGCGCCGCCCTCAACGGCAGTGGCAACAGTGCCGCCAACATCATCCTGGGCAACAGCGGCAACAATGTGCTGCGGACGAGGGAGGGCAACGACACGGTCACTGGCGGCGGCGGCCGCGACCTCTTCGACTTCACCACCGCCGCGAGCGCGACCAACGTCGACACGGTCACCGACTTCGTCTCGGGCACGGATGAGCTGGAATTCGAAGACGCCGCCTTTACCGCGATCGGCGCAGCCGGCGTTTGGGCCGCTGGCGATGCGCGCTTCTGGAGCGCGGCGGGGGCGACGTCTGGGCACGACGCCAACGACCGGCTGGTCTACAACTCCTCGACCGGCGCCCTGTACTACGACGCCGACGGTTCGGGGGCGGGCGCGGCCGTGCAGGTGGCGACGCTGCAGGGAACACCGACGGTATCGGCGACCGATATCACGGTGATCTGAGCGGACTAGGGCCGGCCGTTTCCCCTGTGAGGCGGCCGGGTTCCAATAGGCGGCTGCATGCGTGAGCTAACCGCCCGATTCCGACCGTTTTTTCTCTTCGCCGGCGTCTTCAGCCTGGCGATCAACCTGCTCTTGCTCGCGCCGACGCTTTACATGCTGCAGGTATTCGATCGCGTGCTGGCAAGCCGCAGCGAGGAAACGCTCGTCGTGCTGAGCATCGCCACGGCGGTCGCATTGCTCGCCATGTCGCTGCTGGAGGCGCTGCGCAGCCGGTTGCTTGCTGCTGCCGGCGCCGCGCTCGATCGCAAGCTTGGGCCGCCGGTGCTCGAAGGACTGCTTGCGCAGGCGGCGAAGGCGGGCGGCGGGGAGTACGTGCACGGCCTGCGCGACGTCGCCACTCTGCGCACCGTGCTGACGGGGCAGGGCGTCCTCTCGCTCTACGACGTGCCGTGGCTGCCGCTTTTCCTCATCATCATCTTCCTCTTCCACCCGCTGCTCGGCGTGGTCGCGGTCGCCGGCGCGCTGGTCATGGGCCTGCTCGCGATCATGAACGAGCGCATGACGCGCGAGCCGCTCGAGCGAGCCCAGGCGCAGGCGCGGCGCGCCGGGCGCCTGATCGACGCCAACCTGCGCAATGCGGAAGTCACCGCGGCGCTCGGCATGCTGCCCGCCGTTACCCGCCACTGGATGGCGATGAACGATACGGCGCTGCGCTCGCAGATGCAGGCCACGAACCTCGGCGGCTCGTTCACCGCGGCGACGAAATTCATGCGCCAGTTCATCCAGATCGCCATGCTGGCGATGGGCGCCTGGCTGGTGGTCGACCAGCACGTCACCTCGGGCATCATGATCGCCGGCACCATCCTGCTCAGCCGCGCGCTGGCGCCGGTCGAGTCGCTGATCGCGTCCTGGCGCGGCCTGGTCGAGGCGCGCAGCGCCTGGGCGCGGTTGAGCAAGCTGCTCGAAAACGACTCTTCGGCGCTAACGACAAAGCTTCCCGAGCCCAAGGGTGCGCTGAAGGTCGAGCGCGCGGTCTTCGGCATCAAGGGCGTCGAGCGGCCGATCCTGCGCGGCGTGTCGTTCGACATCGCGCCCGGAGAGATGCTCGGCGTCATCGGCCCGAGCGCCTCCGGCAAGTCGACCCTCGCCCGCCTGGTCGTCGGCGTCTGGAAACCCTCTTCCGGCGTCGTGCGCCTGGACGGCGCAGATGTCGCGGCCTGGCCGCGCGGCGATCTGGGCCCGTACGTCGGCTATGTGCCGCAGGACGTCGAGCTCTTCGGCGGCACGGTGGCGCAGAACATCGCCCGCATGGGCGAGCCCGACGCGGCGAAGGTGGTGCAGGCGGCGCAGAGCGCGCAGGTGCACGAGCTGATCCTGCGCCTGCCCAAGGGCTACGACACCGAGATCGGCGACGGCGGCTCGTCGCTCTCGCCCGGCCAACGCCAGCGCATCGCTCTCGCCCGCGCTCTTTACGGCACGCCGCGCCTGGTCGTGCTCGACGAGCCTAACGCCAACCTGGACCGGGAAGGCGAGGAGGCCCTGCTCGGTGTCTTGCAGCGTCTGAAGAAGGAAGCGGTCACCGTGGTGCTCGTGGCGCATCGTCCGTCATTGCTCGTCAGCGCCGACAAGCTGCTCGTCCTGCGCGAGGGGAATGTCGATCTTTTCGGTTCGCGTGCCGAAGTCATGGCCCGGGTTACGCGTCCCGCTCTTGCAACCCGGGAAGTCGCTTGAATCCCGAAGCCGACGCGCGCTGGATCATCCGCGCCGGCCTGGCCGTGATCATCGGCGGCGTGCTCGCCCTCGGCGGCTGGGCGGCGCTCGCGCCGCTGTCGGGCGCGGTGATCGCGCCGGGATACGTCAAGGTCGACCTCAACCGCAAGGTGGTGCAGCACCAGGAAGGCGGCATCGTGCGCGCCATCCGCGTGCGCGACGGCGACAAGGTCAAGGAAGGGCAGGAGCTGGTGCTGCTGGACGACGTGCGCATCGACGCCCAGCTGGATCTCCTGCGCACGCAGCTCGACGGCGAGCGCGCCAAGGCGGCGCGCCTCGAAGCCGAGCGATCCTATGCGGCGAAGCCGAAGTTTCCGAAGGACATCGCCGAGCAACCGCGCCTGACCGAGATCGTCGAGCGCGAGTCGTCGCTGTTCCGCGCGCGCCGCGACGCGGTCGAAACCCAGGTCGCCCTGCTGCGCAGCCAGATCAAGGAGGCGGTCCAGGAGGCCGCCGCGCTCTCCGAGCAGATCGCGGCCGAGGAGCGCGCGCTGAAATTTCAGCGCGAGGAGCTGACTGCGAACGAGCGCCTGGTGGAGCAGGGCTACGTGCAGAGAACCCGCATCCTGACCCTGCAGCGCGCGGTGGCGGAGTACGAGGCGCGCTTCGGCGAGCACCGCGCCGAGCTGTCGAAATCGCGCCAGCGCTCCTCCGAGCTCGAGCTGCGCATCCTGACGATGAAGAACGCGTACGCGCAGACCGCGAGCGACGAGCTGAAGGACACGACGACGCGCATCTTCGACCTCGAGGAGCGCATCCGCCCCTCGAAGGACGCCGCCGCGCGGCAGAAGATCACTTCGCCGATCGCCGGCGAGGTGGTCGGCCTCAAAGTGTTCACCTCCGGCTCGGTGATCGGGCCGCGCGACGTGATCATGGAGATCGTGCCCGAGGAGAAGCGCCTGATCGTCGAGGCGCGCATCCGTCCCGACGACATCAACCATGTCCGCCCGGGCTCACCGGCCGACATCCGCCTGACCGCGTTCAAGCAGCGCACCACGCCGCTGGTGTACGGCAGCGTCATCTACGTTTCCGGCGACCGCCTGACCGACCCGCAGAACGGCGCCGCCTACTACATCGTGCACGTCGATGTCACCGACCGCGCGCTTGCCGACGCCGGCAACCTGCATCTCACGGCGGGGATGCCCGCCGAAATCTTCATCCGCACCGACACCCGCAGCGCGCTCGACTACCTCACCGCGCCTGTGACCGCCTACCTGCGCCGGGGCATGCGCGAGCCCCTTTAGGAAGCCGCCTCGTGCGCCTTCTCTTCGTCCACCAGAATTTCCCCGGCCAGTACGGCCGCATCGCCGCTCATTACGCCGCGCAGCCCGGCAACCAGGTCGTTGCCATCGGCGAGAAGCCGAACCTCCTGCGGCGCCAGCAGCTTCGGGGGGTCAAGCTCCTCGGCTACGAATTGCAAAACCTCCAGACGACGCCTTTCGAAGCAAACCTGCAAAAGGCCATCCACCGGGGCCGGCGCGTCGCCACCGCCGCCGCGGTGCTGCGGCGCTCGGGTTTCGTGCCCGACATCATCTTCGCCCACATCGGCTGGGGCGAAGCGCTGTTCCTGAAGGACGTCTTCCCCGAGGCGAAGATGCTGCTCTACGGCGAGTTCTTCTACCGTGCGCGCGGCGGCGACCTGGGCTTCGACCCCGAGTATCCCGTCACCGCGGAGAAGATCCTGCGCCTGCGGGTGATGAACGCGCCGCTGCTCATGTCGCTCGATGCCGCGGACTGGACCATGGCGCCGACCCGCTGGCAACAGCGGCAGTTTCCCGCCGCCTACCGGCAGCGGATGAGCGTGATCCATGACGGGATCGACACCGATGTCGTGATTCCGGGAAACCCCGAAGACGAGCTCATCACGTACGTGGCCCGCAACCTGGAACCGTATCGCGGCTTCCACACTTTCATGCGCGCCATCCCGGAAATCCAGAAGCGCCGCCCGAAGGCGCGCATTGTCATCGTCGGCGGCGACGAGGTGAGCTATTCACCGCGCTTGCCGGCCGGGCAGACGTATCGCTCGCGCTTGATGCAGGAGATGGGTGACCGGATCGATCACTCGCGCGTTCAGTTCCTCGGTCGGATTCCGTACGCCGACTACCTCTTGCTCCTGCGGCGCTCGTCGGTACACGTTTATCTGACCTACCCGTTCGTGCTTTCCTGGTCGCTGCTGGAGGCCATGTCGGCCGGCTGCCTGGTCGTCGGCTCGCGCACGCCGCCGGTGCAGGAAGTGATCCGGGACGGCGAGAACGGTTTGCTGACCGACTTCTTTTCTGCCGACGAGATCGCCTCGAAGGTCGACCAAGCGCTGTCTATTGACTCCTCGGAATTGCGGCAAAAGGCCCGCAGGACAATCGTAGAGAACTACGATC
Source organism: Betaproteobacteria bacterium (assembly GCA_034668045.1). Taxonomy (GTDB): domain Bacteria; phylum Pseudomonadota; class Gammaproteobacteria; order Burkholderiales; family SG8-39; genus SCGC-AG-212-J23. The sequence continues at coordinate 8,190 of JAXDQC010000103.1, read as the reverse complement.
TCAAGCGCATCTGCCTGCCGGCGCAGCTCGCGATGGTCGAGGCGCTAAAGCGCCAGGGTGCCGACGCTGGTGCCGCCGCAGACGTACAGAACCTGGCCGGTGACGAAGCCCGCATCCCGGTCGGCGAAGAACATCACCGCACGCGCGACGTCGTCGGCCTCGCCTAGGCGCTTCACCGGGATCGCCTGCGCGACCTTTTCCACCTGGGGGCTGCCCTCGGGGATCACGCTGTGGAAGTTGGCGGTGCGGATCGGCCCCGGTGCGACGACGTTGACCGTGATGCCTGCGGGCGCCAGCTCCAGCGCCCAGGTGCGTGCCATCCCCAGCATTCCGGCCTTGGTCGCGGAGTAGGAGGTCCGCGTCGGCAGGCCGAGCACCGCGCGCGAGGAAACCAGCACGACGCGGCCGAAATTCGCGGCCTTCATCGCCGGCAGCAGCGCCTGCATCAGCACGATCGGCGCTTCGAGATGCAGCTTTGCCAGCGCCTCGAAGTCCTCGAGCTTCACGTCGGGCAGGAGGGCAGGGCGGATGACGCCGGCGTTGTGGATCAGCGTGGTGGCGTTTAGGCCTTTCACGGCTTTCGCCGTCGCCTCCATGTCCATCAGATCGACCTGAACATGCTTCAGGTTCTTGTTCTTCAGGCCCGCAGGTTGAACGTCCAGCGAGAAGACTTCGTATCCCTTCTCCAAAAGTTTCTCTATTACTGAAAGACCGATGCCGGCACTGCCGCCGGTGACGAGGGCGGCGCTCACAGGAAAAGCTGGATCGAGGGCAGAGCGGCGTCGCAGTTCAGGAGGTCAACGCGCTTCAGGCGAATGCGCAGCGGGTCTCCCACCAGGGTATGCCAGGCAACCGCCGCATAGCGCTGCGAATCGTCGCCCTTCGTTTCGGTATAGATGAACGAGGTTCTCACGAGGTGCTCGTCTCGCTCCGACTTTTCCACCTCCGGCGCCTGCAGCAGGTGGTGGCAGCGGCTGGCCGGCTTCTGCGAGTACGCGGTCGGCTGCTTCAGGCGCTCGATGCGCAGCTTGAGGAGCAGCTTGTCTTCGTAGGCAAGCGAATTGTGGTTGAGCGGATCCGGCTGGTTCGGCGATGCCGGCACCCAGTAGTGGCCGTCTTCGGCGAAGAGCTCATACCACTCGTCGAAGCGCTTCTCGTCCAGCAGACGCGCTTCGCGGATGACAAATTGGATCGGGTCGGTCACGGCGCCATGAACTCCGCCCAGGCGCGGAACTGGTTGCGCATGGAGATCTCGCTGGTGCCGTTCGCCGTGATCTCGCCGGTTTCATCGGCCTTGAAATTCCGCTGCAACCCCACCCAGTCGTTCGCTTGTGCCGCAAGTCCCTCTTGTATGGACCGGTAGCAGTGCAGGTCGTCGTGGCCGACGACCGACATCGGCGAGTTGATCAGGCGGTTGTAGGCGATGGTGCGCTGGAGGAGGGCGTCGGGTGCCCCTTTCAGGCGGAACGTATAGGACTCGATCAGCGTCTTGTCGGCGGCGAGCGGCCGCGCCACGCGGATCGACTGGATGGCGCCCTTGATGGTGAGGCTGGGGTAATACACGGTGTTGTGGCGCACCGTGCCGAGGATTTTCTTCGCGCGCTCCTCCCCGTAGGCCTTTTTCATCGCCGCTTCGTACTCCGGCACGCTGGAATACGACGAATGGATCGAGAAATTGACGCCGGAGAAGCCGTGGCCGTGCGGATAGACTTTCACGCCCATATCGTCGAAGAACTTGTAGTCGCTGGCGAAGGGCGCGATCTGCTCGATCGACATCGGCTTGGGCATGTCTGCCGGCTTGTCCGCCCATAGCCGTTTTGCGGTGCCCGCCGACGAGGCGTGCGCGATCATCGGGTGCATGGTGTCGTTCAGGTTCTCGACGAACATCTTCCAGTTGCAGTTGTGCAGGTAGCGAAGGACACCGCCGGCGATTTCCAGCTCGCCGTCGGGCGAACGGTCGGCGAGGTTGTCGATCGAGGAGAGCGAGTCGCCGAAGTAGCCGCGGAAGCCGATTCCATCTTTCGCCAACCGGGCGAAGATGAATCCCCGATGCACCTCTGAATTTATTCTTGAAAGACCATTGTGTTGAACGTCGGCTGCGTACCCTTCCTTCAGCGGCACCTGGAGGAGGGTACCGTCCGTACGGTACGTCCACGCGTGGTACGGGCAGCGGAATGTCTTGCCCGCATTGCCCGTCGTGTCGTAGACGACCTTCGTGCCCTTGTGCGCGCAGCGATTGAGCAGCACACGAATGGTGTTGTCGGTGTGGCGCACGACGATCACCGGCTGCGCAGCAACGTCGAGCGTGAGGAAATCGCCGGGGTTGGGAACCTGGCTCGTGTGGCCGACGTAGATCCAGGTGCGCGACCAGAGGCGCTCCATCTCGAGCTGGAACACCTCGGCGTCGGTGTAGACGTCCCGATGCACGCGGTCGGCCTCGACCAGGCGCTTCAGCGCGCCGGCGTCTTCCCGGTAGCTGCCCATCAGGATTTCATTGTGCGCAAGAAACGCTCGAGCGCGGCGTTGAACTCGGCCGGCTGCTCCATCGGCCCGAGGTGGCCGCAGCCCTCGAGCACTACCAGCTCGCTGCCCGGGATCTTCCGCTGCATGCTGGCCATGATCGCCGCCGGAGCGGTCTTGTCATCCGAGCCGGCGATGAGGAGCGTCGGCACGGCGATGTTCGGCAGATTCGCGCGCCGGTCGAAGGTCGTCAGCAGGTGCAGCGACTTGCGGTAGGTCTCGGGCGGCACCTTCCCCATGATGCGCTCGGCGAGCTCGACGCCGACGGGATCGGACCTGGCGCCGCGATGCGTCGGCGTCAGCCGTGCGGCGATCTGCGCCATCGTCTGGCCTTCGTCCAGCGGGCCGATGCGCTCGGCGACGAACTGCTTGGCGAAATTGCTGCCGCCGACGAAAGCCGCGCTGGTGAACGTGAGCACCAATGCCTTCACCAGGTGCGGATAGCGAAAGTAGGCTTCCTGCGCGATCAGGCCGCCCATGCTGTGGCCGACGAGCACCACGGGCTCGCCGAGCGATTCGATCAGGCGCGCCAGGGCGGCGGAAACCTGTTCCAGGTCGTAGGGCTCGACCATGGCGCTGTGGCCGTAGCCAGGCTGGTCCCACGCGTGGGCGGCATAGCCCAGCTTGGGAAAATGCAGCAGCTGCGCGTCCCACGCGTGGTGGCCCCCGCCGATGCCGTGCAGGAAGAGAAGGTGGGTCACGCCTGTTATTGTAGAATCAGACACATATGATCGTTTTCGACCTTCTCTGCAGCGGTGGTCACCGATTCGAGGGCTGGTTCAACTCGGCCGCGGACTTCGGCGCCCAGAGGAAGCACAAGATCCTCGAGTGCCCGACCTGCGGCACGGCTAAGGTCGATCGCGTCCCTTCGGCCGCCCGCCTGAACCTGGGCGCCCAGGAAGCCGCCAGGCCGGAGGCGCCGCAGCAGAAAACGCCAGAAATGGAAGGGAAAGACCCGTTTGCCATCGCCCAGATGCTGTATTCGAAGATGCTGGACGACCTGCTGACCAAGACCGAGGACGTCGGCACCAAGTTTCCCGAAAAGGCCCGGGAGATCTTCTACGAGCGGGCCCCGGCCAAACCGATCCGCGGCCAAGCGACAGACAAGGAGCACGACGAGCTCCTCGCCGAGGGCATCCCTGTCTCCCGCCTGCCGATCCCGCCCAAGAACAAGCTGAACTAGGAAAAACCTAGTTCCTGCAGTCCCTTAGTTCCAAGTCTTCAGGTAGGTCTTTAGCAGTCCACCCTCCGGAACCGGCCGCACCATCTGGTCACACGGCCGATCGGGATCGGCGATGAAGCTGAAGGTCAGGCGCTTGTACTCGCAGACCCGGACCGGGACGGAGCAGGGCGCCACTCGCTTGCCGCTGTAGGGCAGCCCGTGGGTAACCGAGAAGCCAGCCTGGCCGCATTTCGTCTCGTACCAGTTGGGGCCGGTGATGTTCCAGCGATCATCGCTGCGGCCGCTGGAGCTCTGGGCCGTAGCAACTGTCGCCAAGACCATCAATCCGACGAATAGTGTGGCTCTCATATGTGGGCTAACACCTCGAGACCGGCATTCCTTTCAGCGTTAAATCGCGACTACTAAATAGCGTCTCGACGAATTTCGATTGCTCTCTCTGTCGTAACTCCTTGTTCCACCGCATCACTCGCGACGACCATCTATCGGGTCGATTGACGAGTTTTGCACTCTTCAATCTCATGTTTAACATGGAGATACGAACGATGAATTCCCCCGCGCTTACCGCGAGCACGCTCTACAAATTGCCTGGATCCGGCCCGCATCTAGTATCCGGGCGCCGGCGTGCAGCATCGACTCCGAGTGCAGCTGCTCCTAAGGTATTGAATCGCAATGTTCTTCGTGAGTGCCATCTATAGTCACGATCGACATTCCCATCCGCGGCACTCGTAGTACGGGGTTGAAGTCCCTTCCTCGGCACCAAAGCCCGCTAGAGCAGCGTCAACGTTGGCATCGCCTTGTCTGCTCTCGAACCCCTGAGGCGGCGGCCATAGCGGGATACGTCATGCTGGAAGCTTTCGCAGAGCTTCTGTCCCGGCCTTAGAACGGCAATTCCGAATTGTCGAAGAAAAATTCCCCGTGGTACCGGTAAATCTCCCTAAGGCCCTTCGCGGCAGCGGCGCGCGCATCATGATCCTCGTTCAACCATTTAAGGGCGTCGGGGGATGCTGGCACGATTACCGCTGGTTTGCCGGTGAACGGGCGCGCTTCGACCTCGATGTCCTTCCAGTTAACCTCTTCGTTGAATTCGTCGGCAAGCCTCCATCGGATCGCATACGCGCAGCGTCGCTGGAAATCTTCCTTCAGGACGTTGAGCCGGTCCCAGTCCGTCGTTATGTTCCAGTAGAACGCCTGCAGTTGGCTGGTAAGCCAGTCGCAATTCGCGTCGTGGAGGCGTTCGTAATCGGGAAGGCACGAGGCGAGGTGGTTCGCCTGAACAAAGCGAATCCGGGAAACGGTCGTGCTCTTTCGGACGATGTACCGCGCGATGTAGTGCTCGGACGTTATCGGCTGCTCCGTGACTTTATTATTCTCGAAGTGCAGGCGGATCAAGTCTGCGTCGACGACCGTCAAGAGGTTGAACTGATAGACGGCGGGTTGCTTGCGGCGCAAGGGCAGGGAGTTCAGTTCGTAGGACTGTGCCTTCATTAGGCTGATGAGCGACTGGAAGATATTGGTTTGATTCTTCGGGGCACCAGTGCGCCTATCCATTTCTTGGAAGGCGAATACTTCAACAGAGGGCAGCTTCAAGGCGTCGGTGACGCCGAGTGCGCTTATGCCGTCGTGGTATTGCCTCCCTATTCCGGGCCGTTCAAAGTGGTACTTGATGGGCTTGTTGTTGGACCACGCGTGAAGCGGCCACCAGTCGGCGTTGGGGTCTTTGAGGTCGATTGGCCGGGCAAGGAGTGCCCATGCGAAATCGGCGCTCTTTTTGCAACTGATGATGAGGACGGTATAGACCTGGAAGTCGGAAAGCTTCCCGACCCGGTACGCGATGAGATCAATTTCTCTAGGGGTCTCCTCGCCTACGTCATCGAGGTAATACCGGTTGCTGATGACCGTCCATCCGGCGCTTTTCAGTTCCTGAGCGATGGTGTTCTCCAGGACAAAGCCTGTCTTGGAGATTTCTGCGGCGAAGTCAGGGGGCTGGGGCGGTCGCTTGGGCTTCATGGCCGCGCATAGTGCAGGAGGCCGTTGGCTACTTGCTGGCTGGCGCGGTTGGGGCATTCTCCGGCCTGCATTTGTTGCACAATGTGTATTATGTCAAATAAGATCAAGACTTGGGCATAGCCGCTAACAGGTCACCGGAGAAAAGCCTCGGACTAAGTGGATGCCGGCAAAGAAGCCGCTCCTCCCCCAGTCTTCGCGCATAGGTGAGCCAGGCAAGGCCATCCTTGGTCTTGGCGATCGAGGCGCCGTACTTGGGCGGCAGGCCGAAGGCAGATAAGGCCCGGTCCAGCGCGATTTTCTGAAGGGCATCGACAAGGGGCTCCAGATCGTCCCGGTCGTCTACGGCGGCCGGAGCCTTCAGGAGACGCTCAAAGGTGGCCGCGTCAGCCGCGTAGTCCAAGGCTCGTAGAGGCGCGCCGCCGGCGTAAGCCAGCCACCGGGCGGCGTTTTCGACCTCCTGGGACTCGAGCCAGCGCTGGGCGACCTCCCGGACCGGCATGGCGACGGGAAGCGCCACGCAGCGGCTGCGGATGGTCGGCAGGAGCTGGGCCGGGCGATGGGACACCAATATGAAGACCGCGCCGTTGGGCGGCTCCTCGAGGCCCTTGAGGAGCGCGTTGGCCGAGACCTCGTTCATGTCTTCGGCCGGATGCACCAGGGCGACCCGAAGTTTTCCCCGGTGGGAACCGACGTTGAGGAAGTCTGCCAGGCCGCGGATCTGATCGACCTTGATCTCGATGCTCGGCTTGCCGCGCTTGGCCTGCGTTTCCTTCTCCGGGACCTCCTCGCTGGGTGGCAGCTCCTTGGCGAGCGCTTCGGGTTCGATGCGGCGAAAGTCGGGGTGCGTGCCGGCGAGATACCAGCGGCAGCCGCTGCACGCGCCGCAGGGCCTTTTCGCCGCGTCCTCGGTCTCGCAAAGCAGAAGCTGGACGATGCGCTCGGCGAGCGCGAGCTTGCCGACGCCGCGCACGCCGTGGATCAGCAGGGCGTGGGGCAGCCGCGCCAGGCGCTTGCGCACCGAGTCGAGGATCGGCTCGTTCCAGGGATGCATCAGAGTCCCGCGAGCTCGCGCGCGATCGACTTGCGGATCGTCGCCGGGTCGTCGGATGCGTCGATGAGGCGCACCCGCTTGGGCTCCGCCTTGGCGATCGCCAGGTAGGAGGTGCGTACCCGATCGAAGAAGGCGCGCTCCGCGCGCTCGAAACGATCGAGCTTCTTGCCGGAAGCGGCGAGGCGCTTGCTCGCGACCTCGTACGGGACGTCGAAAATCAGTGTGCGATCGGGGGCGAGGCCGCGGCAGGCGTCCTTCGTCAGGCGATCGATCAGCTCGCGGGCGACTCCCTCCCCTGCTCCCTGATACGCGATCGTCGCGTCGGTGAAGCGGTCGCAGACCACCGAGCTGCCGGCGGCGAGGGCGGGCTCGATGACGCGCGCGACGTGGTCGCCGCGCCCGGCGAAGATGAGGAGCGTGCCGACAGTCGCATCCAGCTTGTTTTGGAGAATGATTTTTCTCAGCTGCTCGGCGAGGTCGGTGCCGCCGGGCTCGCGCGTGACCACCACATGGCGGCCGTCCGCGGCGATCGAATCGGCGATGAACTGCAGGTGCGTCGACTTGCCGGCGCCGTCGACGCCTTCGACCGTGATGAACTTGCCGCGCGCGCTCATCGCTTGAGCTGGTACTTGGTGACAGCGCGGTTGTGCTCGGACAGGTTGCGCGAGAACTGGCTCGAGCCGTCGCCGCGCGAGACGTAGTACAGCGCGTCGGTTTTCCCCGGATGCAGCGCGGCGTGCAGCGACGCGAAGCCCGGCATGGCGATGGGGCTGGGCGGCAGCCCGGCGCGGGTATAGGTGTTGTACGGCCCGTCCTCCAGCAGGTGCTTCCGCTTCAGGTTGCCGTCGAAGGTCTCGCCCAGGCCGTAGATGATGGTCGGATCGACCTGCAGGCGCATGCCGATGCGCAAGCGATTCACCAGCGCGCCGGCGATCATCTCCCGCTCGGCGGCAACCCCGGTCTCCTTCTCGATGATCGACGCCATGATCAGCGCTTCGTACGGATTGCGATACGGGACGCCTTCCTCGCGCCCTTCCCACTCCGCCTGGAGGTGGCGCTGCATGGCGCGATAGGCGCGCCGCAGCACCGCGGTGTCGCTCGAGCCGCGCGCGAAGAGATAGGTATCGGGAAAGAACAGGCCCTCAGGATGCGCTTCCGAAGCCTGCAGCAGCGAGAGGATCTGCACGTCCTCCATGCTGGCCGTGTCGTGGCGCAGGTCGGGGCTGGCGTTCAGGAGGGCGCGGAACTGGCCGAAGGTCCAGCCCTCGATGAGGCGGATCTCGGCCTGCTGCACGTCGCCGCGGGTCAGCTTCTCGAGCAAAGCGAGCGGCGTCGGGCGCTCGCCGAGCTGGTAGTTGCCGGCCTTGATGTCGCGGCTGCGGCCGAGGGCGCGGGCGAGCAGCTCGAATTCGCGCCGGTGCAGGGTCAC
>JAXDQC010000102.1:0-14274 GCA_034668045.1 Betaproteobacteria bacterium | reverse complement strand
GTCCTTGATGCCGAAGGGAACGCCGTGCAGGCGGCCGCGGCGCGGCATGCGGTCGAGCGCGCGCGCCTGGGCGAGGACCTGGTTGCGATCGACGAACGCCCAGGCGTGCAGCTCGCCCTCGCGCCCGGCGATGCGCTCGAGGCACGCCGCGGCGAGCGCTTCCGCGGTCGTCTCGCCCGCCGCGATGCGCCGCGCCGCCTCAGCGGCCGAGAGCTCGTTCAGCTAGGGTTCCTTCGGAATATCGACCGCGATCCACACCGCCGCCACGCCGGCGCGGTTCTCCGCCCAGTGCGTGGTCGCCTTGCCCTCGGCGAAGCCGTCGCCGGCGCGCACCGTGCGGGGCGCCTTGCCTTCCTCGTGATAGATGACTTCGCCCTGCAGGAAGTAGCTCACCGTCGGCCGGTCCTTGTGGCTGTGCAGGCCGATGACGCCGCCGGGCAGCAGCATGATCTTGCGCATGCGCAGCGGCCGGCCCTTCACCGAGTCGATCTCCTCGCTGAGAGCGAGCGAGCGCAGATGATCGGCGCTGAAGCCCTTGTTTTCGCTCGGCGCCTTCATCTGGCCGACGGCGATGCCGGCGACGAAGCCCAGCGCCAGCGTCGATCCGAGCATCAATGACAGTTTCTTTCGGCTCACGGCCATCGTCTTCTCCGGTTGGTCCACCTGAGGTTATAGACTCTGGCGCGAGATGGCGCAAAAGAAAACCGCCCTGCAGACGCTGGAGTGGCAGCTGCGCGAGGCGCAGGCGCTGGCCCATTTCGGCAGCTGGGAATGGGACGTGCGCGCCGATCGGGTGACGTGGTCGGAAGCGCTCTACCCGATGATGGGCGTCGATCCGAAGACCTTCCAGCCCTCCCTCGACGCGTTCCTGAACTGCGTGCACCCCGACGATCGCGAGCGCGTCCAGCGCGCCGCTGCCGCCAATCGCCAGACGGGCAAGCCGTACGCCGAGCCGATCCGCATCGTGCGGCCCGACGGAACGGTGCGCACCGTCCGCGGCGGCTCGCACGCGGTGAACGATGCCGCGGGACACCCGGTGCGCATCGTCGGCGTCCTCCAGGACGTGTCCGACGAGGCCGCGGCGCAGGAAGCGCTGCGCAGCCATGCCGAGCGGGTGGTGGTGCTCGCGCGCCGGCTGGTCGAGGTGCAGGAAACGCAGGGCCGCCGCCTCGCCAACGATCTGCACGACAACCTCGGCGCGACGCTGACGGCGCTCAGCATCAACCTGCAGCTGATCGAGGACGCGCTGCCCGCGCCGCTGCGGCAGGAGCTCGCCGACCGGGTTGCCGATTCCCGCCAGCAGGTCCATGCCGCCACGGCGGCAATGCGCGACGTCATGGGCGAGCTGCGCCCGCCCGGGCTCGACGATCACGGCCTGCCGGCCGCGCTGCGCATGCTCGCCTCCGCGTTCGAAAAGCGCACCGGCATTCGCGCCGCGGTGTCGGTGGGCGGGCCGGAGTGCGTGGACGACAGCTTCGCGCTGCCGCTCTACCGGATCGCGCAGGAAGCGCTCAACAACGTCGCCAAGCATTCGCATGCGCGCAACGTCGCGATCCGCTGCTGCAGCGGGGGAAACCTGATCGAGATCGAGGACGACGGTGTCGGCTTCGCGCAGGGCGAGCCGCCGTCCGCCCCCGCGGGTGCACCGGGTTGGGGCCTGCTCACCATGCGCGAGCGCGCCGCGGCCGTGGGGGCCTCCTGCGAGGTCGTGTCACATTCCGGGCGTGGCGTGCTGGTGCGGGTCGCCATCGGCGCCGGGCCGTGATACAGTTCGGTCCGCAGGATTTCAAGCCAAGCGAACACACCGTCCCTACCCGTCAAAAGCGGTTTCCAGTGGCAGTCGATTCCTCCCTTGATCATCGTGCCCGCAGCGAAGCTCGGACAGCTTCGCGAGTAGTTGAATTTAGGAAGAGATAAGACATGGCTACCGGTACCGTTAAGTGGTTCAACGACGCAAAAGGCTTCGGATTCATTACGCCGGATGACGGCGGCAAGGATCTGTTTGCCCATCACAGCTCGATCCAGGGCTCCGGCTTCAAGTCGCTCAAGGACGGCCAGAAGGTCTCCTTCGACGTGACGCAGGGCCAGAAGGGTCCGGCCGCGGCGAACATCAAGCCGCTGTAAGGTCGCTATCGCTTCGAAAGCCGGCTTCGGCCGGCTTTTTCATTTCTGCAACCCATGCTCAAGGGCAAAACCGCGCTGGTGACGGGCTCGACCTCCGGGATCGGCCTGGGCATCGCCACGCGCCTCGCCGCCGAGGGCGCCAACCTGGTGCTCAATGGCTTCGGCGACGCCGCGGAGATTGAAGCGCTGCGCTCCAGGCTGGCCTCGCAATACAGGATCACGGCGGTCTACGACGGCGCCGACATGTCGAAGCCCGAGGCGATCGCCGCCATGATGAGGAAGGCGCTCGAGCGTTTTGGCGCCATCGACGTCCTGGTCAACAACGCCGGCATCCAGCATGTCGCGCCGGTCGATGAATTCCCGCTCGACAAGTGGGATGCGATCATCGCCATCAACCTCTCCTCGGCTTTCCACACCACGCGCGCCGCGCTGCCGGCGATGAAGAAGCGCCGCTGGGGCCGCATCGTCAACATCGCCTCGGCGCATGCGCTGGTGGCGAGCCCGTTCAAGGCCGCCTACGTGGCGGCGAAGCACGGCATCGCCGGCCTCACCAAGACCGTGGCGCTGGAAGTCGCCGAGCAGGGCATCACGGCGAACGCCATTTGTCCGGGCTACGTGCGCACGCCCCTGGTCGAGAAGCAGATCCCCGACCAGGCGAAGGCGCGCGGCATCAGCGAGGAGCAGGTGGTGCGCGACGTGATCCTCGCCGCGCAGCCCACCAAGGAATTCGTCAAGGTGGAGGAAGTCGCGGCGCTCGCCGCGTTCCTCTGCAGCGAGGCAGCGGCGTCGATCACCGGCGCCATGCTCTCCATCGACGGCGGCTGGGCGGCCAAATGACGAAGGAACTCCTGTGATCGTCGCCTCCGGCATTTCCATGCAGTTCGGGCCGCAGATCCTGTTCTCGAATGTCACCGTCAAGTTCGGCGGCGGTAACCGCTACGGCCTGATCGGCGCCAACGGCTCGGGCAAGTCGACCTTCATGAAGATCCTCGGCGGCGAGCTCGAGCCGAGCGCCGGATCGGTGTCGATCGATTCCAGCGAGCGCGTGGGAAGGCTGCGCCAGGACCAGTTCGCCTACGAGACCGAGCGCGTGCTCGACGTCGTGCTGCAGGGCCACGCCGAGATGTGGGCGGCGATGCGCGAGCGCGACGCGATCTACGCCAACCCGGACGCGAAGGAAGCGGATTTCCTGCAAGCGGCGGAGCTGGAGGCGAAATACGCCGAGTACGGCGGCTACACCTCGGAATCGCGCGCCGGCGAGCTGCTGCTCGGCCTGGGCGTGCCGATCGAGCAGCACAACGGACCGATGAGCGACGTGGCGCCGGGCTGGAAGCTGCGCGTGCTGCTCGCGCAGGCACTGTTCGGCGACCCGGACATCCTGCTGCTCGACGAGCCGACCAACAACCTCGACATCAACAGCATCCGCTGGCTCGAGGACGTGCTGAACCAGAGAAACAGCACCATGGTGATCATCTCGCACGATCGCCACTTCCTCTCGGCGGTGTGCACGCACATGGCGGACGTCGACTACGGCACCGTGCGCGTCTACCCGGGCAGCTACGACGACTACATGGAGGCGACAGTGTTGGCGAAGCAGCAGCTCGAGAACGCCAACGCCAAGGCCAAGGACCGCATCGCCGACCTCGAGGACTTCGTGCGCCGCTTCCGCGCCCACAAGGCGAAGGCGCGCCAGGCGACCTCGCGCCGCAAGATGATCGAGAAGCTCAAGGTCGAGGACGTGAAGCCCTCGAGCCGGCAGTACCCGTTCATCCGCTTCATCGTCGACCCGAGGGAGAAGCTGCACCGCGGCGCGGTGGAGGCGAAGGGCCTTTACTACGGCAAGCTCGACCTCACCATCGAGGCGGGCGAGAAGGTGGCGATCATCGGCCCGAACGGCGTCGGCAAGACCACGCTGCTCCGCAGCCTGGCGCGCCAGATCGAGCCCGACGCCGGCGGCAGCGTGAAGTGGGCGGAGAAGGCGCGCCTCGGCTACTGGCCGCAGGACGTGTCGGGCGAATTCAAGGTCGACGAAACCCTGACGGAGTGGATGACGCGCTGGCGCCGCAAAGGCTTCAAGCAGGACGACCTGATCGTGCGCGCCACCCTCGGCCAGCTGCTGTTCTCCGGCGAGGACCAGAAGAAGACGCTCAAGGTCATCTCCGGCGGCGAGGGGCAGCGCATGATCATCGGCCGCCTGATCCTCGACATGCCGAACGTGATGCTGCTCGACGAGCCGACCAACCACCTCGACATGGAATCGATCGAGTCGCTCAACACCGCGCTCGACAAATACACGGGCACGCTGGTGCTCGTCTCGCACGACCGCGAGCTCATCTCCTCGCTCGCGACGCGCGTCGTCGAGCTCAAGCCCGACGGCCGGGCCGTGGACTTCCGCGGCGGCTACGAGGAGTACCTCGCCGCCGGCAACTCCGAGCTCGCCGCCGCCTAGCTACCACTTCCCCCAGGCGCCGTACGGCCTGGTGAGGATCTCGAGCAGGTGGCCGCTCAGGTCCTGGAAATAGACGCCGCGGCCGCCGTAGTGGCGGTTGATTTCCCCCTCCTGCTGCATCCCCGGATCGGCCCAGTACTTGCGCTTGCGCTTCTTCAGGCGGGCGAAGATCTCATCGAACTCCTGCTCGCTGACGAGAAAGGCGTAGTGCTGGACCTGCACTTCCATGGCGCCGGCGCCGAGGAAGGCGAGGGTGACCTCGTTGCCGACCTCGACGTCGAGGAACGGGCCGAAGGATTTCGGCGCGGGCAGGCCGAACAGGCCGGCGAAGAAGGTGGCGGCGGCGTCGGGATCGGTCGAATGGACGATGGTGTGGTTGAGCTTGATGGCCATGGCGTCATCGTACCGGGCGCCGCGGGCTAAGATGCCTGATGAAGAATTCCGAGGTGCCGAAGATGGCGCTGCGCCGCGCGGTGCAGCTCTGCAACGGGGTGGACGTGCTGGGCGACGCGCTCAACGTCTCGACCGACATGTTGGAGCGCATGCTCGTCGGCGACGAGGAGGTGCCGCTCGCGGTCTTCACGCAGGCCGTCGGGATGCTCCTGGAAGCCACTGCAAGCCGCTCGCCCAAGCGCGGGAAGCCCGACTCGAACGAGGGTGGGCGCAAAGGGCCGCGGCACTGAGCTAGACTGAAAGGCAGGGGAGGAAGCATGAAAAACTCGAAGCGGGAATTTCTCAAGATCGGAGCAGGGGCCGCGGCGCTGGCGGCGATGCCGGGCGCGCTGGCGCAGTCGCAGCAGACGCCGTCGGGCTGGCAGCCGAGCGGGCGCTATCCGGATCCGGCGGTCAAGGTCATCGATCCGAGCTTCAATCGCTATCGCCTCGGCCTCGCCAAGGTGGAGCGCATCGCCTGGAACTGCCGCTGGAACGAAGGCCCGGTGTGGTTCGGCGACGGCCGCTACCTCCTGTGGAGCGACATCCCGAACAACCGCATCATGCGCTGGGACGAGGAGACGGGCAGGTTCGGCGTGTTCCGCAAGCCCTCGAACAATGGCAACGGCAACACGCGCGACCGCCAGGGGCGCCTGCTCACCTGCGAGCACGACACGCGCCGCGTTACGCGCACCGAGTACGACGGCACCATCACCGTCATCGCCGACAAGTTCGACGGCAAGCCGCTCAACTCGCCCAACGACGTGGTCTGCAAGTCCGACGGCTCGATCTGGTTCACCGATCCGCCGTTCGGCGTCCTCGGCTACTACGAAGGGCACATGGCGAAGCCCGAGCTGCCGACGAATGTCTATCGCTGGGATCCGAAGACGCGCCAGATCGCGGTTGCGACGGGCGACGTCAACCGGCCGAACGGCCTCGCGTTCTCGCCCGACGAGTCGAAGCTCTACGTCATCGAGGCCGGCGCGACGCCGCGCATCGTCAAGGTCTACGACGTGGTCGACAACGGAACCAAGCTCGCCAAGGGCCGCGTCTTCCTGCAGGCCGAGACCGGCGGCACGCCCGACGGCTTCCGCGTCGACATCGACGGCAACCTGTGGATGGGCTGGGGCATGGGCAGCGAGGCGCTCGATGGCGTCAACATCTTCAACAGCGACGCGAAGCTGATCGGCCGCATCGATCTGCCCGAGCGCTGCGCCAACGTCTGCTTCGGCGGCCTCTACCGCAACCGCCTCTTCATGGCGGCGAGCACGTCGATCTACTCTCTCTATGTGAACACCCAGGGGGTTGCCGGTGGCTAAGTTCTTTGCAGCGTTTTCCGCGGCGGCACTGCTTTTAGCCGCGGTTTCTGCGGCTGCACAGTATCCGAACCGGGCCATCCGCCTGATCGTCCCGGCGGCGCCGGGCGGCGGCACCGACATCACCGCCCGCGCCTTCACGCCGGCGCTGCAGGACAACCTCGGCCAGCCGGTGGTGATCGAGAACCGCGGCGGCGCGGGTGGGGTAGTCGGCAGCGACGTGGTGGCGAAGGCGACGCCCGATGGCTACACGCTGCTCATGGTCTACATCAGCCACGCCACCAACCCGACGCTGGTCGACAAGCTGCCCTACGACACGCTGCGCGACTTCACGCCGATCACGCTCATCTCGCACGAGCCGACGGTGCTGGTGACGCATCCCTCGGTGCCGGCCGGCACGCTCGCCGAGTTCACCGCCTGGGCGAAGCCGCAGGGCGACAAGCTCTCCTACGCCACCGATCCGGGCAGCGCGGGCTTCCTCGCCGCCGAGCTCTACAAGCAGCTCGCCGGCGTGAAGGCGACCTACATCCCGTACAAGGGCTCGGGTCCCGCCGCCGCCGATGTGCTCGCCGGACACGTGCCCTACATGTGGTCGGTGATCTCGATCATCACGCCGCATGTGAAGTCGGGACGGATGAAGGGCCTCGCGATCGCCGCCGAGAAGCGCGCGCCGGGGCTGCCCGACGTGCCGACCACCGCCGAGGCCGGCATGAAGGATTTCGCGGTGAGCGGCTGGTACGGCCTGGTCGGGCCGGCGAAGCTGCCGAAGGAGATCGTCGACAGGGTCAACGCCGCGGCGCTGAAAGCGCTGAAGGACGAGAAGGTGATCGAGCGCCTTGGCACCGGCGGCTCGCTGCCGATCGGCGGCGGCCCGGCCGAGCTCGAAGCGCACGTCAAGCGCGAGATCCCGCGCTGGGAGAAAGTCCTCAAGACCGCGGGGATCCAGCTGAAGTGAAAGGCGAGACGGCGCCGCCGGAGCGCGGTGTAGAGGAAGGCCATCGCTTCGCGCAGCGCATGTACCCGCTGCGGATCCTCGGCATGCTGCTGGGGGCCGTCTGCATCGGCGGCGGGCTCTGGCAGCAGAACGCCCCGGCATGGCTCTGGACGCTGCTCGTCGCCAATCTCCTCGGCTGGCCGCACCTTGCGTACTGGCAAGCGGGCCGCAGCCGCAATCCCGGCCGCGCCGAGCATCTCAACCTGACTCTCGATTCCGTCTTCGGCGGGATCTGGATGGCGGCGATTCATTTCAACCTGGCGCCGTGCGTGATCGTGTTCGCGATGCTGGCGATGGACAAGGCGGCGGTCGGCGGCCTGAAGTTCATGGCGCGCTGCATCGCCGCGCAGGCGGCCGCGGCGTTCGCGGTCGCGTTCGTCTTCCAGATCGAGCCGCAGCTCCTGCAATCGGGCATCGCCGCGCGCCTTGCCTCGGTGCCGCTCCTCATCTGCTACCCGATGCTGATCGGCCTCGCCACGCACAGCCTGGCGCGCCGCGTTGGGCAGCAGAACCTCGAGCTCGCCGCGCTATCGAGCACCGACGGGCAGACGCGCCTGCCCAACCACACGGCGTGGCTGGAGTCGGTCGAGCGCGAGTTCGCGCGCTGCCGGCGCGAGGGCGCGCCCGCGTCGGTGCTGATGATCGACCTCGACCACTTCAAGGCGATCAACGACACGCACGGCCATCCCGCCGGCGACGAGGTGCTGCGCGGCGTCGCCGAAGTGCTGCGCGAGGCGCTGCGCGCGCACGACGTGCCCGGGCGCTACGGCGGCGAGGAATTCGGCGTGCTGCTGCCCGGCAGCGACGCCGCAGCCGCCGAGGCGATCGCCGAGCGCATTCGCAGGCGGATCGAGTGGGCGTCGTTCGCCGGCGAGGTCAAGGTGACGGCGAGCATCGGCTGCGCCACGCTCGACCCCGCCGATAGCCATCCCGCTACGTGGGTGGCGCGCGCCGACCGCGCGCTCTATGCCGCGAAGGCCGCCGGCAGGAATCGCGCTATGCGGGCGGCTGCCTAACCCCCGCTCGTGAACTCACTGCCCCCTTGTCAGGGGGCCGGCAAACGCGGCGCGCTGCGCAGCAACTCTTCCAGTTCCTTGCGGTACCACTTGGCGCTGCCGGTCGTTCCGTGGCCGGCGGTGTCGGCGCTTCCCGGGATGAGATAGACGCGGCCGTTCCTTACCCGCTTGATCTCGCGCTCGAGCACGCCGTTCTCCGGCGGATTCCTCTCGTCGTCTGCAGAGTTGATGGCAAGCAGCGTGGCGGTGATGCGCTCGAGGCCGGCTGAAGGGTTGTAGTCGCGCGAGGAGTCCCACTGGTAGACGACGTCTTCGGGGTCGGCGGTAAAGGGCGCCTTGAGGCGGGCATCGAGGAGTGCGTCGGCCTTCTCGCGCGTCGGCGCGGCCTTGAGGAGCGCCTGGTTGCCGCCGCTGGTGGCGAACGAGTAGAACACCGATGCGAGCTGCGCGTTCTTCGGATCCCGGCGGATCGAGTCGATGATGAGCCGCCGCATGATCCAGTTGCGGCCCGCCATCTCGGCCGGCAGCGACGCCATCGGCACGGCGATGTCCATGGCGCCCGGATATTTCTGCGCCCAGAGCCACGTGGTCATGCCGCCCATCGAGTTGCCGATGACGAGGCGTGCGCGGCGGATGTTCAGGCCCTGGGTGAGGAGACGGTGCGCGGCCTCGGCCATGTCGTCGGACGTGTAGCGCGGGAACTTCATCCGCAGCCCGTCGGAGGGCTTGCTCGACTTGCCGTGGCCGAGCGCGTCGGGAAGGATGATGAAGTAGCGCTTCGAATCGAGCGGCTGGCCCTCGCCGAACAGCTCGCCGGCGAAGGCGGGCGTGAGCATGCTCGCGCCCGTGCCCGTCGTGCCGTGCAGCACCACCACCGGGTCGCCGCCCGGCGCGCCGATCGTGCGGTAGTGCAGGCGCAGCTCGGGCAGCGTCTCGCCGCTCTGGAACCTGAAGTCGCGCGCCACCCAGCTTCCTTCCTGCGGAGCGGGGTAGTCGGCGTGCGCCGAGAGCGCGGCGAACGCCAGGATAAAAACGAGTTTCGAGAGCTTCATGCTTCCTCCTCGCGGCAATCCTACAATGCCCGGATGCGGTTGATTGCGGCAGTCCTCCTTTTCGCGTGCGGCTGCGCGCACGCCGCCTGGCCGGAAAAGCCGATCCGCTTCGTCGTGCCGTCGGCGCCGGGCGGTTCGCCCGATGTCCTGATGCGCGTGCTCACGCAGCAGCTCGCGACGCAGATGGGTGTCGCCTTCATCGTCGAGAACAAGCCCGGCGGCTCATACGTTCCGGGCACGATGGACATCGTCAGGGCGGCGCCCGACGGCTACACGCTTGGCTACGGCAACATCGTCTCGCTCGCGATCAACCGCAGCCTCCTGCCGTCGGTGCCCTACGACGTGGAAAGGGACCTGACGCTGGTGTCGAGTTGCGTGCGGGTGTTCAACATGCTCGCGGTCAACAACAACCTGCCGGTGAAGAGCGTGCGCGAGCTGATCGACTACGCGAAGAAGAACCCTGGCAAGCTCACCACCGGCTCCTCGGGCAACGGCACCACCGGGCATCTCGGCGCGGAGCTCTTCAAGGCGATGACCGGGACGGACATCCTGCACGTGCCGTACAAGGCCAGCGCGCAGGCGATCACCGACCTGATGTCTGGCAACCTCCAGCTCATGTTCGACAACGTGCCTTCGATCGGCCCACATGCCAAGGCTGGCCGGGTTCGCGCGCTTGGCGTCTCGTCGTCGCAACGCGCGGCCCAGTTCCCGGACGTGCCGGCCATCGCGGAAACCGTGCGCGGCTACGAGACCAATTCGTGGGGCGGCGTCATCGGCCCTGCGAGGTTGCCCAAGGAAATCATCGTGAGACTTCACGAAGAAATTCGAAAAGCCCTTGCCTCCCCTCTGGTAGCCGAGCGTTATCGCTCGCTCGACACCGAGCCCGACGGCGCCGGGCCGGAAGCGTTCCTCGAGCTCGTTCGCAAGGAAACGCCCCGGTGGGCCGAAGTCGTGAAGCGCTCCGGCGCCAAGGTGGACTGATGGACCTCGTGATTCGCAACGCCACCGTGATCGACGGCACTCGCGCTCCTCGATTTGAAGCCGATCTGGGTATCTCGGCGGGCCGCGTTGTGGCGATTGGAAAAGTACCGAAGGGCAAGAAGGAAATCGATGCCAGAGGAAAGATCGCCGCGCCCGGCTTCATCGACGCGCACACGCACGACGACCGCCTGATGCTCTCGGCGCCGGAGATGGCGCCGAAGGTGAGCCAGGGCGTCACCACCGTCGTCGCCGGCAACTGCGGCATCTCGCTCGCGCCGGCGCCCAAGGGCATGCGCTCGCCGGTCACGCCGCCGATCGACCTGATGGATGACGAGGGCAAGTGGTTTCGCTTTCCGACCTTCCGCTCTTACGTCGATGAACTAGGCAGAAAACCAGCGGCGACCAACTGCGCGCTGCTCGTCGGCCACACGATGCTGCGCGTTCAGACGATGGATGATGTTGAACGAGCCGCTTCAAAAAAAGAAATTTCTTCCATGCAACGCATGGTGGAGGAGGCCCTCGAAGCCGGCGCGATCGGCGTCTCCACCGGCCTGTACTACGAGCCGGCATGCGCGGCGCCGACCGAAGAAGTGATCGAGGTCTGCCGGCCGCTCACCGCGCGCCAGGCGCTCTACTGCACCCACATGCGCGACGAGGGCGACCACATCGTCGACTCGCTCGAGGAAACCTTCCGCATCGGCCGCGAGCTCGGCGTGGCGGTGGTGATCTCGCACCACAAGCTCGCCGGCACGCCCAACCACGGCCGCTCGGCCGAGACGCTGCCGCTGATCGAGAAAGCGATGCGCTCGCAGAAGATCGGCCTCGACTGCTATCCCTACTGCGCCTCCTCGACCATCCTCTCGTTCAGCCGGGTGAAGGTGGCGTCGAAGACGCTCGTGACCTGGTCGAAGCCGCACCCGGAATTTTCCGGTTCTGATCTAAATGAAATATCAAGAAAAATGGGACTGGGAACAGAACAGACAGTTGAAAAGCTCCTGCCGGCAGGCGCAATTTACTTCTCGATGGACGAAAAAGACGTGCAGCGCATCCTCGCCTTCGAGCACACCATGATCGGCTCCGACGGCTTGCCGCACGATGCCGCGCCGCATCCGCGCCTGTGGGGCACGTTCCCCCGGGTGCTCGGGCACTATGCGAAAGGCCTGAATCTGTTTCCCCTGGAGACCGCCGTCTACAAGATGACCGGGCTGACCGCGAAGACGTTCGGCCTCGCCGGCCGCGGCGAGTTGAAGCAGGGCTACGCGGCAGACATCGTCCTGTTCGATGAAAGCATCAACGAAAGCGCCACGTTCGAGAAGCCGATCCAGGCGGCGAAGGGAATCGACACCGTGATCGTCAACGGCGAGCCGGTATGGCGCGGCGGCAAGCCCACCGGCGCGCGTCCTGGGAAAGTTCTGAAGCGAGGAGAAGCGCGATGAAGAAAAAAGTGAAGCCGATTCCGGACGGATACAACTCGGTCACCCCGTACCTGAGCATCCGTGGCGCGGCGCAGGCGATCGAGTTCTACAAGAAGGCGTTCGGCGCGAAGGAGATCATGCGCATGCCGGGGCCCGACGGGAAGCTCGGCCATGCCGAGATCCAGATCGGCGACTCGCGCGTCATGCTCTCCGACGAGTATCCGCCGATGCAGTTCGTCGGCCCGGCGACGCGCGGCGGCACGACGGTGCACATCCACGTGTACGTCACGAACGTCGACGCGCAGGTAAAGAAGGCGGTGGCGGCGGGCGCGAAGGTGATCCGCCCGGTGGCCGACCAGTTCTACGGCGATCGCCTCGGCACGATCGAGGACCCGTTCGGCCACGTCTGGCATCTTGCGACGCACAAGGAAGATCTGACCAAGGCCGAGATGAAGAAACGGGCCGAGAAGATGGTGAAGGACATGCAGGCGAAAAAGGAATAGTCGCCCCCGGCGGCTGTTAGCGAAAGTCCAACCTAGGAGGAGATCAAATGAAACTGACGATCATTACGGCGGCATTGCTGCTGGCATTTGGAAGCGCGCAGGCGCAGGAGAAGAAGGCCGAGAAGAAGGGCGCGGCGAAGGGCACGATGTCGTTCTTCGTCACCAGCGCCGGCAAGGGCAGCGGCGCCGACCTGGGCGGCCTGGAAGGCGCGGACGCGCATTGCGGTGCGCTCGCCAAGGCGGCGGGCTCGAAGGAGACGAACTGGAAGGCCTACCTCAGCACCTCGCTGCCGGGCGGCGACGCGGGCGTCAATGCACGCGAGCGCATCGGCAAGGGCCCCTGGTACAACGCCAAGGGCATGATGGTGGCGCGCAACGTCAACGACCTGCACTCGGCGAAGAACAACGTCACCAAGGACACCGCGCTGACCGAGAAGGGCGAGAAGGTCAACGGCCGGGGCGACACGCCGAACATGCACGACATCCTCACCGGCTCCGACCCGATGGGCATGTACTCGACTGCCGGCGGCGACACCACCTGCGGCAACTGGACCAAGAGCGGCGAGGGCTCGGCGATCGTCGGCCACCACGACTTGCAGGGCCTGAAGGACTCGCGCCACATGAAATCGTGGAACTCGTCGCACGGCTCGCGCGGCTGCAGCCAGGACCAGCTCAAGTCCTCCGGCGGCGCCGGCATGTTCTACTGCTTCGCAGCGAAGTAGCGATCCAAGACAGGAAGCCGCGCGCCGAGAGGCGCGCGGTTTTTTTTGTCAGCGGCGGATCAGCTCGCGCATCTCGGTGCCGCTGACGCGCACCACCCGGCCGTCGTTGGTGAGTTCGACCGCCTCGCCGGCGAAGAACGTGTTGTCTTCGACATCGACGGTCTGGAAGCCGCCCACGTCCATGCGGATGAAGAGGCGATAGTGGTGCGGTTCCTTGTCCTTCGTGCCCTTGCCCGGCACGACGGCGATCGAGTCGATCACGCCGGAGCCGGCGCGGAAGTTTCCCGGCGTGCGGATGATGCTTTCGTTCTGCGCCGGGTCGGAGACGTAAGTGCAGCCCGCGAGGGCTAGTAGGAGGATGGCGTAGCGCATCGACCCAGCATAGCAAAGCGCCGTGTTGGTGCGTCATGCGCACCGGAAGCGTGCACCGCGGCCTCGATGGTGCGCCGCTTCCTAGGGGAAAGCCGCTGGCACGGATGGTGCAAATAGCGCCCCAGTGCATTGGGGAGGCCCATGGCCGACAACGACGAGGAACTGACCCGGAGCTTCATCCGCTCGAGCGTTCTGCGCGCCCTCGTGCCGCACGACGAGACGCGGCGGCGCTTCCTCACCGCAGTCGGTTCCTCGACTGCCTATGCCGCCGCGGCGTCCCTGTTCCCGTTCGGCGCGCTGGAAGCGATGGCGCAGGAGAAGAAGACCCCGGAGAAAAAGGACCTGAAGATCGGCTTCATCGCCATCACGTGCGCGAGCCCGCTGATCATGGCCGACCCGCTCGGCTTCTACCGCGAGCAGGGCCTGCAGGTGCAGCTGATGAAGACCGCGGGCTGGGCGCTGATCCGCGACAAGATGATCAACAAGGAGCACGACGCCAGCCACTTCCTCTCGCCGATGCCGCTCGCCATGTCGATGGGCCTGGGCTCGACGCAGTCGCCGATGCGCGTGGCGACGATCCAGAACGTCAACGGCCAGGCGATCACGCTGCACGTCAAGCACAAGGACAAGCGCGATCCCAAGGCCTGGAAGGGCTTCAAGTTCGCGGTGCCGTTCGAGTACTCGATGCACAACTTCCTGCTGCGCTACTACGTCGCGGAGCACGGCCTCGACCCCGACACCGACATCCAGATCCGCGTCACGCCGCCGCCGGAGATGGTGGCCAACCTGCGCGCCGGCAACATCGACGGCTTCCTCGGCCCGGACCCGTTCAACCAGCGCGCGGTGTACGACGAGGTCGGCTTCATCCACATCCTGTCCAAGGAAATCTGGGATGGCC
>JAXDQC010000101.1:0-57364 GCA_034668045.1 Betaproteobacteria bacterium | reverse complement strand
CACGGCATCGGCAAGGACATCACCGAACGGGCGCGCAACCAGAAAGCGCTGGAAGAGAGCGAGGAGCGCTACCGGCTGCTCTTCGAAGTCCATCCGCAGGCGATGTGGGTGGTCGATGGCAATTCGCTCGCCTTCCTGGCCGTGAACGGCGCGGCGCTCGGCCTCTACGGTTATTCGCGCGAGGAGTTCCTCTCCATGACGGCGGACAAGATCCGTCCGGAAGAGGATGTCGCCGGGCTGCGCAAGGTGTTCGAGGACCGCAGCGCCGAATACCGGCAACGGGTCTGGCGCCACCGCAAGAAGAATGGCGACCTCATTCACGTGAAAGTGGTGTCCTTCGACCTCGAGTTTTCCGGCCGGCCGGCCCGCCTTGGCGTCATCTACGACGTCACCGAGCAGGTCAAGGCGGAGAAAAAGGCTGAAGGCGAGCCGCGGCGGGCGTGACCGCCAGAGGGAAATTCACGCTGTTCTGCTAGAATCCCGCACTGCAACATGCTTCGACAGCGCACCCTAAAGTCCCTGATCAGCGCCTCCGGCGTCGGGCTGCACACCGGCCAGAAGGTGATGATGAAGCTGCGTCCGGCACCGGCAGACACCGGCATCGTGTTCCGGCGCATCGATCTCGCTTCCCCGGTCGACATCCCGGCGCGCGCCGACCTGGTCGGCGACACGCGCCTTTCGAGCTGCCTGATCAAGGACGGCGTGCGCGTCAGCACCGTCGAGCATCTGATGTCCGCGCTCGGCGGCCTCGGCGTCGATAACGCCTACGTCGATCTCGACGCGGCCGAGATGCCGATCATGGACGGCAGCGCCTCGCCGTTCGTCCTCCTCATTCAGCAAGCGGGCATCGAGGAGCAAGCGGCGCCGAAGCGCTTCCTGCGCGTCACCCGCCGCGTCGAGGTGAAGAACGGCGACAAATGGGCGCGCATCGATCCCTACGAAGGCTTCAAGCTGTCGTTCTCGATCGAGTTCAAGCACCCGGTGATCGAGCGCTCGACGCAGTCGGTGGCGATCGATTTCGCCGAAACTTCCTATCTCAAGGAAATCGCCCGCGCCCGCACCTTCGGCTTCATGCACGAGGTCGAGGACCTGCGCGAGAGCGGTCTTGCGCTCGGCGGCGGTCTCGACAACGCGGTGGTGCTGGACGACTACCGCGTCCTGAACGCCGACGGATTGCGCTTCGCCGACGAGTTCATTCGGCACAAGCTGCTCGACGCCATCGGCGACCTCTACCTGATGGGCAAGCCCCTCCTGGGCGCATTTGCCGCCCACAAGTCGGGTCACGCACTGAATAACCAGCTCGTGCGCACCCTGCTCGCCGACCGCAGCTCGTTCGAAGTCGTCAGCTTCGAGCGCCCCGAGGATGCCCCCGCCGGCATCCTCCGGCTCGCCCGGCAGTACGGCTAGCTACCCCGGTTTTGGGAGCTTCGACCGCTCCAGCAGCCGGCCCAGCGCCTCGCGCGCCGGCGAGGGTCGCATCCGGCCATGAAGGGCGCGTAAGCTATCGATCGTATGTGTGGATAAATGCACGCTTTTTTGCATTGCAGCAGCGACGCCGCGTGAGGCGTTTGGTTGCACCCTCAGGGAAACTGAACTAACCTGCCAGCGTCGCTCTGATAGATAGTCAATCAGAGGACCAGCGAGGAGCCTGAGCTTTGCCGCCGCCGAGGCATTTGCGGCTAGCAGCACCAGTTCCCCCTCCCTGAAATTGGCGACCCGGGCCTGACGGGCGAGGTCAGGGGGCAAAAAGCCGTCAACAAGCCCCCGGAGCGCACGAAGGTCCCGCGTCTTCAAGACGAGCGGTTGCAGTTCAGCGTCGACTGACAGGATGCGGTCGATTTTTGGTAGTGGCACGGGGTGGCGCGTACTCGGGAGGGAGTAAGTGCAGATTATCCTGGTCTCCGACCGCATGGCCAAGGCGAGGTCCGTCAACCTCAGCCTGCGGCACTTCGTCGGGACCTGTCTACTTGGTGTCGCGCTTCTCTGCGCGGCGACGGCGGGCCTCTACTGGCTCACGCTGCGCTATGCAGCCGAAATTCGCGCGCCGGCGCTGCAGCGGCTGGTGCTCTCGGCGCAGGAGGCCGAAGCCGACCGCGGCCGCGCCTTCGTTCAGCAGAACCTCAATGCGATGGCGGTCAAGCTCGGCGAGATGCAGGCACAGTTGACGCGCCTCGATGCCTTGGGCGATCGGCTCTCGTCCAGCGCCGGTATCCGTGAATTCCGCTTCGCCACCGCGCCGGGCCTGGGCGGGGCGACGCCGACCATGATGCCGCCGCAGAACCTCTCGCTCGCCGAGTTCAGCGACAAGCTCGCGATGCTGTCGCGCCAGGTGGAGACGCGCAACGACATGATGGGCGTCCTCGAGGCGCAGCTCTTCGAGCAGGCGGTGAAGAAGAAGCTCACGCCGACCATCACGCCGGTGAGCGCGCCTTTCAATGCCTCGGGCTTCGGGCGCCGCATCGATCCGTTCACCGGCCAGTGGGCGATGCACGAAGGCATCGATTTCCTCGCCGACCTCGGCACGCCGGTGGTGGCCGCGGCGGGCGGCATCATCCAGTTCGCCGGCTTCCACCCGCAGTACGGCTTCATGATCGACATCGACCACGGCAACGACCTGGTGACGCGCTATGCGCACCTCTCGAAGCTGTTCGTCAAGGAAGGCGACGTGGTGCAGCGGACCAAGCGCATCGCGCTCTCCGGCAATACCGGCCGCTCGACCGGGCCGCACGTGCATTTCGAAGTGCGGTTCCGCGGCGCGGCCCAGAATCCGGCGCGCTTCGTGAGCAACTCCGGCTCGGTCGCGCAAGCCAAGTAGGTTCGCCGGGCGGGACGCTCCCGTCCCGCGTGATAAACTCTCGCGTTTTCCGGGGGTTGTACCTGCTCCCGGGTCCTCGCTTCCATGATCAGAGTCCTTCAATTGCTGCGGGTGTTGGCGCAGTTCCTCTGGAGCTTGCCGGCGCGCGTCTTCGGCAGCCGCAACGAGCGACTGCTGAAGCAATACACCCATTCGGTGGCGGCGACCAACGCGCTCGAGCCGGGACTGGCGGCGCTCTCCGACTCGCAGTTGCAGGCAAAAACCGCTGAACTGAGGAAGCGCCACGCCGAGGGCGCGACGCTCGACGAACTGCTGCCCGAAGCATTCGCGGTCGTGCGCGAAGCGGCGAAGCGCACGGTGCGCATGCGCCATTTCGACGTCCAGCTGGTCGGCGGCATGGTCCTTCACAACGGCAAGATCGCCGAGATGAAGACTGGCGAGGGCAAGACGCTGGTCGCGACCCTGCCGGCCTACCTCAACGCGCTCGCCGGCAAGAGCGTCCATATCGTCACGGTGAACGACTACCTGGCGCGGCGCGACGCCGAATGGATGGGCAAGATCTACAACTTCCTCGGCCTCTCGGTGGGCGTCAACCTGCCGCAGATGGATCCCGAGGACAAGCGCAAGGCCTACGCCGCCGACATCACCTACGGCACGAACAACGAGTTCGGCTTCGACTACCTGCGCGACAACATGGCGATGCATGTCGAGGAGCGCTTCCAGCGCGGCCTCAACTACGCCATCGTCGACGAGGTGGACTCGATCCTGATCGACGAGGCGCGCACGCCGCTCATCATCTCCGGCCAGGCCGAGGACCGCACCGAGATCTACCAGAAGATGAACCAGGTGGCGCCGCTGCTGACGCCGCAGAAGGAGGAGAAGAAGCCCGACCAGCCCGACCCGCCGGGCGACTTCTTCGTCGACGAGAAGAATCACCAGATCGTGCTTTCCGAGGCGGGTCACCAGAAGGCCGAGGAGATCCTGGCGCGCATCGGCATGCTGCCGCAAGGGGCGAGCCTGTACGAGCCGGCCTATATCAACCTCGTGCACCAGCTGTATGCGGCGCTGCGCGCGCACCATCTCTTCCACCGCGACCAGCATTACGTGGTGCAGGAGGACGAGGTCATCATCGTCGACGAGTTCACCGGCCGCCTGATGCAGGGCCGGCGCTGGTCCGACGGCCTGCACCAGGCGGTCGAAGCGAAGGAAGGCGTCGCCATCCAGAACGAGAACCAGACGCTCGCCTCGATCACGTTCCAGAACTACTTCCGCATGTACGGCAAGCTCGCCGGCATGACCGGCACGGCCGACACCGAGGCGTACGAGTTCCAGCAGATCTACGGCCTCGAGACGGTAGTCGTGCCGACGCACATGAAGATGGTCCGTGCCGACCGCCAGGATCAGGTGTACCGCACCGCCAAGGAGAAGAACCACGCGGTGATCGCGGACATCCGCGACGCCTACGACCGCGCGCAGCCGGTGCTGGTCGGCACGACTTCGATCGAGAACTCGGAACTGCTCTCGGGGCTGCTGCAGAAGGAAAAGCTGCCGCACCAGGTTCTGAATGCCAAGCAGCACGAGCGCGAGGCGCAGATCGTCGCCCAGGCCGGGCGGCCGAAGATGGTCACCATCGCCACCAACATGGCCGGCCGCGGCACCGACATCGTGCTCGGCGGCAACGTCGAGAAGCAGGTCGATTTCGTCGAAGCGGACGAGAAGCTCGAGGCCGGCGAGAAAAAGACGCGCATCGAGAAGCTGCGCGGCGAATGGCAGTCGCTGCACGACCAGGTGGTGAAGGCGGGCGGCCTGCACATCATCGGCACCGAGCGCCACGAGTCGCGCCGCATCGACAACCAGCTGCGCGGCCGCTCGGGTCGCCAGGGCGACCCGGGCAGCTCGCGCTTCTACATGTCGCTCGAGGACTCGTTGCTGCGCATCTTCGCCGGCGAGCGCATCAACCGCATCATGGTGATGCTGAAGATGCCCGAAGGCGAGGCGATCGAGCACGCGATGGTGACGCGCTCGATCGAGAGCGCGCAGCGCAAGGTCGAGGCGCGCAACTTCGACATCCGCAAGCAGCTGCTCGAATACGACGACGTCGCCAACGATCAGCGCAAGACCATCTACGCGCTCAGGAACGAGCTGCTCGAGTCGCAGGATGTCTCGCCGCGCATCACCGACCTGCGCGCCGGCGTGATCGCCGACATGCTGCGGGTCCATGTTCCGGAAGAGAGCGTCGAGGAGCAATGGGACATCGCCGCCCTCGAGAATGCGCTCAAGGCGGAGCTCGGCCTGGAGCTGCCGCTGCGCGCCTGGCTGGAGAAGGAGCCCGAGCTCGATGACCAGGCGCTGCTCGAGCGCATCGTCGAGAAGGCAGAAGCCGCCTACAAGACCAAGATCCCGGCCGGCGCCGAGGCGTCATTCCACCAGTACGAGCGCTACGTCATGCTGCAGATCCTCGATGCCCACTGGCGCGAGCACCTGGCGGCGCTCGACCACCTGCGCCAGGGCATCCACCTGCGCGGCTACGCGCAGAAGAACCCGAAACAGGAATACAAGCGCGAGGCGTTCGAGCTGTTCGGCGCCATGGTCGAGTCGGTGAAGCTGGAGGTCATCAAGACGCTGACCGCGGTCGAGATCCGCACCCAGGAAGACATCAAGCCCGACGACCAGGCGCACGTCGAGAACGTGCGGCTGCAGCATGCCGAGTCCGCCGAGACGATGGCGAATGGCGACGGCGGCAACGGCGATGTCGCGGTCGCCGAGAAGAAGAAGACGCAGCCGACGGTGCGCCACGCGCAAAAGGTCGGCCGCAACGATCCCTGCCCCTGCGGCTCGGGCAAGAAATACAAGCACTGCCACGGGAAACTAACTTAGCCTGCTAGCACCTCGGGTCGCGGCTAGCTGTGATGGTCCGCGAACAGTGCGTCGTCGAGGCCTAAGCGCTCAACGAACATCGTCCGGCCGCGCGGCGTGACAACGAGCTTGCGCGATTCTTCCACCGGGACCAGCCAGCGTTTGTCCTTGTAGGTGCGCAGAAGGGCGGCGCCCAGCGATCCCGCGATATGCGGACGCCTCTCGGTCCAGTCGATACAGCAGCGCGAGAGCGGCCGGCGCAAAGCTTCCAGCGCGTCGAAGTGGATGCCGAGCTCTGCGAGCACGCTGCCGCCGAACACGGGCAGGCGCTCGGTGATCGCGACGCCTAGGCGTCCGGCGAGATGGTCGTAGCAGCAGCGCGCGAAGCGCACCTCTCGCGCGGCGAGCGGTAGTGTCCGGCCGGACACGACGTCGAGTTCCGAAAGCGCTTCTACGGCATGCGCAACCTCGGCGCGGGCAATCCTGAAATGTTTGAATCGGCCGTGCGCCTCGCAGGCGAGGATGTTGGCAGCCACCAGCTTTCTGAGATGCGCGGTCGCAGTCTGCGGCGTGACGCCCGCATCGAGCGCGAGCTTCTTGGCGACGCGGCTGCGGCCATCCATCAGCGCGAGGACGATCGCCGCCCGGGTCGGATCGGCGAGCATCGAAGCGGACAAGGAGACCCGTCGATGTTGCATGGCGCAAATTCTCGCACCGCGATTCGCGTGCGTCTATCCGAACGCTTCGCTCGCTGCCGAAGCGATCGGCGTCGCCGATGAATCATGCAGTGCTAGCGTGGCGCGATCTCCATGCATTGGCGATCTTGCGGTGTCAACCTGTTCCTGCGCGTTTTCCTGCCGTTCGTCGCCGGCTTTTATGTGTCCTACGCCTTCCGCTCGGTCAATGCACTGCTCGGCCCGCAGATCGCAGTCGAGTTCGGTCTAAGCGCGGCGAAGCTCGGGCTGCTCACCAGCGTGTATTTCCTCGCATTTGCGCTGTTCCAGATTCCGGCGGGCATCCTGCTCGACCGCCACGGACCGCGGCGCATCAATGCGGCGCTGCTTCTCGTCGCCGCCGCCGGCGCGGTAGTCTTCGCCGCGGCGCCGTCGTACCCATTCCTGATCCTCGGGCGCGCGCTAATCGGCCTGGGCGTGTGCGTCTGCCTGATGGCCTCGTTCCAGGCCTTCGCGCTGTGGTATCCGACCGAGCGCCTCGCGACTATGAACTCGCGCGCCTTTGCTGTCGGCGTGCTCGGCGCGATGACTGCGACCGTGCCGCTCGAGCTCGCGCTGCGCGTCGCAGGCTGGCGCAGCATCATGTTTGCCTGCGCGGTTGCGCCCGTCGCCGTTGCGGTAAGCCTGTTCTTTGTCGTGCCCGAGCGCGAGCAGAGGCCCGCACGCGATTCACGCTTGGCGGCTTTCGCCGGCGTGCGGCACCTCGTCGCCGATCCGGTGTTTCGCGGCATCACCGCCGTGGTCAGCACTTCGCAATGCGCCTCTGTCTCGCTCATTACGCTGTGGATCGCCACTTGGCTGCGCGATGTGGCCGGCTATGACCCCGAAGCGGTCGGACGCGGCCTCTTCGTGGTGAGCGTGGCGATGATCGCCGGCTATCTCTTCTTCGGCCGCCTTGCCGACCTGCGTGCGCGCCGCGGCGCCCCCACCGTGACCGTAGTCGCGGGCGCGGTCACAGTGGCGGTGGGCTGCCTCGCGCTGCTCGGGCTCGGCGTGAAGACCTGGCCGCTCGCGCTCTGGTCTGGCTTCATCTTCTTCAGTTCGGCGCCTACGGTGCTCTACTCGACATTGCTGCGCCGTTTTCCGAAGGAAATGGCCGGGCGGGTGGGCACCACGGTCAATACGTTTACGTTCGGCGTCATGTTTCTCGGCCAGTGGGGTGTCGGGCTGGTGCTTTCCCTGTGGCCGCAGACCTCGCTCGGCTATGCGCCGGGGGCCTATAGCTGGGGACTCGGCATGCTCGCAGCTTTACAATTCGCCGGCCTCGCTTGGCTCTGGCTCGGACGAAAACTATACTGCAGTACAAGCACTGCCACGGGAAACTAACCTAGCCCCGCAGGGCGACCTCAGGCCGCGACGGGCACCGCCTGCGAGGTCTTGCGGGCGACGAATGCGGCGATGCGCTCGATCGAGTCGAGGTTCTCGGTCAGCATCTCGCTGTCCTCCACGGTGAGACTGAAGGTCGTCTCGATGAACATGATGACCTCCAGTACACCGGTCGAGTCGATGATGCCGTGGTCGAGCAGCGATGCGCGGTCCTCGAGAGACGCCGGGTCGGCAACATAGAAGTTGGCGGTGATGAAGTCGCGGACCTGCGTCTTGAGTTCCATCAGTTTCCTCTTAGGTTGATCTTGCGGGCGGCCACGACACGCACCTCGCCGGCGGCGTTTTCCACCGTGCGCAGGCCCTCGTAAGCCCGGGTTCTCTCGAGCAGCATCTTCACCTGGCGCTCCTGGCCGAGGCCGATCTCGAACAGCAGGCTGCCGCCGGGCTTGAGGAAGGGCAGCGCTTCCCGCACGACGCGCTGGTGGATGCTCAGGCCGTAAGGGCCGCCGTCGAACGCCTCACGCGGCTCGCTCTCGAGCAGCGCGGCGCGTTCGCCGGCGAGCTTGGCTTGCGAAATGTACGGCGGATTGCACACCACGGCGTCGATCGAGCCTTCGAGGCCGCGGCCCGAGAGCCCTCCGAACAGGTCGCCTTGCACCACGCAGACGCGTTCCGCAACGCCAGCATGGATAGCGTTGCGGCGTGCCAGTCCGACGCAGGCGTCGGTGAGGTCGCTGGCCCAGATTCGCGCCTGCGGCCGGTGCGAGGCGAGGGCGCAGGCAAGGTTGCCCGATCCGCAGCACATGTCGATCACGCGGGCGTTGTCGGGCAGCAGCTCGAGCGCGGTCCTGCCGAGGAGCTCGGTCTCCAGGCGCGGCACCAGCACGCCGCGCTCGACGAGGAGCTCCACCTCCATGAAGCGCGCGGTCATTGCAGCCCGATCTTGCGGATCTTGCCGGTGTCGGTCTTCGGCAGCGAGGGCACCGCGACGATGTATTTCGGCACCATGAAGTTTTCCAACCGGCTCTGGCATTCCTTCTGCAGCTGGCGTTCGGCGAGGTCGCTGCCCGCCTCGAGCACGACGAACGCCTTGACGGCGTGGCCGAGGATCGGGTCCGGAACGCCGATCACGGCGGCTTCCTTCACGCCCTTGATGTTCATCAGCACCAGCTCGACTTCCTTCGGCGCCACCTTCTCGCCGCGCGACTTGATCACATCGTCCATGCGCCCGACGAAGTAGAGGTAGCCTTCCTCGTCGAGCTTGCAATAGTCGCCGGTATAGAGCACCAGCTCGCCGGGCAGCAGCCCGGGCTTGAGCTTCTTCGCCGTGGCCTCGGGCTTTTCCCAATAGCCTTTCATCACCGTGGCGCCGCGGATCACCAGCTGACCGACCACGCCGGGCCCGACGCGGCGGTCGTTCTCGTCGACGATCCACAGCTCGGTGTTGGGGATCGCAATGCCGACGCTTCCGGGCTTGCGCGCCAGCTCGTCCGGCGGCAGGTAGGTGCAGCGCTTGCACTCGGTGAGGCCGTACATCGAGTAGATTCGCGCCCCGGGAAAGAGGTCGGTCAGCATCGTGATGTGCTTCGCCGGCAGCGCCGCCGCGGTGTTCGTCACATAACGGATGGCGGAGAGGTCGTAATCCGGCAGCGACTTGAGCTCGCCAAGCAGCGCGAAGATTGTCGGCACGCCGGGAAAGCCGGTCACGCGCTCGTCGACCATGACCTTCAGCACCTGCGCTGGGAAAGCGAACGAGCGTTCGAGCACCAGGCGGGCGCCGGTGGCGAAGGCCATGATCATCTGGTAAAGGCCGTAGTCGAAAGCAAGCGGCAGCACGCCGAGAATGACTTCATCGCTCTTGACCTGGAGGTAGGTGGAGATCGCGGAGCAGGCGGCCAGCATGTTGCGATGCGTGAGCATCACGCCCTTCGGGTCGCCAGTGGAGCCCGAGGTATAGATGATCGCCGCGAGGTCGACATCGATCGTCTTGCGTGCGGGCGGCGCACTGCGGTCGCCAGCGAGCGCCTCGTCCCAGCTCGGCGTGCCGGCGACGATGACCTGCTTGAGATGGGGGCAGGCCTGCGCGGGTGCGGCGTACACCCGCTGCAGGTGCTTGTCGGTGATCAGCGCCGTCGGGCGGCAATCGCTGAGCAGATAGGCGAGCTTATCGCCCTTGGTGAGCGGATTGACGATCGATACCACGGCATTCGCCTTGAGCACCGCCCAGAACGCAACCACCGTCTCGACGGTGTTGTCGGCGAATACGAGTACCCGGTCGCCGCGCTCGACGCCGCCAGCCGCCAGGCTGTTAGCGAGCGCGTTGGAGCGCTCGTCGAGCTCGCGATAACTCAGTCGCTGCCCGGCGCAGACCAGCGCGACTTTCTCCGGCGCTGCGGCAGCGGAGCTGACCAGGTAGTCATGCAACATCAGGAGGGCATTCCACCCTACGCTGGTGACTGCGGCTGCTTCCAAAGAGTGCGTCCAATGGCCGTCATCGCTTGTCCGACGTCGGTCGCTAGCGTCGTAGGAAAGCGCTGGGGGCGATCGAGATCGAAATCCCGCGTAAAATCCGGTCCTTACCCATGGCAGTCAATCTCGCTCCGCCCGATCCCGCGTCCCTTCACCCCGTTTCCGGCGTCGAGCTCGGCGTCGCCATGGCCGGCGTGCGCAAGGCGAACCGAAAAGACCTGCTCGTAATGCGGCTGGCCGAGGGCTCGTCGGTCGCCGGCGTGTTCACCCAGAACCGCTATTGCGCCGCGCCGGTGATCCTTGCCCGGAAGAACCTGCAGAAGGGAGGCATTCGCGCCCTGGTGGTCAATACCGGCAACGCGAACGCTGGAACGGGCGCGGACGGCTTGAAGCGCGCCGCGCGCGTGTGCGAGGCGCTCTCCGGCCATCTCGGCTGCGACCCGGCGCAGGTCCTGCCGTTCTCGACCGGCGTGATCATGGAGCCGCTGCCGGCGGACCGGATCGTCGCCGCGCTGCCAAAAGCGCTCTTCGACCGCGCCGACTGGCTGTCCGCCGCCGAATCGATCATGACCACGGACACGGTGCCGAAAGCCTTCTCGAGAAAACTGCGGCTCGGCAACGGCGAGGCGGTGGTGACCGGCATCGCCAAGGGCGCCGGCATGATCCGGCCCGACATGGCGACCATGCTCGGCTTCGTCGCCACCGACGCGGCGGTGGCGCAGAAGAAGCTCGCCGGGATCATCCGCCGCGTCGCCGACCGCTCGTTCAATTGCGTCACGGTCGACGGCGACACGTCGACCAACGACTCGTTCATCGTCGTCGCCACCGGCCGCGGCCCGGCGGTGCGCGCGCCGCGCGATTTGCTCAAGCTGGAAGCGGCCATCACCGACGTCTCGCGGCACCTCGCGCAGGCGATCATCCGCGACGGCGAGGGCGCGACCAAGTTCGTCACCGTGCGCGTCGAAAGCGGCCGCAACGAGGACGAGTGCCGCAAGGTCGCCTACGCGATTGCCCACTCGCCGCTCGTGAAAACGGCCTTCTTCGCCTCCGACCCTAACCTCGGCCGCATCCTCGCCGCCGCGGGCAACTCCGGGGTCGATGTCTCGAAGCTCTCGCTTTACCTCGATGACGTGCTCGTCGCCTCGGGCGGCGGCCGCCATCCCGCGTACTCCGACGAGCAGGGCGTGGCGGTGATGAAAAAGCCTGAATTCACGGTCCGGCTCAAGCTCGGCCGCGGCAAGGCGGACGCGACGGTCTGGACCTGCGATTTCTCCTTCGATTACGTCAAAATCAACGCCGAGTACCGTACGTGAGCAAAGAACTCGAAAAAATCCTGCAGCGGCTCGAGCAGCTGCTGCCGCCACCGCCGCCGGCCACCGACTGGAAGGCGAGCATCGCGTTCCGCTGGCGCAGCGCGGGGCGCCGGGGCACGGGGGGCTGGCTGCAACCGGTTCGCCACGTGCACAAGATCAGGCTGGCCGACCTGCGCGGCATCGATGCGCAGATCGGCAAGGTCGAGCAGAACACGAAGCAGTTCCTCGACGGCAAGCCGGCGAACAACGTCCTGCTGACCGGTGCGCGCGGCACCGGCAAGTCCTCGATCGTCAAAGGGCTGCTCAACAAGTACTCGAGCAAGGGCCTGCGCCTGATCGAGGTGGAGAAGAACGATCTTGTCGACCTGCCGGCGCTGGTCGACCAGGTCGCCGCCCGGCCGGAGCGCTTTCTCCTTTTCTGCGACGACCTGACCTTCCACGGCGCCGAGGACGGCTACATCGCGCTCAAGGTGGCGCTCGACGGCTCGATCTCGACCACCTCGGAGAACCTGCTCATCTACGCGACTTCCAACCGCCGCCATCTGATGCCGGAATACATGGCCGAGAACCTGGAGACCAAGTACGTCGGCGACGAAATCCACCCCGGCGAGACGGTCGAGGAGAAGATCTCGCTCTCCGAGCGCTTCGGTCTCTGGGTCACGTTCTACCCGTTCGACCAGGACGAGTACCTGCAGATCGTCGAGACCTGGCTCAAGTCGTTCGGCATCAGCGCTTCCGAGCCGGCAAAGGAAGAAGCCTTGCAGTGGGCCCTGCAGAAGGGCTCGCGCAGCGGTCGCGTTGCCTACCAGTTCGCCCGCGACTGGGCGGGTCGCCACAGCAAGAAAAAGTGATAGAAGTCGCCGCGGCGGTGATCCAACGCCCCGACGGTGCCTTCCTGCTGGCGCAACGCCCGGCCGGCAAGGTCTACGCCGGCTACTGGGAATTTCCCGGCGGCAAGGTCGAAGCGGGGGAGCAGGCAGAGCACGCGCTTTCCCGCGAGCTGCACGAAGAGCTCGGCATCGACGTCCGGACTTCCTATCCCTGGATCACCCGCGTGTTCACCTATCCGCACGGTACGGTGCGGCTGCATTTCTTTCGCGTCACGACGTGGAAGAACGAGCCGCATCCGCGCGAGGACCAGGCGATCGCCTGGCAGCGCAGCGAAGCGGCGATGGTCGCGCCGATGCTGCCGGCGAACGCGCCGGTGCTCGCCTCGCTCGCGCTGCCCGTCGAGTACGCGGTCACCGATGCGACGAGCATGGGCAGCCCCGAGCAGCTGGCACGGCTGGAAAAGCGCCTTCAGCAGGGTCTCAAGCTGGTGCAGGTGCGCGAGCCAGGGATGAAGGACGCCGCCGGCTTCACGCGGCAGGTTCTCACGCTCGCCAACCGGTACGGGTGCAAGGTGATGACCAAAGCGCCGTTTCCGGGCGCCGATGGTGTGCACTTCACTGCTTCTCAGTTGAAAGACTTAGGGGAAAAACCGAAAGGCGCGCTTGCCGCGGCTTCGTGTCACACGCGAGGAGAACTGGAGCGGGCAATGGCGCTCGAACTGGACTTCGCTGTTCTCGGGCCGATCCGTGACAAATCTCCGGCGCTGGGCTGGGAGGGCTTTCGGGAGATTGCCGCGGGCTCGAGCATTCCCGTCTACGCGATCGGTGGCCTCACGCGCGCCGACCTGGAAGACGCCTGGCGCGCCGGCGCGCACGGCGTGGCTATGATCCGGGGGGCTTGGGCATAGCGTCGTCGTCTTCGGACGGCTTTTCGGCTTCGGCCACGCGGTAGTCCTCCGCCGCCCAGCTGCCGAGGTCGATCATCCTGCAGCGCTCGCCGCAGAAGGGTCGCCACTTGTTGTCCGGAGAAAACGCCGCCTTCTTGCCGCAGCGCGGGCAAGCCACGGTCCTCACAGGTTACAGAAGGTGAGCTCGAAGCCGACGTTCCAGTCGGCGGTGCGGGGCCGCGCCTCGTCGCCGGTCGACTCGCCGTTCTGCGCCATGAAGCGGATGTTGAGGACGTACTTGTTGGCGCTGATCTCGGGCACGCACGGCGTCGTCTGGTCAATGCGCAGGCGCAGCATCTGCGCGCTCTTGCCGCCCTGCATCTGCTGGTACATGCCCTGTGGCGCGGTCAGCGACTGCGGCCGGCCCGACTCGCGCAGGATCCTGAGGATGATCGCCGTCCCGTCGCGCAGCGGGTAAAGCGGCCCGGTCCACGCCGCGAGCTGCCCAGTGCGCTCCTCGGCGGGGCGGTGCAGCCAATAGTGGTACGAGGGCAGGTCGAATTCGCAGGCGCCGCCGGGAATGCCGGTGCGCTGCTTGATCGACATCAGCCAGTCGTTGGAGCGCAGGTACTGGCCGATCTTGCCGGTCATCGAGAACAGCGCCGCCGCCGCCTGCTCGATGTCGCGCAGCACGCCGTTGAGCGCGTCCTCGGCGATGTCGGGATTGTTCTTGAAGGCGAGCAGCACCTGCTTCTGCCGCTCGAGCTCCTGGAGGAGGTCGGACTTGAGATCGGCGCGGCTGGAGACCTCCAGGATCTCGAACAGCGTCAGCAGCGCCATGTGATGGTCGTGCGGATCGCTGCGGGCGATGAAGTGCCGCGAGCGCTCGAACAGATCCTCCAGCCGCAAGAGCGTCCGGATGCGCTCGTTCAGGGGATATTCGTAGGTGATCACGGACTCGAGAATTGTAGGTATTTTTGGTGCAGGTCGGCGACCTGTTTGCGCAATGCATCACGGTTGCCGGCGTTGTCGATCACGTCGTGCGCCGCGGCCAGGCGCTCGGCGCTCGGCGCCTGCGCGCGGATGATCGCGCGCACCTCCTCGGACGAGAGGCCGCTGCGCGCCTGCACCCGCGCCACCCGGATTTCCTCCGGGGCATCGACGACCAGGACGCGGCTCACGCGGCTACGGTAGTCCGGCGACTCGATGAGGAGCGGCACCACGTGCACCACGTAGGGACCCGGCGCCGAGGCGATGCGGCGACCCGATTCCTCGCGGATCATCGGGTGCAGCAAGCCCTCGAGCTGGCGCTTGGCGCTCGGGTTGGCGAACACGTGGTCGCGCATGCGCTTGCGATCCATCGCGCCGTCAGGCCCGATTGCCTGTTCGCCGAAGAGCTTTGCAATTTGTGGAAGAGCCAAACCCTTCGCCGCGGTGAGCTCGTGGGCGATGACGTCGGTGTCGACGATCGCCGCGCCCAGCCTCGCGAACTCCTCGGCGACGGCACTCTTGCCGCTGCCAATTCCTCCCGTCAGGCCGATGACGAGCTTCTTCACATCCGATACATGTACCAGCGCATCATGGGCTCGCCCCAGTAGAGGGCGATCAGGCCGGCGATGGCAATGTAGGGACCGAAGTGGAAACGGAAGCTGCCTTCGTAGCGGCCGCGCGCGGCGAACATCTGCGCAGCGCCGAAGACCAGCCCGACCAGCGAGGAAACCAGGAGCACGAGCGGCAGCATCTTCCAGCCGAGGAAGGCGCCGACCGCGGCGAACATCTTGAAGTCGCCGAAGCCCATGCCCTCCTTGCCGGTGAGGAGCTTGAAGCCCCAGTAGACGAGCCACAACGAGAGGTAGCCGGCGGCCGCGCCGACCACCGCGTCCTGGATCGGTACGAATGCCCCCCAGAGGTTGAGCAGCAGGCCGATCCAGACGAGCGGCAGCGTCAGGTCGTCGGGCAGAAGGCCGGTCTCCTGGTCGATGAAGGCGAGGGCGATGGTGAACCAGACAAAGAGTGCGGCGCCGAGCGTGGCGAGCGTAGGACCGAAGCGCCAGGCCGAGTACGCGGCGGCAATGCCGGCCAGCAGCTCGACGAAGGGATATTTCGCGCTGATGCGCGCCCTGCAGCTCGAGCACTTGCCGCGCAGGAAGGCCCAGCTGAAGAGCGGCACATTCTCGAGCGCCGTGATCTTGTGGCCGCAAGAGGGGCAGCGCGAGCGGGGAACGAAGAGGTTGTACGCCTCGGCTTGCGGGATTTCCTGGCCGGCGAGCGAAGCGCACTCGGCGCGCCACTCGCGCTCGAGCATCTTTGGCAGTCGATGGATGACGACGTTGAGGAACGAGCCGACGCAGAGGCCGAACGCCAGGACCACCCAGGGAAGCACGCTCGGCTGTGCGAGCCAGCCGAGCGGGCCCATCCAGCTCTAGACCGCCTGACCCATCTTGAAGATCGGCAGGTACATGGCGATCACCATGCCGCCGATCAGCGTGCCGAGCACGACCATGATGATCGGCTCCATCAGCGAGGACAGCGCCTCGACCGCGTCATCGACCTCGGCCTCGAAGAAGTCGGCGACCTTGCCGAGCATGCTGTCGAGCGCGCCGGTCTCCTCGCCGATCGAGCACATTTGCAGGACCATGCTCGGGAAGACGTTGGCATTCTGCATCGCCACGGTGAGCGACGTGCCGGTCGACACCTCGCCCTGGATCGCCTTGGTGGCGCTCGAGTACACGTAGTTGCCCGAGGCGCCGCCGACCGAGTCGAGCGCCTCGACCAGCGGCACGCCGGCGGCGAACATCGTTGACAGCGTGCGCGTCCAGCGCGCGATCACCGACTTGCGCACCAGGCTGCCGAACACCGGCAGCTTGAGCATCAGCTTGTCCATGAAGATCTGCACCGCCAGCGAGCGCTTCCAGGACTCCAGGAAGCCATAGATGCCGCCGATGATCACCGGGAAAATGATGTACCAGTAGGCGACGAAGACGTCGGAGATGCCCATCACGAACAGCGTCGGCCCGGGCAGATCGGCGCCGAAGTTGGTGAACACCTGCTTGAACGCCGGGATGACGAAAATCATGATCACCGCGGTGATGATGAAGGCGACGGCGATGATCGCGATCGGGTAGAAGAGCGCGCTCTTGATCTTCGACTTGATGGCGAGGATCTTCTCCTGGTAGATCGCCAGGCGGTCGAGCAGCGTCTCGAGAATGCCGGCCTGCTCGCCCGCCGCGACCAGGTTGCAGAACAGCGCGTCGAAGTGGAGGGGGTACTTGCGGAACGCCGCGGCGAGCGGCGTGCCGGTCTCGACGTCGGTCTTGAGCTCCATCACCAGCTTTCCCACCGCCGGGTTGGAAGCGCCCTTGCCGACGATCTCGAACGATTGCAGCAGGGGCACGCCGGCCTTCATCATCGTCGCCAGCTGCCGGGTGAAGAGCGCGATGTCTTTCTTCCCGACCGAGCCGCCGCCGCCCATCTTCTGCTTCTTGACCTTCTGCACCAGGATGCCCTGGCGGCGCAAAGTCGCGTTGACGGCGGTGACGCTCACCGCCTTCAGCTCGCCGCGAAGGGTCTTGCCGCCCTTGTCCTTGCCCTCCCAGGCGAAGACGGTCTCCTTCGGTCCCTTGATCGCTGATGCCGTTGCCATGAACTGCGCTCCCTGTCTAGACCGCGCCGATGATGCCTCTCAGGGCGGGTTTTGTAAAGCCTGAGATTTCACGCCTAAGTCTCTGAGGACGAAACATTTTCAACGGCCTCGACCGGCCGGAAAATGCGCACCGTTTTCACCGCCCGGCCCTGTGCGTGGACGATCTCCATCGGCACGTTGCCGATCTTGATCGAGACGTCGGCTTCGGGGATGTCCTGCAGCTGCTCGAGGATCAGGCCATTCAGGGTGCGCGGCCCTTCGAGGGGCAGCTCCAGGCCGAGGGCGCGATTGACCTCGCGCACCGGCATCGCGCCGTCGGCGGTCGCCGAGCCGTCCTCGTCCCAGGCGAGCGGCGCGGCGCTGGGCAGCGAGGTGGTGAACTTGCCGATGATCTCCTCGATGATGTCCTCGACCGTCACCAGGCCCATCAGCTCGCCGTACTCGTCGACCACCAGCGCGAGGCGCTGGTGGTTCTCCTGGAAGTACTGGATCTGCGACAGCGCCGGCGTGCTCGCCGGCACGAAGTAGGGCTCGTCGAGCAGCGACTCGAGCGCCGCCTTGTCGAGCTCGCCGGCGCGCAGGGGCGCGAGCACCCGGCGCAGGTGCAGCACGCCGACCACCTCGCCGAGCGCGTCGCGGAACACCGGCAGGCGCATGTGGTAGGCGGTGCCGAGCTGGTGGACGATGGTTTCCATCTCGTCGTCGAGCTTGACCGACTCGATCTTCGCCCGCGGCACCATGATGTCCTGCACCGTCACCGCCTCGATGTCGAAGAGATTCAGCACGATCGCCATGTGCTTCTTCGGCATGAAGGTCGACGACTCGAGCACCAGGGTGCGGATTTCATCGGGCGAGAGCTTGGGCGCGTCGGTTTCCTGGCCCGGCTTGATGCCGACCAGGCGCAACAGCGGCCGCGCGAACAGGTTGATGAACCAAGCCGGCAGGTCGAGCAGCCGCAGCGCCACCTTCACCGGCAGCGAGAGCAGCAGCGCGGCGCGCTCCGGATGAGTCGCGCCGATCACTTTCGGCGTGATTTCCGAGAAGACGATGATGATGAAGCCGACCGCCACCGGGGTGAGGATCACGACCAGGGTCTCTTCGCCGAACAGGCGCGCGGCGATGAAGCCGGCGATCGTCGTCGCGCCGGTGATGGCCAGCGTGTTGCCGATCAGGATTCCGCCGAGCAGCCGGTCGGTGCGCTTGAGAAGCTCGGCGACGCGGATCGCGCCGCCGTGGCCTTCGCTCACCATGTGCTTGAGCCGATAGCGGTTGATCGCCATCATCGCCGTCTCGGCAATCGAGAAGAACGCCGAGAGCACGAGCATGACGATGAGCGCGCCGAACATCCAGCCGAGCGGGAAGTGCTGGCCGAGCGAGAAGTCGTCCATCAGGTGCGCTGCAGGACGACTTCGAGCACGAAGCGGCTGCCGACGTAGGCGAGCACGAGCAGCACGAAGCCGCCGAGCGTCCAGCGCAGCGCGGTGCGGCCGCGCCAGCCGTGGAGCCAGCGGCCGGCGAGCAGCCAGCCGAACGTCAGCCAGGAAAGGATGGCGAAGATCGTCTTGTGGTCGGCGCGTAGCGGCCGGCCGAACAGCGTCTCCGAGAAGACGATGCCCGAGGCAAGCGTCAGCGTCAGGAAGACGAACGCCGCGCCGATCATGCGGAACAGCAGCCGCTCGAGGGTCAGCAGCGGCGGCAGGTGGCCGAAGGCGAGCCCGGACTTGCGATGCAGCTGGCGCTCGGCCACCGCCATCAGCGTCGCGTGCATCAGGGCGATGACGAACAGGCTGTAGGCGATCATCGCCAGCGCCAGGTGGACCTTGAAGGCGCCGGCCTGGGCGTGCACGCCGCTCGAGGCGAGGCCGGGGAAGATCGCCGGCAGCGGCACCGCCAATGCAGCGAGCGGCAGCACCAGCGGCTCCATGCCATCCAGGTGGTAGAACAGGCTCTCGATCCAGTAGAGCGCCACGGCGAGGAAGGTCATCACCGACAGCGCCTGGGCGAAGCCGAAGCGCAGCTCGGCGGCGGCGAAGATGCCGTCATAGAGCAGCCAGCCGTGGAGCGCGACCGGCACAAGGATCGCGGCGCGCTCCCATCCGCGCAGCCCGCCGCCGCGAATCTCACTCCCAGGCGCGCCGCGCCAGCGGCTATTCCAGAAGTGCCACGCCAGCCCCACGTATGCGGCGCACGCGATGAGGTGAACTACAATGTCGGGCACGCTTTCAGTTTAGCACCCCCTCATGCTCGACACTCTCACGACGCGCCTCGCGAAGATCGTCAAGACGATCCGCGGCGAGGCGCGCCTCACCGAAGCGAACATCCAGGATGCGCTGCGCGAAGTGCGCGTCGCGCTGCTGGAAGCCGACGTCGCGCTGCCGGTCGTCAAGCATTTCATCGACGGCGTGCGCGCGAAGGCGCTGGGCGAGGAGGTGGTCGGCAGCCTGACGCCGGGGCAGGCCCTGGTCGGCGTCGTGCATCGCGAGCTCGCCGCGCTGATGGGCGAGCAGAGCACCGGCCTCGATCTCGCCGCGCAGCCCCCGGCGGTCATCCTCATGGCCGGCCTGCAGGGCTCGGGCAAGACCACGACCACCGGCAAGCTCGCCCTGTTCCTGAAAAACGACAAGAAGAAGGTCGGCGTGGTGTCGGCCGACGTCTATCGCCCGGCGGCGATTCAGCAGCTGAAGACGGTCGCCGGCCAGGTCGGCGCGGATTTCATTTCTTCCGAGACCAATGAAAAACCGGTCGAGATCGCGAAGCGCGCCCTCGACTATGCGCGCACGCACTATCTCGATGTCCTGATCGTCGACACCGCCGGCCGCCTGGCGATCGACGAGGACATGATGCGCGAGATCGCCGAGCTGCACGCCTTCCTCAAGCCGGTCGAGACGCTGTTCGTCGTCGACGCGATGCAGGGGCAGGACGCGGTCAACGTCGCCAAGGCGTTCGGCGAGCGCCTCCCGCTCACCGGCATCGTCCTCACCAAGCTCGACGGCGATGCGCGCGGCGGCGCCGCGCTCTCGGTGCGCCACGTCACCGGCAAGCCGATCAAGTTCGCCGGCGTCGGCGAGAAGCTCACCGGCCTCGAGCCCTTCCACCCCGAGCGCATGGCGGCGCGCGTCCTCGGCATGGGCGACATCCTTTCGCTGGTCGAGGAGGCGCACGCCAAGATCGATCTCGAAGAAGCGAAGCGGGTCGCCGACAAGGTCAAGAAAGGCAAGGGCTTCGACCTCGAGGACTTCAAGCAGCAGATCGCGCAGATGAACAAGATGGGCGGCATCGCCTCGATGATGGACAAGCTGCCCGCGCAGCTCGCCGGCAAGATCAACCCGGCGCAGCTTCAGGACGACAAGCAGTTCAAGCGCATCGTCGGCATCATCAACTCGATGACCCCGCAGGAGCGGCGCAAGCCCGAGCTCATCAAGGCCTCCCGCAAGCGCCGCATCGCCACCGGCGCCGGCGTGCCGGTTCAGGCCGTCAACCAGCTGCTCAACCAGTTCGAGCAGATGCAGAAGATGATGAAGATGATGAAGGGCGGCAACCTTCAGCGCATGATGCGCGGCATGAAGGGCATGCTGCCCGGTATGCGCTAGCGGCTACTTCCGAAGCTGCGCTTCCATCTCCGCTAGTCCCCGCGTGTCCTGCAGTGCCCGGCTGACGGTGAGCGCGCGCTCGTAATAGTCGCGCGCGGCATCGCGGTTGCCCGCGGCGGAGCTCGCCAATGAAAGCTCGGTAAGGTCGGCGAGGATTTTGCGCGGG
Source organism: Betaproteobacteria bacterium (assembly GCA_034668045.1). Classification (GTDB taxonomy): domain Bacteria; phylum Pseudomonadota; class Gammaproteobacteria; order Burkholderiales; family SG8-39; genus SCGC-AG-212-J23. The sequence goes on along the minus strand of JAXDQC010000101.1, from coordinate 36,735 downwards.
TCGGCGAGGTCGCGGTCGATGGCGAGGGCCTGTTCCAGCGGCTGGAGGGCGCCCTTGGCGTTGTCCTGGGCGCGGCGCGCCTTGCCGAGCAATCGAAGGGCGTTGGCGGTCTCGGTGCGGTCGTTGCGCGAGCGGGCGCGCTCGGCGGCGCGGCTGGCGAGCGGTTCGGCCTCCGCGGGACGCGCGCTTTCGATCGCGATCTGCGCCTGGACGTTGAGGATGGTCGCGCCGTACTCGCAGGAAAGATTCGGGCAGCGCTGCGCCGCGCGCTCGGCGTAGGTCGTCGCGGCGACGGGGTTCTGCAGCGCCAGCTCGACGATCGCGCGCCGCAGCTCGGCCTGCATGCGCCGGCGCTCCGAGAACGGCCGCCGGGGATCGTCGAGCACGCGGGACAGTGCGTCGCGCGCATCGGCGTCGCGACCGATCCACTGGTAGACGATCGACTGGTTGATCGAGTTCGAGGCGACCGCGTCGGCGTTCTCGACCGTCGCGGCGATGCGCGCCGCCTCGCCGTACTGGCGCGCGGCGCCTTCGAGGTCGCCCGAGCGCATCAGCATGGCGGCGCGCTGCTCGAAGTCGGCGAGACGGGTCTGCGACTGCGACGACGTCTGGCTCGGCGTGGACGGCGGCTTCGTGCCGCCGCAACCCGCAGTAATGCCCAGGGCGAGCACGAGCAGCGCGAGGAGCGGCAGCGCTCTCAATGCTTGGGCGACTTGCTGCGCGCGTCGAAGCTGTCGATCGGCAGCTCGCGCTCGGCGGTTTCGCTGAACGAATCGCTGAGGGGCCAGACGCGCTTGGCGGCGTTGAACACCTCGCCCGCGTCGCGCGCCACGGCGTCGCCGCGCTCGAGGACCGGCCGCGCCCGCTGGATCGTGCTCTGCGCTTCCTCGCCGGTCTGGCGCAGCTGCTGCGCCGCGCCGTCGATCGACTCGATCGCGGTGGAGAGCTTGGTCGTGAGATCGGGCACCGCCTGCTCGATGGTCGCCACTGCACGCTCGGTGCTCTGCAGGGTGGAGCCGGCCTGCTGGCCGAATTCGCCCACGGCGCGCTCGGTGGTGACGAGGAGCTTGCGCAGGTCCTTGTGCGTCTGCGGCAACGCTTCCATCTCCTTGCGCAGGGTGGAGAGCGAGACCGAGATGTCGTTGCCGGAACCCTTGAAGTCGCTGAGCACCTGCTTCAGCTCGTTGAACGCCGGCACCGCCTGGCGGCGGATGTCGTCGATGTACTCGGCGATGCTGCGGCTGGGCTGGAAATCGATCCGCTCGCCTTCGGCCAGCGCCGGGCCGGGCTTGCCGGGGACGATGTCGATCACTGCGGCGCCGACCACGCTCGCCTCGCGCGAGTGCTTGGCGAGCGAGCCCTTCGGGATGCGCGGCATGTACTCGCTCATGATCGACAGGCGCACGTCGACGCCTTCGTCGGACAGCTCCATGCCGGCCACCGAGCCGACGGTGAAGCCGTAGAGCTTGACCGGCATGCCCTTGTTGAGGCCGAGCGCATTGGCGGTGATGAAATGGATCTGCGTCTGGTGCACGAACCAGCCCTGCTTGTAGGCGACCAGGCCGAGGAAGGCGGCGACCAGCAGCAGCGCGATCAGCAGGAAGGCGTTCACCTTGAGCAGCAGGCGCGAGAAGCGCACCGGCGGGACGAAAGGGGGGTTCGCGTTCATCACTCCTCCCGGATATCGACGAATAGCAGCGTGCCGGCGGGATGGCGCCGGCGGTATTCCTGCTCGAAGCCGGCGACGCGCGCGCGTTCGGCGCGACTCAGGCCGTCGTTCAGCGATTCGATGATGGCGAGCTCGGGCCCGGCGATCATCAGCCGCGCGAAGGCGGCGATCTTGCGCTCGAGCCTGCCGAGCTCGTCGGGCACGCGCACGAGAAAGCCGCGCACCTCGATATCGAAGGTGCCCAGCACCTCCTGGGTGATGGCGGCCACCTCGGCGAGCGAGGGCTTGCCGTGGTAGGCGGCGGGCAGCGAGATGTTTTCCCAGGCGTTCAGATTGTTGATCAGGCCGATGATCGGCGAGAGCGCGCCGACGCGAGCGCGCAGCTTCTGGCGCGCGTCGCTGCCGAGGTTGCGCACCGGCTGGCCGAAGAGCTCGAGGTCCTCGTCGGCCGCGCAGCGCGCCTTCAGCACGGCGGTGACGAAGGTCGATTTGGATTCCGCGTCCGGCAGCTCGATCCGGCGCACGCTGCCGGCCGGCACGGCGATCGCGACCTCGCGCTGCTCGCCGGGCGAATGACTGCGGCGCGTGTAGCGCAGCGCCATCTGCGCCTGGGGTCGCGGGGCGGGGACGGCGCTCATACCGTCGCCTTGACCAGGCCGAAGAAGAGGATGCCGAAGACGATGTAGGCGAAGACCGCGTTGATCGTCAGGATGAGCATCGCGCACTGCGTCACCGCGCGCGTCACCACCTTGGGCACTGCGTTCTGGGTGAGGTCGGGCGGGTTGAGACCGTGGTAGCAGCAGCACGCCGAGATGGCGAAGCCGAACAGCAGGCTCTTGATGATCGAGTAGTAGAAGTCGACCGGCGTGAAGACATCGAACAGCCGGCTGGCGAGTTCCATGAAGCTCGCCTCGATGATGAACGGCGAGAACAGCAATCCGCCCGCGACGGCGAGCGCCTGGATGTAGAAGGTCAGCGCCGTCGTGGCCACCATCACGCCGGCGACGCGCGGCACGACCAGGTAGTCGTAGAGGTTGATGTTGAGGTAGCGCAGCGCGCGCGTCTGGCCCGAGATGCGCATCATCGCCACCTCCGCCGACATGGCGGTGCCGCTGCGCAGGATGACGACCACCGCCGCGGCAAGCGGTCCGACCTCGCGGAACACCACCAGCAGCAGGATCTTCACCGCCAGGTCGACGTCGGCGTCGAGCACGTCCATGGTGATGGCGATGATCAGCACGCCGAGCAGCGAGGCCCGCAGCACCACGCCGGTCGAGGCGGTGACGCCGGTGAAATAGACCTGGCGGAGGAAGGACTCGAGGATGGGCGGCTTGCGCAGCACCGGCAGCCTGCCGGCGGCATTGAGCGACAGCCGGATTCCCCCCTCGATTTCGCGCACCGCCCGCAGCATTCGACCCCCGGAATCATTTTGCCCCAAAAAGGGCGATTTCTCCCGTATAATCCGCGCCTTTTCTTCGGTCGGCCAAGGGCTTTTCAATGGTTGTGATTCGACTGCAGCGCGGCGGGTTCAACAAGCGCCCGTTCTTTCATCTGGTCGTGGCGGATTCGCGCCGCGCGGCGAGCGGCAAATTCCTCGAGCGGCTCGGGTTTTACGACCCGAAGGCGCCGGAAGGCCGCGAGGGCCTGCGCGTCAACATGGAGCGCGTCAAGCACTGGACCGGCAAGGGCGCGCAGCTCTCGCTGACGGCGAAGCGCCTTGTAAAGCAGTTTGCAAAGAAAGCCGCCTGAAGACCTGGTCGAGATGGGTCGCGTCGCCGGGTCGTACGGCGTGCGCGGCTGGATCAAGGTGGAGCGACCCGAGGCCGGCCTCGCCGAGTGCGGCGAGTGGTGGATTGGCGGCGAGCCGCACGCGGTAGAGGAGACGAAGGAGCACTCGGGCACGCTGCTCGCCAGGCTGGCGGGCGTCGGGGTTCGCGAGGCGGCGCTGAAGCTGAGGGGCCGGGCGGTGGAAGTGAGCCGCGCGGTGCTGCCGGAGCTGGAAGCCGGGCACTACTACCTCGCGGATCTGATCGGCCTCGAGGTGCTGAACGAGCGGGGCGAGAAGCTCGGGGTCGTGAAGAGGCTGTTCACGAACGGCGCACAGGACGTGATGGAGCTGTCGGGCGACAAAGAGCGGCTGTTGCCGTGGGTCCCGACGGTGGTAAAGAACGTCGATCTGCAGAAGAAGCGGATCGAAGTCGAGTGGGGAGCAGATTGGTGATCCGCTTCGACGTGGTGACGCTGTTCCCGGAAATGTTCGCGGCAATCAGCGCGAGCGGCATCACGAGCCGGGCGCTGCAGGCGGGGCTGTGGTCGCTAAAGACGTGGAATCCGCGCGATTTCACGACGGACAATTACCGCACGGTCGACGACCGACCGTACGGCGGCGGGCCGGGGATGGTGATGCTGGCCGAGCCGATCGAGAAGGCGTTGGACGCGGCAGGTGGCAAAGTGGTCTACCTGTCGCCGCAGGGCAGGAAGCTGGATCACCGCAAGGTGATGGAGATTTCGAAAGAAAAATCCCTCACCTTGCTGTGCGGCAGGTACGAGGGCGTCGACGAGCGGTTGCTGGACCGGCGGGTGGACGAAGAAATCTCCATCGGAGACTTCGTGCTCTCGGGCGGCGAGCTGGCCGCCATGGCGTTGATCGACGCCGTGGTGCGGCAGCTGCCCGGGGCGCTGGGCGACGAGGCCTCGGCGGTGGAGGAATCGTTCGCCGACGGGCTGCTCGACTGCCCGCAGTACACGCGCCCGGAGACGTACGCGGACGTGAAGGTGCCGGAGATCTTGATGTCCGGGCACCACGAGAATATCCGGCGCTGGCGGCTGAAGCAGGCGCTGGGCAGGACCTGGCTGAGAAGGCCGGACCTGATGGCGGCGAGGAAGCTGAGCGAACAGGAAAAGAAGCTGCTGGACGAGTTCCAGCGTGAACAACAGAGGTGATGCGATGGACCTGATCAAGACTCTCGAGCAAGAAGAGATCAAGCGGCTGAAGCGGGAGATCCCCGACTTCTCGCCGGGCGACACGGTGATCGTCAACGTCAACGTCGTCGAGGGCGAGCGCAAGCGCTCGCAGGCCTTCGAGGGCATGGTGATCGCCAAGAGGAACAAGGGCCTCAACTCCTCGTTCATCGTGCGCAAGATCTCCTCGGGCGAGGGCGTCGAGCGGACCTTCCAGACCCATTCGCCGCTCATCGCCTCGATCGAGGTGAAGCGCAAGGGCGAAGTGCGCCGCGCCAAGCTCTACTACCTGCGCGAGCGCTCGGGCAAGTCGGCGCGGATTCGGGAAAAAACCGGGGAAAAAACCGGCGAAAGCAGCGAGCAGACCGGCGGCGAGTAAAATGGCCTGATGCGCCGCGAACCCGCCGCCATCAGCCCCATCACCGAGGCCGTCGCCGCCATCAAGGCGGGCGAGATCGTCATCCTGGTCGACGACGAGGACCGGGAGAACGAGGGCGACCTCGTCTTCGCCGCGCGCTTCGTCACCGCCGAGAAGGTCAATTTCCTCGCCAAGCACGGCCGCGGCCTGGTGTGCATGGCGATCACCGAGCCGCACGCCGAGCGCCTGGGGCTGAAGCCCATGGTCGAGCAGAACCGCTCCCGCCACGGCACCAACTTCACCGTCTCCATCGAGGCCGCCGAAGGCATCGCCAGCGGCATCTCAGCGCACGATCGCGCGCTCACCATCAAGGTCGCCAGCGCCGAAAACGCGAGCGCCGACGACATCGTCCAGCCCGGCCACGTCTTTCCTCTCATTGCCCAGCCCGGCGGCGTGCTGGTGCGCGCCGGGCACACCGAGGCGTGCTGCGATCTCGCGCGCCTCGCCGGGCTCGAGCCAGCGGCGGTGCTGTGCGAGATCATGAAGGACGACGGCACCATGGCCCGGCTGCCCGACCTGCTCGAGTTCGCCGCGCAGCACGGGCTGAAGATCGCCACGATCGCCGATCTCATCGAGTACCGCGGCCGCAACGAGTCGCTGGTCAAGCGCTCGGCTGAGCGGGAGATCGATACTCCCTGGGGCAGGTTTCACATGGTGTCGTACCGGGACCTGGCGGTCGGTGCCCTCCACCTCGCTCTCACCTTCGGCAAGATCGAGAAAAAGAGGGAGGCCCTGGTGCGGGTGCACGAGCCCCTCGCGATTCTCGATCTGCTCGACTCGGGAAAGAGCAGCCACTCATGGGGCGTCGGCGAAGCCTTGAAGAAAATCCAGGAAAGCGGCGGCGGCGTGATGGTGCTGATGAATTGCGGGCAGGACGAGACGGCGCCCAAGGCCGGCCGCGGCATGGACCTGCGCCTCTACGGCATCGGCGCGCAGATCCTGCGCGACGTCGGCGTCGGCCGCATGCGCCTGATGGCGGCGCCGCGCAAGATGCCGAGCATGGCCGGCTTCGGCCTGGAGATCACCGGCTACACCGAACGGCCGGGAAGCTGAGCCGGCGATGCGCGTCGGCATCGTCGCCAGCCGGTTCAACGAGGAGATCACCGGCGTGCTGCTCGAGCGCGCGAGCGCCGAAGCGCGCAAGCTCGGCGTCGAGGCGACGGTGCTGAAGGTGCCCGGCGCGCTCGAGATTCCGGTGGCGCTGCAATGGATGGCGCAGAGCGGCCGCTACGATGCGCTGGTTGCGATCGGCGCCGTGATCCGCGGCGATACCTATCATTTCCAGGTCGTCGCCAACGAATCGGCGCGCGGGGTGAGCGAGGTGGCGCTCGAGTCCGGCCTGCCGGTGGCCAATGCCATCCTCACCCTCGACGACGAGGCGCAGGCCAAGGCACGCCTGGACAAAGGCGCCGAGGGAGTGCGCGCGGCGGTGGAGATGGCCAGATTGAAAGCGACGCTGAGTGAAGATCGATAGGCGCCAGGCCCGCGAAGTCGCGCTGCAGGCGCTCTACGCCTGGCAGCTTTCGGGCGCCGATCCGCTCGACGAGGCGCGCGCGATCGAGGGCTACGAGGAGAGCGAGTTCGTCAGGTCGCTGCTCCAGGGCGTGCACGGCAGCGCGCCCGAGCTCGAGAAGATGATCACGCCGCACCTCGACCGTCCGTTCGCGCGCCTCTCGCCGGTCGAGCGCGCGATCCTCTACATCGGCGCCTTCGAGCTCGCCGAGCACCCGAAGACGCCGTTCAAGGTGGTGCTGAACGAGGCGGTCGAGCTCGGCAAGAGCTTCGGCGCCACCGACGGCTATCGCTTCGTCAACGGCGTGCTGGAGAAGATCGCGAGCGCGCTGCGGCCCGAAGAAGTCGCCAAGTCGCGCAGCAAGATCGTCTGAACGAATTTCAGCTCATCCGCCGTTACTTCGAGCGCGTGCCGAAGCACAAGAACGCGCTGGTCGGCGTGGGCGACGATTGCGCGCTGCTGCGTCCGGAGGTCGGCCTCGAGCTGGCGGTGACCACCGACATGCTGGTCGAGGGCCGCCACTTCCTGCCCGGCGCCGATCCGCGCGCGCTCGGCCACAAGTCGCTGGCGGTGAATCTTTCCGACCTCGCGGCCATGGGCGCGGCACCGAAGTGGATGCTGCTCGCGATCGGCATGCCGACCGTCGACGAGGCGTGGCTGGCGGCGTTTTCCGCCGGGCTTTTCGCCCTCGCCGCGCGCTACGGCGTCGATCTGGTCGGCGGCGACACGACCCGCTCGCCGCAGCGCACGATCACCATCACCGCGATCGGCGAGGTGCCGGCGAGCGTCGCGCTCTACCGGGCCGGCGCGCGGCCCGGCGACGATGTCTGGGTGTCGGGCGAGCTCGGCGGCGCCGCGCTCGGCCTCGCGCATCCCGAGATCGCCGAGGCGGCGAAGCGGCTGCATGAGCCCGAGCCGCGCGTCGAGCTGGGCGAGCGCCTGCGCGGCATGGCCAACGCCGCGATCGACGTCTCCGACGGCCTGGCGGGCGATCTCGGCCACATCCTCGAGCGCTCGCGCGTCGGCGCGGTGCTCGAGTACGAGCGCATTCCGCGCAGCGCCGCTTTCAGGAACCTGAAGAACGCCGAGCTCGAGCGCGACTGCGTGCTTTCCGGCGGCGACGACTACGAGCTGCTCTTCACCGCCGCGTCGGCGCGCCGCGCCGACCTCGAGGCGCTCGGCCGCGAGCTCGGCCTGCCGCTCGCGCGCATCGGCGCCATCCAGTCGGGCGACGCGCGTCTCACCGTGCTCGACGCCGACGGCAAGGCGATGAACTTCAAGCCGGGATTCGATCATTTCAAGTGATGACGGCCCTCTGACGTGATCGTCTTTCGCCCGACGCTGCGCTTCACCATCGCGCATCCGGCGCACTGGGTCGCTTTCGGCTTCGGCGCCGGCCTTTCGCCCTGGGCGCCGGGCACTGCAGGCACGCTGCTGGCGTGGCTCGCCGCCTGGCTCGTCGGCGCCGCGCTGGCGACGCCGATTGCGCTCGCCGTGATCGCGGTCCTGTTCGCGCTCGGCGTCTGGGTTTGCGACATCACCGGCCGCCACCTCGGCATCCCCGATCACGGCTCGATGGTCTGGGACGAGGTGGTCGCGTTCCTGCTGGTGCTCGCCATCGTTCCCATGACCTTCGCCTGGCAGGCGGCGGCGTTCGTCGTCTTTCGCTTCTTCGACATCGCCAAGCCGCCGCCGATCCGCTGGCTCGAGGCGCGCTTCAAGGGCGGCTGGGGCGTGATGGCGGACGACCTGCTCGCCGCCGCCTACACGCTCATCGTCCTCGCGGCGGTGAAGAGGTTCTTCCTGTGAACGCCCTGGCGGCGAAAGTGGGCAAACGACTGAAAGCCGCCCGCTCCATGCTGGTCACCGCCGAGTCGTGCACCGGCGGCTGGGTCTCGCAGGCGGCGACGGGGGTCGCGGGCTCCTCCGCCTGGTTCGAGCGGGGCTTCGTCACCTATTCGAACGCCGCCAAGCAGGAGATGCTCGGCGTGCGCAAAAGCACGTTGAAAAAGCACGGGGCGGTGAGCGAGGAGACGGCGCGCGAGATGGCGAAAGGCGCGCTGAAGAAAAGCCGCGGCCGCATCGCCGTCGCTGTCACCGGCATCGCCGGGCCGACGGGCGGAAGCGACGCCAAACCCGTGGGCACGGTGTGTTTTTCCTGGGCGACAAGAAGACTCCAGCGCAGCGAAATGCGGCGCTTCAAAGGCAACCGCGAGAGCGTGCGAAGGCAATCGGTGATTCGCGCGCTCGAGGGCGTGCTCGAGTTGCTCGACGGAGGATAATGTCCGGATGGGCGCAGTAAGGCCGGCAGCGGTTGCCGGCATGTTCTATCCCGGCAATGCCAGCTCCCTCGCCGCCGAGGTCGATGACCTGCTCGGCGGCGCGGAGGCGCTCGCGCCGCGCGTCGGTTTCCCCAAGGCGATCATCGTCCCGCACGCCGGCTATATCTATTCGGGCGCGGTGGCGGCGGGCGCCTACGATGCGGTGCGCCCGGCGCGCGGCATCGTGCGCCGCGTGGTGCTGCTCGGGCCGGTGCACCGCGTGCCGGTACGAGGCCTCGCCGCCACCAGCGACGAGGCGTTCGCCACGCCGCTCGGCTCGATTCCCATCGACCGCGAGGCGCTGCGCTCGCTCGGCGATCTGCCGCAGGTGGTCACGAGCGATGCCGCGCATGCGCTCGAGCATTCGCTGGAAGTGCAGCTGCCGTTCCTGCAGAAGACGCTCGGCGACTTCAGCCTCGTGCCTTTCGCGGTCGGCATGGCCAACGTCGCCGAGGTGGCGCAGGTGATCGAGCGCCTCTGGGGCGGGCCCGAAACGCTGATCGTCATCTCCACCGATCTCTCGCACTATCACCCCTACGACGAGGCGCGCAGCATCGACGGCGCGACGATCTCGCGCGTCTCCGCCCTCGCCACCGACCTCGATCACGACGAAGCCTGCGGCGCGACGCCGCTGAACGGCTTCCTTTCCGTGGCGCGAAAGAAAAATCTCTCGATCAGGCTGTTCGCCGCCTGCAACTCGGGCGACACCGCGGGCGGGCGCGACCGGGTGGTCGGCTACTCGTCATTCGGACTCTATGAGGGCGCCGAGCCCTCGCTCGACGACGCGGGCAGGACGCTGATCGCGATCGCGCGCAATGCGATCGAAAGCGAGTTCTTCGAGGAGAAGGCATTGAACCTCGACGCGCCCTGGCTCGACCAGTGCGCCGCTACCTTCGTGACGCTGACGCGCGACGGCCAGCTGCGCGGCTGCATCGGCAGCCTCGAGGCCGCACGCCCGCTCCGGAGGGACGTTGCCCAGAACGCGGTCGGCGCCGCTTTTCGAGACCCGCGCTTTCCCCGCATGGCCGCCGATGAATGGCCGCGCTGCCGGGTCGAGGTCTCGCTGCTCTCGGCGCCCAAGCGGCTGGAGTTCGCCGACGAAGACGACTTGCTGGCGCAGCTCGAGCCCGGCGTCGACGGCGTCATCCTCGAGCTCGACGGCCGCCGCGCGACCTTCCTGCCGCAGGTGTGGGAGTCGCTCCCCGACAAGCGCGCTTTCCTCGCCGAGCTGCTGAAAAAGGCCGGCCTGCCCCCCGACACGCGCTTTGCGCGCTGCAGAATCTCCCGCTACCGGGTGGCGAAATTCCATGAAGGGTAAGTGGTGGCATGCGCTTCCGGACGGCCGCATCCAGTGCGACCTGTGCCCGCGCGACTGCAAGCTGCACGAGGGCCAGCGTGGGTTGTGCTTCGTGCGCAAGATGGAAGGCGGCGAGATGCACCTCACCACCTACGGCCGCTCGTCGGGCTTCTGCATCGACCCGGTGGAGAAGAAGCCGCTCAACCACTTCTACCCCGGCTCGAGCATCCTTTCCTTCGGCACCGCCGGCTGCAACCTGGCGTGCAAGTTCTGCCAGAACTGGGACATCTCCAAGTCGAAGGAGATGGACCGGCTGCAGGACGAGGCATCGCCCGAGACCATCGCCAAGGCGGCGCTGAAGCTCGGCTGCAAGTCGGTCGCCTTCACCTACAACGACCCGGTGATCTTCGCCGAGTACGCCATGGACATCGCCGACCGCTGTCATGAAAACGGCGTAAAGGCAGTGGCCGTGACGGCCGGCTACATCCACGCCGAGCCGCGGCGCGAGTTCTACGCGAAGATGGACGCGGCGAACGTCGACCTCAAGGGCTTCACCGACGACTTCTACTGGAAGATCTGCGGCGGTCATCTCCAGCCCGTACTCGACACGCTCGTCTACCTCGTCGAGGAGACGAACGTCTGGACCGAGATCACGACGCTGCTCATTCCGGGCAAGAACGATTCCGACGAGGAGCTGAAGGCCGAGTGCAAGTGGATCCGCGAAAACCTCGGGCCCGACGTGCCGCTGCACTTCACCGCTTTCCACCCCGACTGGAAGATGACCGACGTCGAGCGCACGCCGGCTTCGACGCTGGCGCGGGCGCGCGAGATCGGCCAGCTCGCGGGCCTGAACTACGTTTACACCGGCAACGTGCACGACGAGGCCGGCGGCTCGACCTACTGCCCCTCGTGCGAGAAGCCTGTCATCGCGCGCGACTGGTATCAAATCAACGCCTATGAATTGACCGATGCCGGTGCGTGCAAGTCCTGCAGTACGAGCATCGCCGGCCGCTTCGAGAGGTTCGGCAAGCCGTTCGGGCCGCGCCGCATCCCCGTCACATTGAGGGCCGAGGCTTCTCCGCAGTAAGCCGCGCGGCACTAGAATGCGGTTGTGCCTGCCGTTTTCCTCGCCGTGCTCCTACTGGCGTCGGTTGCGACCGGCGCCTCCACGCAGGCTGTAGTCGAGACGCCGCGAGCCATCCGGGTCGTGCTGGACAACGCCTACGCGCCCTATTCGTTTCAATCGGACGATGGCAAGTTGCAGGGCATCCTGATCGACCAATGGCGGGCCTGGGAAAAGAAAACCGGGATCAAGGTCGAGATCCGGGCGATGGACTGGGGCGAAGCGTTGCGGCGCATGCGCGCGGGCGAGTTCGACGTGATCGAGAGCATCGTCGAGACACACGGGCGCCGCGACTACCTCGATTTCACTCCGGCCTATGGCACCGTCGAAGCGTCGATCTACTTTCGCAACGACATCTCCGGCATCACTGACCTTGCGTCGCTGAAAGGATTCCCGGTCGCGGTCAAGGCGGGGGACCAGCACATCGACCAGCTCAAGGCGAGCGGGGTGACGGCCGTGATCCTGTTTCCCAACAACGATGCGATCGTCGAGGCGGCGAGGCAGCGCAAGATCAACATCTTTGTCGCCGACGCGCCGTCGACCCTCTATCTGTTGAACAAGATGGGCATCGAGTCCGAATTCCGGCATTCGGGGCCGATCTTCCGGGACGAACTGCGCCGGGCCGTGCGCAAAGGCGATACGAACCTGCGCACGGTGTCGGAGGGATTTTCGGCCATCAGCTCGCGCGAGTTGAAGAAAATCGACGAGAAGTGGTTTGGCCGCACGATCGATAGTCGCGCGCGCTACCTGGTGTATGGGGCTTACGCGGTTGCCGTGGCGATGCTGCTCGCTGCGGGTCTGGTCGGATGGAATCGCTCGCTGAGGAAAGGGATCCGCCAGCAGACTGCCGCTTTGCAGGCCTCCGCCCTGCAGCTTCAGGCGTTGTCGCAGCGGCTGGTCGAGGTGCAGGAGGCCGAACGCAAGGAGCCCGCGCCCGAAGGGACCGAGGCCGGCAGCGAAGCCCTCGCGCGGCTGAGTCCGCGCGAGCGCCAGGTGCTGGAGCTCGTGGTTGCCGGCAAGACGAGCAAGGAAATCAGCGCGAGCCTCGGCATCGCCGCCGCCAGCGTCGACACCTATCGCAGCAGGATCATGCAAAAGCTGAGCATCGAAGATCTCCCCGCTCTCGTGCGCTTCGCGATCCGGCACCGCATCACCAGCGTCTAGGCTCTCGACCGTACAGATTTCACCACAGCGAGCGCGCCGCCGCCGGGCGCGGTGTACAGATTTCACGACAGACACTGATAGCGATCCCCGCTATCGTTCGCGCTCGGCAGCGATGAAAAAAAACGAGACAGCGCCGCTGAACCGGCTCAGTGCGCGTGAACGCGAGGTCCTGAAGCTCGTGGTCGACGGCAGAACCAGCAAGGAAATTGCAGCGACGCTCGGCGTCAAGCCGGCGAGCGTCCACACCTATCGCAGCCGAATCATGGCCAAGCTCGAAATCAGCGATATCGCCAGCCTGGTACGGCTGGCGATCCGCCATGGCCTCGTCAGACCCTAGACGCTTGAGGTGAAAAAGCGATTGCGGGTGCTGCACGTCGAGGACAATCCGCTCGACGCGCAGCTCATCGCGCGGGCTTTCGCCGACGCCGGCTACGATGTCCACTGGCTGCGCGCCGAGACGGAGGCCGAGTACGAGTCCGCGCTCGCCGCGTCGCCCGAAGTGGTGATCGCCGACTATCACCTGCCGCAATTCACCGGCCTGCGCGCCCTCGAGATCCTGAAGCGCGCCAAGCTCGAAATTCCCTTCATCCTCGTCTCGGGAACCGTGGGCGAGGAAAAGGCGGTCGAAGCGATCCGGCTGGGTGCCGACGACTACCTGCTCAAGGATCGTTTGGGCCGACTTTCGTCCGCCGTCGAAAGAGCGCTGGAACGCCTGGCGGACAAGCGCGCAAGGGCGGCCGCCGAGTACTACGACCCGCTGACCGGGCTACCCAACCGGGCGCTCTTCCACGAGCGGCTCAAGGTGCAGTTGCAGGACGCCGGGCGGGAGCAGGGTCGGATCGCGCTCCTCATCCTCGACATCGAGCGCTTCAGGACCATCAACGAAACCCTCGGCCGCCAGGCGGGTGACGCAATCCTGCAAGAAATTGCCAACCGCGTCCGGCAAGGGCTGCAGCCGTCGAACTGGGTCGCGCGCATCGGTGCGGATCACTTCGCCATCGTGGTGCCCGGACTGGCGACCGAAGGCGAGGTCGGCCGGCGCATCGAGGAGCGTCTCGACGACACGTTCGCCGCCCCCTTCACCAGCGCCGGCGCGGAACTGAGGCTGTCGGCGCGTATCGGGATCGCGCTATTTCCCCACGACAGCGCCGACGCCGACACGCTTCTGCGCAACGCCGAAGCGGCGGTCAGGAAGGCCAAGGCGACCGGCGAGCGATATCTGTTCTACACCCAGGAAATGACCGAGCGGATCGCCGAGAGCCTGTCGCTCGAGAACAAGCTGCGCCAGGCGGTGGAGAAGGAGGAATTCGTCCTGCACTACCAGCCGAAGGTGGAGCTGAAGAATCGAGCCATCGTCGGCGTCGAAGCGCTGATCCGCTGGCAGAGCCCCGAGCTCGGCCTGGTGCCGCCCGGCAAATTCATCTTTCTTCTCGAGGAAACCGGCCTGATCCTGCAGGTCGGCTCCTGGGCGCTGCGGCGGGCGGCGCTCGATCACCGCGCCTGGGTCGAGCAGGGCTTGCAGGCACCCCGGGTGGCGGTGAATGTGTCGCAGATCCAGCTTCGGCGGCGCGATTTCGTCAGGGTGGTGGAGGAGGCCGTGCTGGGCGGAATCGCTCCAACGGGGATCGACCTGGAGATCACCGAAAGCCTGGTGATGCAGGATATCGAAGCAAATATCGAGAAGCTGAAGGCGGTGCGCGGCCTGGGCATCAAGATCGCCATCGACGACTTCGGCACCGGTTACTCCTCGCTGGCCTACCTCGCCAAGCTGCCGGTGGAAACGCTGAAGATCGATCGTAGCTTCATCACTTCGATGCTCGAAGACCCGAATACCACGACCCTGATACAGACCGTCATTTCCCTGGCCCATTCCCTCAAGCTCAAGGTGGTCGCTGAAGGCGTCGAGCGCGAGGAGCAGGCGAAAATGCTGCATCTCCTGGGCTGCGACCAGATGCAGGGATTCGTTTTCAGCAAGCCGCTGCCCGTGCAGCAGCTGATCGCCTTGCTGAAGGCGGTCTAGGCCGCCTTAACATGCGCCAATGCTTGGCGCACTTCATCCTGGGACCGGCGCGTGGCTAGCGGCGCTCTGCTCGAGCCGGGTGCTCGCCGCGACCTGGTTCGTCGCCTACTCGGCCGTTCTGCCGCTCACGCAGGCGCAGTGGGGCCTTTCGGGGCGCGAGGCCGGAATGATCCAGGCGGGGTTCCACCTCGGCTACCTGACTTCGCTCTTCATCGTCGGCTTCCTCGCCGACCACTTCGGCGCCAAGCGCACCTACATCCTCGCCGGCATCGCGTCGTGCGCGAGCCCGTGGGCCTTCGTGCTGTTCGCCGACGGCTTCTGGTCGGCATTCTGGCTGCATGCGCTCACCGGCCTCTGCCAGGGCGGCAATTACACGCCGGCGCTGGCGCTGATCAACGACCACGTCGGCCGCGAGCGGCGCGGTCGCGCCATGGGCTATCTCATCGCCGGCTCGAGCGCGGGCTACGCGCTGTGCCTCGCGGTCGCCGGCGCGGCGCTCAACTTCACCGACTGGCGCGGCGCGCTTACGGCAGTGGCCTGCCTGCCGGTGATGTCCTGGCTACTCGGGCTCTACGTCCTGAAGGAAACGCGGAACTTCATCCATCCGCGTCCCGCCGGCGAGTCGCTGCTCGCCTCGATCCCCGCGGTCTGGCGCAACAAGCGCGGCATGCTTTCCATCTGGGGCTACACCTTCCACAACTGGGAGCTGCTCGGACTCTGGGCATGGCTGCCCGCGTTTCTCACCGCCGCGCTGCTGCTGCAGGGCCACTCGGCGGAGAGCGCGCTCATGTTCGCCGGCCTCACCTACCTCGCCAACATCGCCGGCAGCATCATCGGCGGCACCATGGCGGATCGCTGGGGCCGCATCCCGACCATCCTCACCTGGTCCTGCGTCAGCCTGGCGCTGTCGTTCTCGATCGGCTGGCTGATCGCCGTGCCGATCGCCCTGCTGGTCGCGCTCGCCTGCGTCTACAACTTCGCCGGCATCGCCGACTCCTCGACGCATTCCACCGTGCTCGCCGAAAGCGTGCCGCCGCACCACCTCGGCGTCGCCTACGCGCTGCGCTCGGTAGTCGGCTTCGGTGCGGGCGTCGTGAGCCCCGTGGTGTTCGGCTGGGCGCTCGACGTCTCGGGAGGGTCCTGGGGCATCGCCTGGGTGACGCTCGGCATCGGCGCCGCCCTCGGGCCGCTCGTCACCTGGAAGCTGAGAAAGGCATGAGGCCCTTCTCCGAAGCGAGCGAGCGCAATCGCGCGCCGATCCTGGCCGTCCTCAGGAAGGTTTTCTCCCAAAGCAAATCGGTACTCGAGATCGGCTCCGGCACGGGGCAGCATGCGGCGTACCTCGCGCCCGAGCTGCCGCACCTCGTCTGGCAGGCGAGCGACCGTACGGAGAACCTGGCCGCCATTCGCCAGTGGGTGGCGAATGCCATCGAGCTCGACGTCGACAAGCCGTTCCCGAAGGTAGATGCCGACGCGGTCTTCACCGCCAATACCTGCCACATCATGTCCTGGCAGCAGGTCGAGCGGATGTTCGAAGGGGTCGGCGGCATGCCGGGCGTGAAAACCTTCTGCCTCTACGGACCGTTCAACTACGGCGGCAAGCACACCGCCGAGAGCAACGCGCGCTTCGACGCGATGCTGCGCGGGCGCGATCCGGCCAGCGGGATTCGCGATGCGGAGGCGATCGTCGCCCTGGCCGGCAAGGGCGGATTCAGGCTCGCCGAGGACCATGCGATGCCGGCGAACAACCGCCTGCTCGTCTTTTGCCGCGATTGACTATGATGCGGGCGGGGGAACATGAGGCTCGTCCTGACCGCGTGCGGCCTGGCGCTCGTCCTCGCTGCGTGCGCGCCACGCCGCGAGGCGCCGCTGCCGTCGGGCCTCGACGCCTATAAGCGCATCGTCGCGCTCGACGTCCTGCAGCATGCGCTGGGCACGTACTGCCAGCCCGGCGAGGAAATGCTGAAGTCGGTCGTGATCCTCGAGATCGCCATCGACGCCGAAGGCCGCCTGCTCAGCGCCGCGGTGGTGCGGTCGAACGGCTATGCGGAGCTCGACCAGCGCGCGCTCGACACCGTGCAGAGCGCGGCGCCGTTCTCGGCGCCCGACGCCGGCCTCGTCAACGGCTCGGCCAGCGTCAAATTCCTCGAGACTTTCCTGTTCCGCGAAGACGACTGCTTTCACATCCGGAGTCTCGCGCGCTGAGGGTGCGCTAGTCCTTCATCAAGAGGTGCATGAGGCTGGAGGTGTCCCAGCGCTTGCCGCCGCGCGCCTGGATCTGGGCGTAGAACTGGTCGACCAGCGCCGTGACGGGAAGGCGCGCGCCGCTCTTTTTCGCCTCCTCGACGCACATGCCGAGGTCCTTGCGCATCCAGTCGACCGCGAAGCCGAAGCCGTCGAATTTCACCTCGTTCATCTGCTTCCAGCGGTTCTCCATCTGCCAGGACTGCGCCGCGCCCTTGGAGATGACGCCGATGACTTTTTCGACGTCCAGATTCGATCGCTTGGCGAACGCCAGGCCTTCCGCCAGGCCCTGCACCAGGCCGGCGATGCAGATCTGGTTGACCATTTTGGTGAGCTGGCCCGCGCCCGGCGCGCCGATCAGCGCCGCCATCTTGGCGTAGACATCGATCACCGGCTTCGCCCTGGCGAAGGTCGCGTCCTCGCCGCCGCACATGATGCCGAGTTGGCCATTCACGGCGCCGGCTTGCCCGCCCGAGACCGGCGCGTCCACGAAACCGATTCCTTTTTGCTTCGTTTTTTCGAAAAGCTCACGAGCCAGAACCGCTGAAGCGGTGGTGTGGTCCACCAGGATCGCGCCCTTTTTCATCCCCGCCAGCGCGCCGTTGTCTCCGTACACGACCGAGCGCACGTCGTCGTCATTGCCCACGCACATCATCACGAAATCGCAGTCCTTCCCGGCCTCGCGCGGCGTCGCCGCATGCTTGCCGCCGTACTCTTTCGCCCACTGCTCGGCCTTGGCGGGAGTGCGGTTGTAGGCCGTGACGTCGTGGCCGCCTTTCTTCTGCAGGTGGCCCGCCATGGGGTAGCCCATGACGCCCAGACCCAGGAACGCAACTTTCGCCATCGTCTTGTCTCCTAAAGGATTTTTCCGAGGTTTGACACGGCTGCGTCAACCGTCCTAGGATACTGCTCGTTTATACAGTACCCGGTGTTGGCCCAGCTCCGACTGCCGTAGAAGCCAACCTTAGAAAAAGAGGTGCACGAATGGATGACAACAAGTCTAAGGCATTAGCCGCCGCGCTTTCCCAGATCGAGAAGCAGTTCGGCAAGGGCTCGATCATGAAGATGGACGACGCGGCGATCAAGGACATCGAGGTGGTGTCCACCGGCTCGCTCGGCCTCGATCTCGCGCTCGGCGTCGGCGGCCTGCCGCGCGGCAGGGTGGTCGAGATCTACGGCCCGGAATCCTCCGGCAAGACGACCCTGACCCTCCAGGTCATCGCCGAGATGCAGAAGGTCGGCGGCACCGCCGCCTTCATCGACGCGGAGAACGCGCTCGACATCTCCTACGCCGCCAAGCTCGGCGTCAAGACCGAAGACCTGCTGATTTCCCAGCCCGACACGGGCGAGCAGGCGCTCGAGATCGCCGACATGCTGGTGCGCTCCGGCGCGGTCGACGTGATCGTCATCGACTCCGTGGCGGCGCTGACGCCCAAGGCCGAGATCGAGGGCGAGATGGGCGAGCCGCAGATGGGCTTGCAGGCGCGCCTGATGAGCCAGGCGCTGCGCAAGCTGACGGGCAACATCAAGCGCACCAACACGCTGGTGATCTTCATCAACCAGATCCGCATGAAGATCGGCGTCATGTTCGGCAACCCCGAGACCACCACCGGCGGCAACGCGCTCAAGTTCTACGCCTCGGCCCGCATCGACATCCGCCGCATCGGCGCCATCAAGAAGGGCGACGAGGTGATCGGCTCCGAGACGCGCGTCAAGATCGTCAAGAACAAGGTCGCGCCGCCCTTCCGCACCGCGGAGTTCGACATCCTGTACGGCGAGGGCATCTCGCGCGAGGGCGAAGTGCTGGAGCTCGGCGTGCTGCACGGCGTGCTGGAGAAGTCGGGCGCCTGGTACATCTACAACGGCGACCGCCTCGGCCAGGGCAAGGACAACGCGCGCGACTTCCTGAAGGAAAATCCGGCGATGGCGAAGGAGATCGAGCTCAAGATCCGCGAGAAGGCGAGCGGCAAGCTCGCCGTCCCCGGTGTCGAGGAGCCCGTCGCGGACAAGAAGGTTGAGCACCTCCCGACCCGTAAGCGCGGCGGAGCTTAAAGCCCGCGCGCTGAGATACCTGGCCCGGCGCGAGCATTCGCGCGCCGAGCTGGCACGAAAGCTTTTGCCTCACGCCGAATCGCCGCAACTCCTTGAAGGTCTCTTGAGTGAGTTGGAGGGGAGGAAACTCCTCTCCAACCACCGTTTTGCCGAAATGCGCACCCACATCCTGTCGCGCAAATATGGCGCCGCGAAGATCCGTCATGACCTGAAGAGCAAGGGCATCCCGGACGAGATCGTCGACAGCATCTCCACCGCCGGGGAGCTCGAGCGCGCTGCCTCCATCCTTCACAGGAAATACCGCTTGCCGGCCGACAGCCGTGAAGAGAAGGCGAAGAGGGCGCGTTTTCTTCAGAGCCGCGGCTTTTCGACCGATGTGATTCGAAAATTGATCTTCCTGTCGGATTCTGAAGAGTAGCGTCAGCGCGCCGGGTATTGATCCGTTCTAGGAGCTACGCGTACTCGCGTAGAGAGGAGGTGGACGAAATGGATCAGACACAAGCATTGGCAGTCGTGCGCTCGCTGGCGAACGGCGTCGACCCGGAAACGGGCGAAGTCTTCCCGCCGGAGAGCGCCTACCAGCGGCCGCAGATCGTGCGGGCGCTGTACGAAGCCGCGACGGCGCTCGAGCGTATCGAGCGCTTCGAGCGGCGCCGGGCGCAGATGCCGCAGAAAACCGGCGAGCCCTGGAGCGAGGACGAGGACCGCAAGCTGCTCGCGGCCTTCGATGCCGGCCGGGCGCTGCAGGAGCTGGCCGCGGCGCACGAGCGCACGATGGGAGCGGTAAGGGCGAGGCTGCTGAAATACGGACGCATCAACGCCTAACGACGTGGCGTTCCGGGGTGTCCGCGGCACCCCGGCTTTTTGCGGCGCTGCAGTAGAATGATCTCAATGAAATCGAACGAGATCCGCTCCGGCTTTCTCGAGTATTTCCACTCGAAGGGGCACAGCATCGTGCCTTCGAGCTCGCTCGTGCCGGGCAACGATCCGACGCTGCTGTTCGTCAATTCGGGGATGGTGCAGTTCAAGGACGTCTTCACCGGCAAGGAAAAGCGTCCCTACACCCGCGCGACCACGTCGCAGCGAAGCGTGCGCGCCGGCGGCAAGCACAACGACCTCGAGAACGTCGGCTACACCGCGCGCCACCACACGTTCTTCGAGATGCTGGGCAACTTCTCCTTCGGCGACTACTTCAAGAAGGATGCGATCCAGTTCGCCTGGGAGCTGCTCACCAAGGTCTACAAGCTCGACCCGCAGCGGCTCTGGACGACCGTCTATCACACCGACGACGAGGCTTACGAGATCTGGACCAAGACGATCGGCGTGCCGAAGGAGCGCGTGGTGCGCATCGGCGACAAGCCGGGCGGCCAGAAGTACCAGTCCGACAACTTCTGGCAGATGGCCGACACCGGCCCGTGCGGTCCCTGCAGCGAGATCTTCTACGACCACGGCCCGGGCATTCCGGGCGGCCCGCCGGGATCGCCTGACGCGGACGGCGATCGCTACATCGAGATCTGGAACCTGGTGTTCATGCAGTTCAACCGCGACGACAAGGGCGTCATGCATCCGCTGCCCAAGCCCTCGGTCGACACCGGCATGGGCCTGGAGCGCATTGCCGCGGTGCTGCAGGGCAAGCATTCGAACTACGAGATCGACCTGTTCCAGGACCTGATCAAGGCGGCGGCGCGCGAAACGCATCAAAAGGAACTGAAAAACCCTTCGCTGAACGTCATCGCCGATCACATCCGCGCCTGCTCGTTCCTCGTCGTCGACGGCGTGATCCCCGGTAACGAAGGGCGTGGCTACGTCTTGAGAAGAATCATTCGAAGGGCGATAAGGCATGGCTACAAGCTCGAGCAGAAGCAGCCGTTCTTCTTTCGCCTGGTCGAGGACCTCGACCGGGCGATGGGCGATGCCTACCCCGATCTTCGCTCGGCAAAAAATCGCGTTGCCGAAACGCTGAAGCAGGAGGAAGAGCGCTTCGCCGAGACGCTGGAGAACGGCATGGCGGTGCTCGAGTCGGCGCTTGCCTCCGGCGAGCGCCTGCTCGACGGCGACACGGTCTTTCGCCTCTACGACACCTTCGGCTTTCCGGTCGACCTGACCGCGGACATCGGCCGCGAGCGGGGCGTGCGCATCGACATGGCGGGCTTCGAGGCGGCGATGGACGAGCAGCGCAATCGCGCACGCGCGGCGTCCAAGTTCGCGATGGCGGCCGATCTCGAGTACTCGGGCGGCAAGACCGAGTTCCGCGGCTACGACACGCTCAAGGTTCCGGCGCGCGTGGTCGCGCTCTACAAGGAAGGCACGTCGACGCGCGCGCTCAAGGCGGGCGAGATCGGCGTGGTGGTGCTGGACCAGACGCCGTTCTACGCCGAGTCCGGCGGCCAGGTCGGCGACCGCGGCGAGATCGTCGGCGCGGCGGGCACCTTCGCGGTCAACGACACGCAGAAGATCCAGGCCGACGTCTTCGGCCATCACGGCACGCTCAGGACCGGCGCGCTCAAGGTCGGGGACCGGGTCGAAGCGCGGGTCGATACCGCGCTGCGAGAGCGCACCATGCGCAACCATTCGGTGACCCACCTCATGCACAAGGCGCTGCGCGAGGTGCTGGGAGCGCACGTGCAGCAGAAAGGCTCGCTCGTCGATGCCGACAAGACGCGCTTCGACTTCGCGCACGGCAAGCCTGTGAGCGAGCAGGAGCTCCGCCGGGTCGAGCACCTGGTGAACGGTGAGATCCTGCAGAACACCCCGACGCGCGCACAGGTGATGCCGATCGAGGAGGCGAAGAGAGCCGGGGCGGTGATGCTGTTCGGCGAAAAATACGGCGACGAGGTGCGCGTGCTCGACATCGGCTCGTCGCGCGAATTCTGCGGCGGCACCCACGTCGCGCGCACCGGCGATATCGGCCTGTTCAAGGTGACCTCCGAGGGCGGCGTCGCCTCGGGCGTACGCCGCATCGAGGCGACGACCGGAACGACTGCGCTGGCGCTCGTCGACAAGCAGTTGCAGGAGTTCCATGAGGTGGCGCGCCAAGTGCGCGCGCAACCCGGCGCCGGCATGGTCGAGAAGGCGGTCAACAGCCTGATCGAGGAAAAAAAGACGCTCGAGAAGGAGCTGGCGAAGCTGAAGCTCAGGCTCGCCTCGGGTCAGGGCGTCGATCTCGCTTCCCAGGCGGTGACCGTCAAGGGCGCCAAGGTGCTCGCCACGACGGTGGAGGGCGCCGACGCCAAAACGCTGCGCGAGACGCTCGACCAGCTCAAGGACCGCCTCAAGTCCGCGGCCATCGTCCTCGGCGCGGTGAACGACGGCAAGGTCTCGCTCATCGCCGGCGTCACTGCCGACCTCACCAGCAAGGTGAAGGCGGGAGACCTGGTCAACTTCGTCGCGCAGCAGGTGGGCGGCAAGGGCGGCGGGCGGCCCGACATGGCGCAGGCGGGCGGGACCGATCCAGACAAGCTGACCTCGGCGCTGCAGTCCGTCCGCGGCTGGGTGGAAGAGAAGGTTTGAAGTGACGCCGCTCGCCGGGCTCGAAGCCTCGGCTTTCGGGCAGGCAGTGCGCGACTGGTTTCCCCTCGTCAAGAGCGTGCACCTCGCGGGCGTCGCGCTGCTCCTCTGCACGATCGCGGCGGTCGACCTGCGCCTCCTGGGGTTTCTGCGGGACCGATCGGTGAAGCGCCTCGCCGGCAAGCTACTGCCCTGGACCGCCGGCAGCTTCCTGCTCATCGTGCCGAGCGGCCTGGCGATGTTCGTCGGCTATGCGAGCGATCTCATCGCCAGCCAGATCTTCGTCCTCAAGATATGCCTGATCCTGTGCGCCGGCGTCAATGCGGCCGTGTTTCATGCCGGCGTGTTCCGCAGCGCGGCGAGCTGGGATGCCGGCGTGCCGCCGCCCGCGGCGGCGCGCGCCGCCGGCGCGGTCTCGCTCGCGCTGTGGGCGAGCGTGGTGACCTGCGGGCTGCTGCTCTAGGAGAAGCCGATTCGCTGCCGGCGGCCGCGGCCGTCCTGGATGTCCTCGGGCCCGACTTCGCTGCGTCCGGCGAGCTTGGCGTTGCCAAAGGCGCCCTGGATCGTGCGCCGCATCTCGCGCGGCGGCATGGAGGAGAGCTTGTCGAGCACCGCCGAGGAGGGCGACTCGGGAAACTGGCGGCCCCAGTCGTGCGTGTTGCGGATCTCTCGGTAGATGTTGAGAGCGATGCGCGCCGCGCCTTCGGTATCGGGCGCGTCGATCTGGTACACCATCAGCCGGTTGAGCAGCGGCTCGGGAATGCGCGCGGCTTCGTTCGCGGTCGCCATCCAGACCGCGCCGGACGCGTCGATCGGCAGCTCGACGAACTCATCGACGAAGCGGGTCGCGGTCTCGATCTCGAGCAGCTCGTAGAGCGCGCCGAGCGGGTCGTACTGGCCGTCGGCGCTCGCCTTGTCGATCTCGTCGACCACGATCACCGGATTGGCGTAGTCGCCGTTGAGGAAGGTGTCGAACACCTTGCCCGGCTTGGCGTTCTTCCACTGCGACGAGGCGCCCGAGAGCACCCAGCCGGCGGTGAGCGAGCTCATCGGCACGAAGCCATAGCCGGTGCCGAGAAGCTGGGCCATTTTTCGCGCGAAGTGGGTCTTGCCGATGCCCGGCTCGCCGAGCAGCAGCATCGGCGGCAGCTCGACCGAGTCCTCGGAGCCGATGCACAGCGCGAGGTGCTTGCGGATGTCCTCGAGCACCACCGCGAAGTTGGGCAGCTCCTCGAACAGGGCGTCCATCTCGGGCAGGGCGGAAGGCTTGACGGTGAAGCGCTGGCCGCCGAGGCGGAGCATCTTCTCGTAGACGGCGCGCAACGCTTCGCTCGCGCCGGGTGGCAGGTCCTGCAGCGCCTTCTCGACGCTGGGGACGTCGTAGACGTCCTTGAAGCCTGCGATCGGAATGGTGACGGTAGCCGACATATTGTTCACCTACCTTCCTTTTTTATCGCCGGTACATCTACCCCGAGTAGAAAACCTAACATGATGCTTTCGGCGCAGCAAATCCCGCGCCTGGCAGTGACGGAGAAGGAGTGCCAGCAAGCATGACTACAACCAATAAAACGTCCGAGTACTTCAAAGGTTTCGGCAAAGACAATCTTCCCGGGCTGCTGGGCGTGGAAATTCTCACGGTCAGCGCCCAGGGCGTGGAGAGCCGGATGGTCGTGCGTAAAGAGGTAATGGCGCCGAACGGCTACCTGCACGCCGCCTCGGTGATCGCGCTCGCCGATACGAGCTGCGGCTACGGCTGCGTGGCGCTGCTGCCGCAGGGCGCGAGCGGCTTCACCACCCTCGAGCTAAAGAGCAATTTCCTCGGCACCACGCGCGAGGGCGCCATCCACTGCCGGGCCACCCCGGCGCACCTCGGGCGCACCACCCAGGTGTGGGATGCCGTGGTCACCAATGAGGCGGGCGGGAAGGTGATTGCGCTGTTTCGGTGCACCCAGATGGTTTTGTGGCAGAATCCAAAACCGTGACGCAAAAGTTCTTCTTCGGCTTCTTTTTCTATCCCAGCCATCTGGCGGAGGGAGCCGGCTAAGCTCACCCAAGGAATCCCGAAAAAACCGCCAGCCGAAAGCCTGGCGGTTTTTTTTTGGGCCTTATCGAAAGAAAAACCATGACGCCAACCGAGAACTACGAGACCCCGATCCCGGGCGACAAGACTTCGCTCACCGACGACGAGCGCATCGAGAACATCGTGCCGCTGCCGCCGCCCGAGAACCTGATCCGCTTCTTCCCCATCCAGGGCACGCCGGAGGAGAAGCTGATCTCGGGCACGCGGCGCAAGATCCGCGAGATCCTGCACGGGCGCTCCGACCGCCTGCTGGTGGTGATCGGCCCGTGCTCGATCCACGATCCGGCGGCCGCGGTCGCGTATGCCGGCAAACTGGCCGGCGAAAGAACGAGGCACCAGGCCGAGCTGGAGGTGCTGATGCGCGTCTATTTCGAAAAGCCGCGCACCACGGTCGGCTGGAAGGGGCTGATCAACGATCCCTACCTGAACGGCAGCTTCCGCATCAACGAGGGCCTGCGCATCGCACGCGACGTCCTGGTGCGCATTAACCAGACTGGCGTGCCGGCGGGCTGCGAGTTCCTCGACGTCATCTCCCCGCAGTACCTCGGCGACCTGGTGTCGTGGGGCGCGATCGGCGCCCGCACGACCGAGAGCCAGGTGCACCGCGAGCTCGCCTCGGGCCTGTCGGCGCCGGTCGGCTTCAAGAACGGCACCGACGGCAACGTCCGGATCGCCGTCGACGCGCTGCTCGCGGCGCGGCAGAAGCACCATTTCCTCTCGGTGCACAAGAGCGGCCAGGTGGCGATCGTCGAGACGCGCGGCAACGAGGACTGCCACATCATCCTGCGCGGCGGCAAGACGCCCAACTACGACGCCGCCAGCGTTGCCGCAGCCTGCACGGAGCTCGACAAGGCTAAGCTGCCCGAGCATCTGATGATCGACTGCTCGCACGCCAACGCCGCCAAGCAGTATCAGCGGCAGGCCGACGTCGCGGCCGACATCGCCGCGCAGCTCGGCGGCGGCGAGAAGCGCATCGTCGGCGTGATGGTGGAATCGAACCTGGTCGAGGGACGCCAGGAGCTCGTTCCCGGCAAGCCGCTCAAGTTCGGCCAGAGCGTCACCGATGCCTGTCTCGGCTGGGACGACTCGATAAAGGTGCTCGAAACGCTTGCCGAGGGGGTGAGGCGGAGGCGTAAGCAGCAGCGCTAGGGATTCCGGCATAATCGGCCGCGAAGGCCATGCCGGAAATTCCGCAACAGCTCGCGCACCTCGAATCCCTCGGCGACGCCACCAAGTTCGCCGATCAGATGCACGCGCTCATCCCCAAGTGCCGCCTGCTGGAGAACTTCTCCGGCGCCGAGGTGAGGCTTCTGGCGCACTTCATGGTGGTCTACAGGACGGACCCGGGCGTGGAGATCATCCGAGAAGGCGACGGCGGCGATTTCATGCTGATGGTGCTGGAGGGCGAGGTCGAGGTGCACAAGCGCGATCGCTGGAACACGCCGCAGCACCTCGCCACCGTCGAGGCCGGCCGCACCCTGGGCGAGATGTCGATGATCGACGGCGAGGCGCGCTTCGCCACCTGCATCGCCACCGCGCCGGTCGTCATCGCCGTGCTCGACCGCGAGAACCTGGCGCGCATCATCGTCGAGCAGCCGCTGCTCGGCGCCAAGATCCTGATGGAGCTGGTGCTGATGCTGTCGCAGCGGCTGCGCGCCACCAGCGAACGCCTGCTCGGCTTGCTCGACGAGCAGGCGCACGGCGCGACTTCCGGGCTCCTGTAAGGCAAGCGCCGGCGTGAGTCGCGCCCGGCTTCTCGTCGCGGTCCTGGTCGTCGTCGCCATCGCCGTGTTTTTCGCGGCCGGCGGCCACCGCTATTTCACCTTCGAGTCTCTGAAGCAGCAGCAGGCGGCGATCGACGGCTGGTACCGCGCGCATCCGGTGCAGACGGTGCTCCTCTACTTCGCGGCGTACGTCGCGGTCACCGGCCTTTCGCTGCCGGGCGCGACGCTGCTGACGCTCGCCGGCGGCGCGGTGTTCGGTCTCCTATGGGGCACGGTGATCGTCTCCTTCGCTTCCTCGATCGGCGCGACGCTCGCCTTCCTCGCCTCGCGCTTCGTGCTGCGCGACTGGGTACGGCAGCGCTTCAGCGAGCGCTTGAAGACGATCGACGAAGGCCTGGCGAGGGACGGCGCGTTCTATCTCTTCACGCTGCGCCTCCTGCCGGTGGTGCCGTTCTTTCTCATCAATCTCGCGCTCGGCGTCTCGGCGATGCGCGTGCGCACGTTCTACTGGGTGAGCCAGATCGGCATGCTTGCCGGCACGCTGGTGTACGTGAATGCGGGCACGCAGCTGGCGCGGCTCGACTCGCCGCGCGGCATCCTGTCGTGGCAATTGCTCGGCGCCTTCCTGCTGCTGGGTCTCTTCCCGCTGGTGGCGAAGAAGATCGTCGATCTCGCGAAGGCGCGACGCGTCTATTCGCGCTGGCCGCGGCCGGCCCGGTTCGAGCGCAACCTGGTCGTGATCGGTGCCGGCTCGGCCGGCCTCGTGTCGGCGTACATCGCCGCGACGGTGCGCGCCAAGGTGACGCTGATCGAAAAGCACCGCATGGGCGGCGACTGCCTCAACACCGGCTGCGTGCCGTCCAAGGCGCTGATCAAGACGGCGCGCGTACTTTCGCAGATCAGGAACTCCGCGAAATACGGCATCCGCAGCGCCAGCGCGGAATTCGATTTCGCCGAGGTCATGGAGCGCGTGCAGCGCGTAGTGAAGGAGGTCGAGCCGCACGACTCGGTCGAGCGCTACACGGGACTGGGCGTCGAGTGCATCCAGGGCGAGGCGAAGATCACCTCGCCGTGGACGGTATCGGTCAACGGTCGCACGCTCACCACGCGCGCCATCGTCATTGCCGCCGGCGCGCGGCCGTTCGTGCCGCCGATCCCCGGCATCGAGCAGGTCGAGGTCCTGACCTCGGACAACGTCTGGAACCTGCGCAAGCTGCCGCCGCGCCTGCTCGTGCTGGGCGGCGGGCCGATCGGCTGCGAGCTGGCGCAGGCGTTCGCGCGCCTGGGCTCGCAGGTCACGCAGGTGGAAATGCTGCCGCGCCTCCTCATTCGCGAAGATCCGGAGGTCGCCGAGATGGTGACGCGGCGTTTCGAGAAGGAAGGCGTCAATGTCCTGGTCGGCCACAAGGCGAAGCAGGTCGTGATCGAGGCGGGCCGCAAGCTCCTTCTCTGCGAGCACGAAGGCAAGGGCGTCGGCGTCGAGTTCGACGCGCTGCTCTGCGCCGTCGGGCGCGTGCCGAACACCGCCGGCTACGGCCTCGAGGAGCTCGGCATCCCGCTTGGCAAGGGGCGCACGGTGCAGACCAACGCGTACCTGCAGACCCTGTACCCGAACATCTACGCCTGCGGCGATGTCGCCGGGCCCTACCAGTTCACGCACACCGCGGCGCACCAGGCCTGGTACGCCGCCGTGAACGCGCTGTTCGCGCCGTTCCGGAGGTTCCGCGCCGACTACGCGGTGATCCCCTGGGCGACCTTCACCGAGCCCGAGGTCGCGCGCGTCGGCCTGAATGAAACCGAGGCGAAGGAGCGGGGCATCGCCTGCGAAGTCACGACCTACGGCATCGACGACCTCGACCGCGCCATCGCCGAGAGCGAGGCGCACGGCATGGTCAAGGTGCTCACCGCGCCGGGCAAGGACAGGATCCTTGGCGTGACCATCGTCGGCGAGCACGCCGGCGAGCTGATCGCCGAGTTCGTCGCCGCGATGCGCCATGGCATCGGCCTGAAGAAGATCCTCGGCACCATCCACATCTACCCGACGCTCGCCGAGGCGAACAAGTACGCCGCCGGCGCGTGGCGCAAGGCGCACGCGCCGCAAGGCCTGCTGCGCCAGGTGGAGAAATTCCACGCATGGATGCGCGGCTGATCCTTGCCGGTTTGTTCTGAACGACTTTCGATCGTCGTCCCGGCGCTGAACGAGGCCGCGGGCATCCGCGACGCGCTGGCGGCGCTCGCGCCACTTCGCCGGCGCGGCCATGAAGTCATCGTCGTCGACGGCGGCAGCGATGACGGCACTGCGCAGCTCGCCAGCAGCCTTTGCGACCGCGTACTGGCCGCGCCGCGCGGCCGGGCCATGCAAATGAACGCCGGCGCGCGCGAGGCGAAAGGCGATGTCCTGGTTTTCCTGCACGCGGATACCCGCCTGCCGTCCAATGCCGATGAACTTGTCCAGGGTTTCCTCTGGGGCAGGTTCGACGTGCAGATCGAGGGGCGTCATCCGCTGCTCAAGGTCGTCGCCTGGTCGATGAACCTGCGCTCGCGGCTCACTGGCATCGCCACTGGCGACCAGGCGATCTTCGTTCGCCGCGAGGCCTTCCCGGGTTTTCCCGAGTTGCCGCTGATGGAGGACGTGGCGTTCAGCAAGGTGATGAAGCGCCGCTCGCGGCCCGCCTGCCTGCACGAAAAGGTCACGACCTCGGGGCGGCGCTGGGAGTCGAGGGGGGTGGTGCGCACCGTGCTCCTGATGTGGCGCATCCGTTTTCTCTACGCAATGGGAGCCGATCCCGCGAGCCTGGCGAGGCTGTATGAGCGCTGACGCCGCGGTGATCGTCTTCGCGCGCGCGCCGCTGCCGGGGCGCGCGAAAACGCGGCTGGTGGCGAAGCTCGGTGCCTGGGGCGCTGCGCGCCTGCAGGCGAGGCTGACGGAGCGCGCGGTGCAGAGCGCGGTCGCATCGCGCTGCGGGCCGGTCGAGCTGCATGGCACGCCGCGCGCTGCCCACCCCTTTTTCCAGCGGCTGCGGCACCGGTACGCCATCGGCCTGCACGAGCAGTCCGGCAACGATCTGGGTGAGCGCATGCACCACGCGCTGCGCATGGCGCTGCGCCGGCACCGGTATGCGCTGCTGATCGGCGTCGATGCCCCGGAGCTGCGCGCGACCGACCTGCGGCGCGCGCTGCGGCTGCTGCGTTCGGGGTGCGACGTCGTGATCGCGCCGGCGGAGGATGGCGGCTATGCCCTGATCGGCTGTCGCCGCGCCCGGCGCCCCGTTTTCGAGCGCATCGACTGGGGCGGGAATGAAGTCTGTGCCCAGACTGTGGAGCGCTTCGCGCGGCAGTGTTTGCGCTGGCGCGCGTTGCGCACGGTGTGGGATGTCGATCGGCCGGCCGACGTCGAGCGCCTCGGCCGGCGCAGACAGTTCCTGACCCCCGCCGCAAGCTAGCCAGAGCAAAAGTGCGTGTTACACTTTGCCGCCTTTCGAGGAGGGCAAAAGACCGCATCGAGCGGCGCCGGAGGAGAGAATGAAAATCAAGAGTCCCAAGGACTTCTGGTCTGGCCTGATGTTCGTTGCGTCAGGGCTGTTCTTCGCCATCTGGGCGATCACGCACTATCAGATGGGCACCGCGGTTCGCATGGGACCCGCGTACTTTCCGACCATGCTCGGCGCTCTGATGGTGGTGCTCGGCCTGATCATCCTCGCCGGCTCGCTGGCGGTCGAAGGGCCGAAGGTGCCGCCGTTCATCTTCCGCCCGCTCGTCTTTATTTCCATAGGCTTGGTGCTCTATGGCTATCTGATGAAGCCGCTCGGCCTGGTCGGCGCCACGGCGGCGCTGGTGTACGTCGGCGCGCTCGGCGGCCACGAGTTCCGCTGGAAGGAAGTGACCATTCTCTACGTCGTTCTGATCATCTTCTCGTGGCTGGTGTTCGTGAAGGGCCTGTCGCTGCCCTTTCCGCTCTGGCCCGCGGCCTACAGCTAACGGAGCCCCCATGGATGTCTTCGCTAATCTCTGGTTGGGCTTCACTGTGGCGCTCACGCTGCAGAACCTTTTTTATGCGTTCGTCGGCTGTATCCTCGGCACGCTGATCGGCGTCCTGCCGGGCATCGGCCCGGTGGCGACCATCGCCATGCTGCTGCCGATCACCTTCAACCTGAACCCGCTGTCGGCGCTGATCATGCTCGCCGGCATCTACTACGGCGCGCAGTACGGCGGCTCGACCACCGCCATCCTGGTCAACATCCCGGGCGAATCGTCCTCGGTGGTCACGTGCCTCGACGGCTATCAGATGGCGCGGCAGGGCCGCGCAGGGCCGGCGCTCGCCACCGCTGCGATCGGCTCGTTCTTTGCCGGTTGCGTCGCGACGCTGATCATCGCCGTGGCGGCGCCGCCGCTCGCCGAGGTGGCGCTGAAGTTCGGCCCCTCCGAATACTTCTCGCTCATGGTGTTCGGCCTGATCGCCGCCACGGTGCTGGCGCACGGCTCGCTGATCAAGGCGATCGCGATGGTGGTCTGGGGGCTGCTGTTCGGCATCATCGGCACCGACGTCAATTCCGGCGTGCTGCGCTTCACCTTCGATGTCCCCGAGCTCTCCGACGGCATCGGCTTCGTCATCGTCGCCATGGGCATGTTCGGCGCGACCGAGATCATCCTCAACCTCGAGCAGGGCGAAAAGCGCGAGGTTTTCGCCGCCAAGGTGAAGAACCTCTGGCTGACCATGGAAGACTTCAAGGCCGCCTGGCCCGCGGTGCTGCGCGGCACCGCGCTCGGCTCCTGCCTCGGCATCCTGCCCGGCGGCGGCGCGCTGCTCTCGTCCTTCGGCGCCTACACGGTGGAGAAGAAGCTCGCCAAGCATCCCGAGCGCTTCGGCAAGGGCGCCATCGAAGGCGTTGCCGGCCCCGAGGCGGCCAACAACGCCGGCGCGCAGACTCCCTTCATTCCGATGCTGACGCTCGGCATCCCCGGCAACGCGGTGATGGCGCTGATGATCGGCGCTCTCATGATCCAGGGCATCGCGCCCGGACCGCAGGTGATGAACGAGAAGCCGGAGCTCTTCTGGGGCCTGATCGCCTCGATGTGGATCGGCAACCTGATGCTGGTGGTGCTCAACCTGCCGCTGATCGGCATGTGGGTGAAGCTGCTGACCGTCCCGTACCGCTACCTCTTCCCCTCGATCCTGGTGTTCATGGCGATCGGCGTCTACAGCCTGTCGAACAACCCCTTCGACGTGCTGATCATGGCGATCTTCGGCGTCCTCGGCTACATCTGCTCGAAGCTCGAATGCGAGCCGGCGCCGATGATCCTCGGCTTCATCCTCGGGCCGCTGATGGAGGAGAACCTGCGGCGGGCGATGCTGCTCTCGCGCGGCGACCCGACCGTGTTCTTCACCAAGCCGATCAGCGCCGCGTTCATGATCGCCTCGCTGATCCTGCTCGTCGTCGTCGCGCTGCCAGCGATCCGCAAGAAGCGCGAAGAGGCGTTCGCCGAGGAAACGAAGTAGCGGCAGCGGTGCGGCGGCTAGTCGTTGCCGCACTGGCGGCCGCCGTCTTTCCCGCCGCCAGGGCCGACTGGCCCGCACGGCCCATCCACCTCATCGTCCCTTACGCCTCCGGCGGGCCGGTCGACGTCTCCGCCCGTGTGCTCGCCGTGCCGCTGCAGAAGGCGCTGGCACAGCCCGTGGTGGTCGACAACAAGCCCGGTGCGGGCGGCAACCTCGGCGCCGACGCGGTCGCGAAAAGCGCTCCTGACGGCTATACGCTCGTCATGGGGGCCATCGCGACGCACGCCATCAATCCGACGCTGTATGCGAAGTTCCCTTACGACCCGGTGCGGGACTTCCGCCACGTCGCACTGGTGGTGCAGGTGCCGAACGTGCTGGTCGTGAACAACGACGTGCCCGCGCGGAAGGTTCAGGAACTTGTTCGTCTGGTAAGACAGAGCCCCGGGAAATTCGACTTCGCCTCGGGCTCGACCGGCTCGACCGGCCACCTCGCCGGCGAGCTCTTCAAGCAGATGACAGGTACGGAGATGGTGCACGTGCCGTACAAGGGGTCGGCGCCGGCCGTGCTCGACCTCCTCGCCGGCCGCGTCCATCTCATGTTCGACAACCTCGCCAGCGCGCTGCCCAACATCAAGGCCGGCAAGGTGAGGGCGCTTGCCGTCACCACCCGGGAAAGAACCTCTTTCCTGCCAGACATCCCAACTCTCCATGAATCCGGCCTGTCCGGCTTCGACCTCACCACCTGGTGGGGCGTGATGGCGCCGGCGAAGACGCCGCCGGAAATCGTCGAACGTCTGTCGCGCGAGATTCTCGCTGGCCTCGAGCAGCCGGACGTGAAGGAGAGGCTACGGGCGATGGGCTCGGATGCGCTGAACGTGCGCTCGCCGTCTGAATTCACGGCGTTCGTGCAGAAAGAACTGAAGACCTACTCGGAACTGGTGAAACGCTCCGGGGCAACCGCCGACTAGAGGGCTGCGATGGTCTGGATCTCGATCAGGAATTGTTCCTGCACGAGCCGGTCGATGATGAGCAGCGTGTTCGGCGGGTACTTCCCGTCGGCAAACATCTTCGGGTAGTTCTGCTCGCGCCAGCGGTAGAACCTGGCGATGTCCTGGGAATGCACGAGGTAGGTGGTGAATTGCGCCACGTTGCGCCAGCCGGCGCCCGCGGACTTGAGCGCCTGCTCGATCTGCGCGTAGACCGCGGCGCATTGCGCCTCGAAGGAATCGCCGGGCGCCAGCATGCCGGCGATGTACAGCGTCTCGGCGCTCTTGACGCGGGCCAGGTGGGAATAGGGACCCACGGGTTTTCCTAGGGATTCGACGTTGGTGATCTTGATATCGGCCATGGTTCCTACCTCGTGACGGGTTTCGGTTTGCCGCGCCCGGCGATCTGCGCCTTGACCGTCGCCACCAGCTCGGCGCGCCGCACCGGCTTGATGTGATAGGCATTGGCGCCCGCGGACATGCAGGTATCGATCGTCGCCTTGTCGCTGACGACGGAGACGATGATCACCGGCGTGCCGGCGTTGGGCGTCGCCTGCCTGACCTCGCGCAGCACGCCGACGCCGCCGATGCCCGGCATCAGGAGATCGAGCAGGATCGCGTCATAGGCGTAGTTGCCCGCGAGGCGCAGCGCCTGCTCGCAGGTGCCGGCGAGCTGCGCGTCGACGCCCAGGTCCTTCGCCAGCATGCTGGCGAGCAGCAGGCGCGTCGACTCCTCGTCGTCGACGATCAGGACGCGGTGGCGCGGCTTCAGCGCTTCGCCTTCTCGTGGCGCCATTGCACGTCCGTCTGCCCGCCGTGGCGGTTGAGCAGGCGCCCGGCGACGAACAGCAGGTCGGAGAGCCTGTTGAGATAGCGCCGCGCGGGAGCGCCCACCTTGTCCTTGCGTCCGAGCGCGACGACGCTGCGCTCGGCGCGGCGGCACACCGTGCGCGCGAGATGCGCCGCCGCCGCGGCGCGCGTGCCGCCGGGCAGGATGAATTCCTTCAGCGGCGCGAGGCCGGCATTCCAGTCCTCGAGCGCCGCTTCGAGCGCATCGACGCGCGCGGGCTTGAGGAGCACATGGCCGGGAATGCTGATCTCGCCGCCGAGGTCGAAGAGGTCGTGCTGCACCTGGACGAGCACCTCGCGCATCGCTTCCGGCACGTCCTCCGCCAGCACCAGGCCGATGACGCTGTTCAACTCGTCGAGATCGCCCAGCGCGTGCACGCGGGCGCTGTCTTTCGAGACGCGCGAGCCGTCGCCGAGCCCCGTTTCGCCGGCGTCGCCGGTACGGGTGGTGATCTTCGACAGCCGGTGGCCCATGGGCCGATTATAGGTTCGGTTTCTTCTTCCCTTCGACGAGCAGCAGCAGCTCGCCCTGCGCCAATCGCGCGCGCACGCGTTCACCTTCTTTGACGTTCGCCGCGTCGCGCAGCACCGAGCCGGCGGCGTCGTAGGTGATGCTGTAGCCGCGCGCGAGCACCGCTGTGGGGTCGAGTCCGGCGAGCGCCGCCTGCAGCCGCTCCAGGCGCGACGCCGAGCGATGCACGCAATGCGCGAGCGCGAAAGCGAGGCGCGCGTTCAGCTGCAGCACCCGGTCGCGGTGCGCGGCCAGGCGCGCCGCCGGGTGCACGAGGCGCCGCGCCCAGCCGTCGAGTCCCTGCGCGGCGTACTCGAGGCGCCGGCGCATCTCGCGCGCGACGTGCTGCACGCAGGCGGCAAGGCGGCCGAGCAGCTCGGCGCGCGACGGGCTCGCCATCTCCGCCGCCGCGGTCGGCGTCGGCGCGCGCGCATCGGCGGCGAAGTCGGCGATCGTGAAGTCGGTCTCGTGGCCAACGCCGACCACCACGGGAATGCGCGAGGCGCGGATCGCCCGCGCCACGGATTCCTCGTTGAACTGCCAGAGGTCCTCCATCGAGCCGCCGCCGCGCACGAGCAGAAGAAGGTCGCAGTCGGCGCGCGCGCTCGCTTTCGCCAGCATCGCGGCGATGCGGCCGGCCGCGCCCTGTCCCTGCACCGGCACTGGGTAGACGACCACGCTCAGGGACGGATTGCGCCGCGCGAGCGTCGTCAGCACGTCGCGCAGCGCCGCCGCGGCGAGCGAAGTGACGACGCCGATGCAGCGCGGGAAGGCCGGCAGCTCGCGCTTCAGCTCCGCGGCGAACAGTCCCTCGCGCTCGAGCTTCTCCTTGACGCGCAGGAAGCGCTCGTAGAGCGGCCCCATGCCGGCCTGGCGCACGCCCTCGACGCTCAGCTGGAAGCGCCCGCGAGGCTCGTAGAGGGTGACGCGGGCGCGAGCTTCCACCCGTGCCCCGTCCGCGAGCTCGCGTTCGAGCAGGGCGGCGCGGCTGCGGAACATCACGCAGTCGACCTGCGCGGCGCCGTCCTTGAGGGTGAAGTAGCAGTGCCCGGAAGGTGCCCGCGACAGGTTCGAGATCTCGCCCCGCACCCACAGCAGGGGGAAGCGCCGCTCCAGGCTGTCGCGCACGCTGCGCAGCAATTCGGAGACGGTGACTACACCGCCGGCCGGGGAGAGGGAAGAGTCGGGAAAATTGTCAGGCATCGCTGTCAAGGGCGCGGGCGAGCCTGCACTCTATCCACACCGGGGCCGAATCGATGCCGGAACACGACAGATTGACTCGCGGAAGCCGATTCTTTTCGCTAATGCCCTGTTCGCGCATGTGAAAAGGCTGCTCAAATTTTGACCGCAACCGACTTTCGTCCTCGATTAACTGCGTGAGAGCCCTCTATTCATGAACAATCCACAAACTTATCCACAGGTTTTTGTGGATATCGCAAAATCCACTACAGGTAGCCGTTTTGAAGCGACGCGCGGAGCCCTTCTGCTGCAGCGCGCAAACTTGCCGCGCCGCGAGCCTTTGCCGTACAGTCGCGCCGCAGCACGTCCTAAAAACGACAAGGGAACACGTTGTTCGCCATCATTCAGGCCGCCGGCTGGCCCATCTGGTTTCTGCTCCTCGCTTCCATCATCGCCCTGGCCCTGATCATCGAGCGCTCGGTGTCGCTGCGCAACCGCAAGATCATCCCGCCGGATCTCTTCGACCAGGTGGTCTCGGTCTATCAGCGGCAGGGCGTCAACGACGAGATGCTGGCGAAGCTCGCCGCGGATTCGCCCCTCGGCGCGGTGCTCGCCGCTGGGCTGCGTAACCACAAGAGCTCGCGCTACATCATGAAGGAGGCGATCGAGGAGGCCGGACGCGCCGTGGCGCACGACCTTGAGCGCTTCCTCACCACCCTCGGCACCATTGCCACCGCCGCGCCGCTGCTCGGTCTGTTCGGCACGGTGATCGGCATGATCGAGATCTTCGGCTCGCAGTCGCCCAGCGGCACCAATCCGCAGCAGCTCGCGCACGGCATCTCGATCGCGCTCTACAACACCGCCTTCGGCATCGGCATCGCCGTGCCCTCGCTCATCTTCTACCGCCACTTCCGCCACCAGGTCGACAGCCTGGTGGTCGAGATGGAGGAGCAGGCGTCCAAGATGATCGACATCCTGCACGGCGAGCGCCACGACTACGCGGTGCCGCCGCAGCGCGCCTAGTGAACTTCCAGCGCGGCAGGGAGAAGGAGCCGCTCGAGATCAACCTCGTGCCGCTGATCGACGTCATGATGGTGATCCTCATCTTCCTGATGATCTCCACCACGTACTCGAAGTACACCGAGCTCGCGATCACGCTGCCGACCGCGGAGTCGGAGAAGCAGCCCGAGCGCTCGAACGAGGTGCAGGTGCTGGTCAACGCGCAGGGCAATTACGTCATCAACAAGAGCCCGGTTCCCTTCCGCACCGTCGAGCAGCTCGTCGTCGAGCTGCGGCGCGCCTCGGCCAACCTCAAGGACCCGGTGGTGGTGATCAGCGCGGACGCGACCGCGACGCACCAGTCCGTGGTGCGCATCATGGAGGCGGCGCGCCTCGCCGGCCTCTCGCAGATCACGTTCACCACGCAGTCCAGCAAATAGTGCGGCATTGGTACCGCCGCGGCGCCCTCGCCTGGCTGCTGTGGCCGGCGAGCCTCGTCTTCGCATTTCTCGCATTCTGGAGACGGGCGCTTTACAAGCTTCGGATTCTGAAAAGCGTGCATCCGGGGATCGCCGTGGTGGTGGTCGGCAACCTCACGGTGGGCGGCAGCGGCAAGACGCC
>JAXDQC010000100.1:0-33224 GCA_034668045.1 Betaproteobacteria bacterium | reverse complement strand
GCCCGAGGGCTCGTGCACCTATACGCAGCTCTACACGCAAGCCAATCGCCTTGCCCACGTGCTGACGAAGGAGATGGGCCTCAAGCCCGGCAACCGCGTGCTGTTGCGCGGTGCGAACAACCCGATGATGGCCGCCTGCTGGTTCGCGGTGATGAAGGCCGGCGGCGTCGCGGTGGCGACCATGCCGCTGCTGCGCGCGAAGGAGCTGACCGACATCGTCACCAAGGGCGAGATCACGCACGCGCTGTGCGACAAGCGCCTCGCCGAGGATCTGGAAGCGGCGCTGCCCGCTTGTCCGACCTTGCAAAGCATCAAGTACTGGTACGACGAAGCGGCGGATTCCCTCGACTCGCTGGTCCTGCGCCAGCAGCTCACCTACACCAACGTCCCGACCGCCGCCGACGATCCGGCGCTGATCGCTTTCACCTCCGGCACGACCGGCAAGCCGAAGGGCACGGTGCATTTCCATCGCGACGTGATCGCGATGAGCGACTGCTTTCCGCGCTCCTGCATGCGCATGGGCAAGGACGACATCGTCTGCGGCACGCCGCCGCTCGCTTTCACCTTCGGCCTCGGCGGCATGCTCTGCTTCCCGATGCGTTTCGGCGCCTCGAGCGTGCTGGTGGAAAAGCTCTCGCCCGAGTCGCTGCTCGAGACCATTCAGCGCTTCAAGGCGACCACCTGCTTTACC
Source organism: Betaproteobacteria bacterium (assembly GCA_034668045.1). GTDB lineage: Bacteria > Pseudomonadota > Gammaproteobacteria > Burkholderiales > SG8-39 > SCGC-AG-212-J23. The sequence goes on along the minus strand of JAXDQC010000100.1, from coordinate 32,533 downwards.
TCGCCGATCATGTTCCGCGGCATGGCCGCGATCGCCAAGGACTTCGACCTGGGCTCGCTGAAGAGCTGCGTCTCGGCGGGCGAGGCGCTGCCGGACGCGACGCGGCAGGTGTTCAAGCAGGCGACCGGCATCGAGATCATTGACGGCATCGGCTCCACGGAGATGATCCATATCTTCATCTCGCACACGCCCGAGCGCGTGCGCCGCGGCGCCACCGGCTACGCCATTCCCGGCTACAGCGCGGCTGTTCTCGATGAGAACGGAACGCCTTGCAAACCGGGCGTGGTCGGACGCCTGGCGGTGAAGGGCCCGACCGGCTGCCGCTATCTCGCCGACGAGCGGCAGCGCGACTACGTGCAGAACGGCTGGAACGTCACCGGCGATGCGTACATGGCCGACGAGGATGGCTACTTCTACTACCAGGCGCGTACCGACGACATGATCATCTCCGCCGGCTACAACATCGCCGGCCCCGAAGTCGAAGGCGCGCTGCTTGCCCATCCGGCGGTGGCCGAGTGCGGCGTGGTCGGCGCGCCCGATGCCGAGCGCGGAACGATCGTCAAAGCCTTCGTGGTTCTGAAAGCAGGAAACCACCCTGGTGACGAAATGAAAAAAAACCTGCAAGACCACGTCAAGCAAGCCATCGCGCCCTACAAATACCCGCGCGCGATCGAATTCATCGATGCCTTGCCCCGCACCGAGACCGGGAAAGTGCAGCGCTTCAAGCTGCGGAGCCCATAAGGAACATGCCTATGAAAATCTTGCAGCCTCCCGGCTGGGCGAGAGCCAAGGGCTTCGCCAACGGCATCGCCGCCAGCGGCAAGCTGGTGTTCATCGCCGGACAGATCGGCTGGACCGGCGATTGCAAATGGGAAGCACGCGACTTTGCCGGCCAATTCCGCCAGGCGCTTTTGAATGTCATTACTGTTTTAAAAGAGGCGCAGGGCAAGCCCGAGCACATCGTACGGCTGACGTGGTACGTGCTCGACAAGCAGGAGTATTTGAATTCACTGAAGGGCGTCGGTGAGGCCTACCGCGAGCTGATGGGCAAGCACTACCCGACGATGGCGGTGGTGCAGGTGAGCGGGCTGGTCGAGGACGAGGCGCGCCTCGAGATCGAGGCGACGGCGGTGGTGCCATGAAGGTGAGCGTGATCGGCGGCGGGCCGGGCGGCCTGTACTTCGCGCTGCTCGCCAAGAAGGCCTGGCCGCGCTGGGATATCACCGTCTACGAGAGGAACCGCCCGGACGACACCTTCGGCTTCGGCGTCGTCTTCTCCGACCAGACGCTCGACGCCTTCAAGGCCTACGACACCATCAGCTACGAGCGCATCCGGCGCCGCTTCGCCTACTGGGGCGACGTCGACGTGGTCTACAAGGGCCAGGTGATGCGCTCGGGCGGCAACGGCTTCTGCGGCTGCTCGCGCAACGCGCTGCTCAACATCCTGCAGGACCGCGGCCGCGAGCTCGGCGTGCAGATGCGCTTCCAGCGCGAGGTGGAAGGGCTGGAGGAGTTCGCCGATTCCGACCTGGTGGTGGTCGCCGACGGCATCAACTCGCGCATCCGCGAGAAATACAAGGACCACTTCCAGCCGAGCGTCGACCTCAGGCCCAACAAGTTCACCTGGCTGGGATCAACGAGGCCGCTGGACGCGTTCAAATATTTTTTCAGGGAAACCAAGGAAGGCTTGATCGTCGCGCACTGCTATCAGTACGAGCCCGACCGCTCGACCTGGGTGATCGAGACCGACGAGCAGACCTGGAAGAACTTCGGCTTCGACAAGCTCTCCGAGAGCGACATGCTGCCGGTGATCGAGAACGTCTTCGCCGAGGAGCTCGACGGCCACAAGCTGATCGCCAACCGCTCGCTGTGGCGCAACTTCCCCACCATCACCAACAAGACCTGGGTGAAAGGCAACGCGGTGCTGGTCGGCGACGCCAAGGCGACGGCGCATTTCTCCATCGGCTCGGGAACGAAGCTCGCCATGGAGGACGCGATTTCCCTTTTTGAGGCCCTCCGCAAAGAGGAGTCCGTAGGGCAGGCGTTAGCGAAATACGACACCGCCAGGCGCGAAGAAGTCGAGAAGACGCAGCACGCCGCCAACGTCTCGCTCGCCTGGTTCGAGCACATGAAGCGCTACTGGGACATGGAGCCGGTGCAGTTCGCCTTCGGCGTCATGTCGCGCTCGAAGCAGATCACGTGGGAGAACCTAGAGCTCCGCGATCCCGATTTCATCAGGAACATGCACCAATGGTTCGCGCGGAAGGTGAAAGAGCAGGGCTTCGAGGTCGACCTGAAGAACCCGCCGGTGCCGATGTTCACCCCCTTCCGCCTGCGCGAGATGGTGCTGGAAAACCGGGTGGTGGTCTCGCCGATGGACCAGTACTCGGCGCTCGACGGCGTGCCGGGCGAATGGCACCTCGTGCACCTCGGCAGCCGCGCGGTCGGCGGCGCGGGCCTCGTCTACGTCGAGATGACCTGTCCCTCGCCCGAGGCGCGCATCTCGCCCGGCGATACGGGCCTCTGGAACGAAACGCAGTGCGATGCCTTCAAGCGCATCGTCGACTTTGCGCATGCCAATTCGAAGGCGAAGATGTGCATGCAGCTCGGCCATTCCGGGCGCAAGGGCTCGACGCAGCTCGGCTGGCAGCGCATGGATCATCCGCTCGAGCAGGGCAATTGGCCGGTCGTCTCAGCGTCCCCGATCCCGTACTACGAAGGCGTTTCTCAGGTTCCGCGGGAAATGACCCGCGCCGACATGGACAAGGTGGTCGCGGACTTCCAGAGAAGTACCGTGTTTGCGGACCAGGCCGGTTTCGACATGCTCGAAATCCACATGGCGCACGGCTACCTGCTCGCCAGCTTCATTTCCCCTCTGACGAATCACAGGACGGATTCGTATGGGGGGAGCATCGAGAACCGCATGCGCTTTCCGCTCGAAGTGTGGAGAGCATGCAGAGGCAAATTCAACAGCAAGAAACCGATGTCGGTACGCCTCTCGGCCACCGACTGGGCGCCGGGCGGGCTCTCGGGCGAGGACCTGATGGCGGCGGCGCGCATGCTGAAGGCCGAAGGCTGCGACATGATCGACTGCTCCACCGGCCAGACCGTGCCGCACCAGCGGCCGATCTATGGCCGCATGTACCAGGCGCCGTTCTCCGACTGGGTGCGCAACGAAGTCGGCATCGCCACCATGACGGTCGGCGCGGTCACCACGCCCGACCAGGTGAATACGCTGCTCGCCTCCGGCAAGGCCGATCTCGTGGCGCTGGCGCGGCCGCACCTCGCCAACCCCTATTTCACGCTGCAGGCCTCGGCCTGGTACCAGCACATGGGGCAGTTCTGGCCGCCGCAATACCTCTCGGGCCGCGACCAGGCCTACCGCAACGCGCCGCGCGAGCGCGCCGAGCAGACGGAGCTGCGCGTCAAGGCGCGTCCGGCGAGCCACGAGGTCAGGGATTCGAAGAAGGTCGCGTGATCACTCTCTGGGAGCTCGGCGGCAAGGACGGCCGCCGCTACAGCCTCTTCTCGTGGCGCACGCGCCTGGCGTTGCGTCACAAGCGACTCGATTTCGAGTCGGTGCCGGTACGCATGAGCGACAAGGCGGCGATCGCCTTTTCCGGCGGCAAAACCGTGCCGATCGTGAAAGATGGTGAGACGGTCGTACGCGACTCCTGGAAAATCGCCGAGCATCTGGAAGATCACTACCCGCAGGCGCCGACTTTGTTCGGCAGCGACATCGGCCGCGGCGTGACGCACGCGTTGAACGTCTGGGTCGATCGCGCCGTGGTGCTGCCGATGCTGGCGCTGATCGTCGCTGACATCCACGAAAGGGTCGATGCCGCGGACGAGCACTATTTCCGTGAGTCGATGGAGAAAGTCCTTAAGATGACTCTCGAGGAGGCGCGCAACGGGCGCGTGGAGGCGATGTCGAGACTCAACCGCACGCTTGAGCCGATGCAGGCGCTGCTCAAGCGCCAGCCCTGGATCGCCGGGGCACAGCCGGCTTACGCGGACTACATCCTCTTCTCGGTGTTCCAATGGGCCCGCGTCATGAGTCCACAGCAGATCGTTGAAATGCCCTTGCAGGACTGGTTCGAGCGCGTCCTCGATCTGCACGGCGGTTTCGCCCGCGACATGCCGGTGGCCTGATGCTCGAGCGCATCGGCAAATACGAGATCAAGCGCGAGCTCGGCAAGGGCGCGACGGGCACGGTCTACCTCGCCTCGGATCCTTTTCGCCAGGCGGAGGTCGCAATCAAGGTGATGGAGAAACTGCCCGCTGATCCCGACGCCGCGCGGCGACACCTGCGCTTCTTCCAGAACGAGGCGGCGCTCGCGGGCAAGCTGCGCCACCCGCATATCGTCAGTATTTTCGACGCCGGCATCGAGGAGTCCACCGGCGGCGACTCGCTGCGTTACCTGGTGATGGAGCTCGTCGAAGGCGATGCGTTGACCCGCTACTGCGAGGAGCAGGCCCTGCTCGACTCGGCGAAGATCATCGGCATCGTCTACAAGTGCTGCAAGGCGCTCGAGTTCGCCAACAGCATCGGCGTCGTGCACCGCGATATCAAGCCGGCCAACATCCTCGTGCAAGGCGATTTCGACATCAAGGTGTCGGACTTCGGCGCCGCCCAGCTCGAGCGCGCCGAGGTGACGCAGGTCTCGGGCGTCGGCTCGCCGGCCTACATGTCGCCCGAGCAGGTGAAGGGCGAGGAGATCGATTTCCGCAGCGACATGTTCTCGCTCGGCGGTGTCCTCTATCACCTGCTCACCGGCCGGCGGCCGTTCAACGGCGGCACCACCTTCGCGCTCATCGAGGACATCCTCGGCGGCGCGCCGCAGCCGGCGGCGCAGCTTCGCCCCGGCACGCCGGCGGCGCTCGACGAGGTGCTGGCGCGGGCGATGGCCAAATCGCGCGACGGGCGCTTCGCGAGCTGGGCCGAGTTCGCTGCCGCGCTCGCCGACCTGCTCGAGATCGATCGCAAGGAGGCCGATCTCTCCGATGCGGAGAAATTCGCCGCGGCGCGGCGCCTCGCGTTCTTCAAGCGCTTCAGCGACGTCGAGCTCTGGGAGGCGGTGCGCAATTCGCACTGGCGCAACCACGCCGAGGGCGAGGATTTGATTCGCGAAGGTACCGAGGACGACTCTCTCTACATCCTCGCTTCGGGCCTCCTCAAGGTGACGCAGCGCGGCAAGCTGCTCAACGCGGTGAGCGCCGGCGAGTGCGTCGGCGAGATGGCCTACGCGCGCCGCGACGGCAACGTTCGCAGCGCGACGGTGACGGCGGTGCAGCAGAGCTGGGCGATGCGGCTGCGCGTGCAGGACATCGACGGCCTCTCCGAGGGCTGCCGCGCGCGCTTCATCGAGGCCTTCCTCGCCATCATGGCCGAGCGCCTGGCAATGCTCGGCAACCGGCTGGTGGCGCGGGTCTAGCGATGCGCGCGCTCTCTCTCGCGGCCCTGCTCCTCGTATCGGCCGGCGCGCATGCCGTCTACGATGCGAACACCATCGCCCTCGGCGCCACCGAAGCCGAGGTGAGGAAGAAATTCCCCAGCGCGAACTGCAAGAAGCTCGAGTGGGAGAGCCGCGCCGCCGACCGCCGCTGCGACGATTCGCGCGTCAATTTCGCCGGCGTCGAGGCGCGCATCACCTTCTACCTGCGCCGCGACAAGGTCGAGGCCTTCGACGTGCGCTTCGATTCGCGCAGCCTCGATACCGTCGTCACCTTCCTCAAGCAGAACTACGGCGCGCCCACCACCGAGCAGCGCGAGACGCTCGGCGACAAGAAGCCGCGCCAGGTCTACAAGGCGCTCTGGGAAGGCAAGGGCGAGCGCGCGACGCTGGTCGGGCAGATCGACGCGCGGCGCGCTTCGCTGCTCGTCACGCGCGGCACCTTCGAGGAAGAGATCTACAAAGTCCGCTAGCTGGAGTAATCTCCTCCCATGAGCGAGCGTGCGATGCAACGGCAGCGGGAAATCGAGGCAGCGGTGGCCGATGTGCGCGCCATCGAGGCGCGCGACGGCGTGACGCGCGAGAGCCTGGAGAAGATCAAGCAGCGCCTGATCCGGCTCGCCGCCCACAAGGACCTCTTTACCGCCGCGGACTTTCCGCCGCCGCAGCCGGGTGGCAAGCGCAATTCCTGCCTCTACCGGGTCTCCGAGGACGACGACCACCGCTTCGCGCTCTACGCCAACTCGTCTCTGGGCAACTATGGCACGCCGGCGCACAACCACAAGCCCAGCTGGGCGGTGATCGTCGGCGTGAGCGGCGAGGAGCTGAACCGCTTCTACGATCGCGGCGCCGTCGGTGTGAAGCAGAAGGGCGAGCACGTGGTGAAGCAGGGCACGGGCGTCGCCTTCCTGCCCGAGGACCTGCACTCGATCCACATCGAGGCGCCGGTGGTGAACTTCCACATGTACGGCCTCGCGCTCGAGCAGCTCTTGCATCGCGAGTACTTCGACGCCAAGGCGGCGGCCTGGAAGATCTTCCCGCCGCATTCCGACATCCGCGAGGCGCGGGAATCCGTCCGGACGAGCTGAAGGCGCGGCTCGCCGCGCCGGCGGAGCTCGCGCTTCTCGATGTGCGCGAGCAGGGCGTGCACTACCGCGGCCATCCCTTTTTCGCCTGCTCGGCGCCGCTGTCGCGCCTGGAAATGATGATTGGCGACCTTGTGCCTCGGCGCGACGCGCCGATCGTCGTCCTCGACGGGGGCGGCGAGGGATTGGCCGAAAAAGCCGTCGCTCGTCTCAAAGAGTTGAATTTTTCAAATGTTGAAATCCTGGCAGGCGGTTGCGCGGCCTGGAAAGCCTCGGGCGGCGAGCTCTTCAGCGGTGTCAACGTGCCCTCCAAGGCCTTCGGCGAGTTCGTCGAGCACCACTATCAGACACCACGGATTCCCGCTTCCGAGCTTCATGGACTTTTTTCTTCAGGGGAAAAGCTGGTCGTCCTCGACTCCAGGCCCTTCGAGGAATACCACCGCATGAACATCCCGGGCGGCATCGACGTGCCGGGCGCCGAGCTCGCCTGGCGCGTGCACGACCTCGCCCCGGATCCCGACACCCTCGTGGTGGTCAATTGCGCCGGCCGCACGCGCAGCATCATCGGCTGCCAGGCGCTGCGCAACGCTGGCATCCCGAACAAGGTGGTGGCGCTGAAGGACGGCACGATGGGTTGGGACCTCGCGGGCTATGCGTGCGAGCGCGGGTCTTCCCGGATGGGTCCTCAGCCGTCCGAGACAGGCAAGGCGAGGGCGCGCGAGGTTGCCGACCGCGTTGCGAGCCGCTTCCAGGTGAAGTTCGCCAAGGCGAGCGACATTCGGGCGTGGCAGGAAGATCGGTCGCGCACGCTCTACCTGCTCGACGTGCGAACGCGAGAGGAGTTCGAGCGCGACCGGATCCACGGCGCGCGGCATGCGCCCGGCGGGCAGCTCGTGCAGGCGGCCGACGAGTACGTCGGCGTGCGCAACGCGCGCGTTGTGCTGGTCGATTCCGAACGCGTACGGGCGGTGATGACCGCGTCGTGGTTGAACCAGATGGGCTGGCCCGATGTGTACGTGCTGGAGAGCGATGAGGGTCTGCCGCGCGAGTCAGGCCCTCGTGCGCCGCTGCCATTCAAGCCGTGGCAGACCGTAAGCCAGCCTGAAGGGACGGTGCTCGACCTCTCCACCAGCCTGCGCTTCCGCCGGCGGCACATTCCGGGCGCCTGGTGGGCGGTACGGTCACGCCTGTCCGAAGCCAGAAGCAAAGCGGGAAGAGAGAAGATCATTCTGACCTCGGAGGACGGCGTGCTGGCGCACCTCGCGGCGCCAGAGGCGGCGCGCCTATGGAAAGACGTGAAGGTGCTCGAGGGCGGTAACGCGGCGTGGAAAGGCGAGTGGGAAGAGGGCATCGAGCGCGCGACGACGGCGACCGACGACGTCTGGTACAAGCCCTACGACCACGGTAAGGACTATGAGAAGCACGCGCGCGAGTACCTGTCCTGGGAGGTCGCGCTGGTCGAGCAGATCAAGCGCGAGCCGGCGATCCGCTTTCGAATCTATGATTAAGGGAGGAACCGATGACTAAGCCAGTGCGTCCGTCGAATCTTGCAATCGTGGGGTGGTCTTTCCTCGCAGCCCTCATTGGAGTGATTGCGGGATCAGTGTTGGGCTTTATGTGGAGCAATGCCCAAGTCCATACAACTCAAACGGGCTATGTCCTTCGCGGTGATCACCGCGGAATGATCGTTGTCGGGCACGCGGCGCTCATCGGCTTGGCGAGTGCAGTTGCTGCTGCAATAGCCACCATGGCCGGCTTGGTCATCAGGCGAAAGCGCCGGAGTTAGCGCGGATAGGACCCGTTGTTGACGTCGACCGTGGTGCCCGAGAGATAGTCCGGGCTCGACGTGCCGAGCCAGAAGATCGCCTGCGCCACTTCCTCCGGCTTGCAAGCGCGGCCGGAATAGACCGAGCGCGTCACCGCGTCCTTCCTCGACTGCGGCAGCTGCTCGTACATCGCGGTCATCGTCGGCCCGGGCGCGACCGCGTTGACGAGGATGCCGTCCTTGCCGAGGTAGCCGGCGTAGCTCTTCGTGATGTTGAGCAGCGCCGCCTTGGTGGCGCCGTACCAGAGGTCGGGATGGCCGGTGAAGGCGGCGACCGAGCCGACGTTGACGATGCGGCCGGCCTTGCGCTTCTTCATCTGCGGCGCGACCGCTTCGATCAGTGCCACTGGCGCGCGCAGGTTGACGGTGAGGATCTCCTGCACCTGCGCCTCGGAGAACGCATCGTGCGGCGGGCAGTAGAGCACGCCGGCGTTGTTGACCAGGACGTCGATCTCGCCGAGCGAAGCGATCAGGCTCGGAATGCCAGCTAGGTCTTGCAGGTCGTAGACGAGTTCGCCGGGTTGCTTGTCGAGCTTCAGCGTCCGCCAGCCTGCGGTCTCGAACAGCGCCGCGGTCGCCTTGCCTATGCCGCGCGCCGCGCCGGTAACGAGGACTGTCTTCAGACCAGGCCGGGCATGCTGAAGCCCGCGCCCTTGAGGTCGCGGATCAACTGTTCTTCCTGGTTCGAGGTCAGTTCGACCAGCGGCGGGCGGCAGGTTTTCCATTGCGGATCGTTGCCGAAATGCGCCACCGCGCTCTTCAGCGCCGGGATCATCGGCTGCTTCTGCACGATCTTGCGCGTCGCGGTGATGCCGGCCTGCAGCTTGTCTGCATCCGCCGAGCGCCAGTTCTTGTAGACGTTGGCGATCGGGCCCGGGTTGATGTTGCCCGTGGCGGTGATACAGCCCTTGCCGCCGCTCCTCATGTTGTCGAGCAGGAAGGTCTCGCTGCCGGCGAAGACGTCGAAGCCGCCCTTGGCGAAATTGTCGAGCATCGCCTTGGTGTTCGACCAGTCGCCGGAAGAATCCTTCACGCCGGCGACGATGCCGGAGTATTTGGAAAGAAGTCTTTCAATCAACTGCAAAGAGATGCCGACTTGAGAGACCGGCGGGATGTGATACAGGTAGAGCTGAAGCCGGTCGTCGCCGACGCGCTCGATGATCTCGGCGAAATTCCGGTAGAGGCCTTCGTCCGAGACGCCCTTGTAATAGAAGGGCGGCAGCATCAGCACGCCGGCGCAGCCCATCGAGACCGCCGCCCGCGTCAGCTCGATCGAATCGCTGAGCGCACTGTGGCCGGTGCCGGGCATGAGCGCCGAGGGCTCGACGCCGCCGGCGATCAGCGCCTCCAGCAGCTTTCTTTTTTCGGCCACCGACATCGAGTTCGCCTCGCTGTTGGTGCCGAACACCGCCAGGCCGGCGCAGCCGCTGCGCAGCAGCCAGCGGCAATGGGCGACGAAGCGCTTCGCGTCCGGCGCGTAGTCCTTGCCGAACGGCGTGATGACGGGCGAGAGCACGCCCTCGATGCGCTTCACCCTGCTGGCAGCCCTGTTCATGTCAGTCGACCTTGGCGCCCGAAGCCTTGACGATCGGCGTCCAGCGCGCGACTTCGGCCTTGAGCATTCTCGCCATGTCCTCGGGCGAGCCGGGGATGATGGCGTAGCCCAGGTCGGTCATGCGCTTGATGAATTCCGGCGATTTGGTTGCCTGCACCGCGGCGGCATTGAGCTTCATGATGATGTCGTGCGGCGTGGCGGCCGGCACCATCAGGCCGAACCAGACGCCCGATTCGTAGTTCGCCACGCCGGCCTCGGCGATGGTCGGCACGTCCGGCAGCGCCGGGTCGCGCTTCGCGCCGGTCGTGGCGATGGCGATCAGCCGGCCGGACTTGATGTGCGGCAGCGCGGAGGGGATGTTGTCGAACATCATGTTGGTCTGGCCGGCGAGGAGGTCGGTGATCGCCGGCGCGCTGCCCTTGTACGGGATGTGCAGGATGTCGGTGCCGGTGAACTGGGTGAACATGGCGCCCGACATGTGGATGCTGGTGCCGTTGCCGCTCGACGCGTAGGTCCACTTGCCGGGATCCTTCTTCGCCATGGCGATGACTTCCTTGACGCTGCGCGCCGGCACCGAAGGGTGCACGACCAGCACGTTGGCGAGCGAGACGAGCGGCGCGACCGGCGCGAGCTCCTTGTTCGGGTCGAGCGGCATCTTGGCGTAGAGCGCCGGGTTGACCGCCTGGATGGCGCTGGTGCTGATGACGATCGAGTAGCCATCCGGGGCCGAGCGCGCGACGTCGAGGATGCCGAGGTTGCCGCCGGCGCCGGGCTTGTTCTCGACCGCCATTGTCTGGCCGAGGATCCTGGTCATCTCGTAGGCGGTGGCGCGCGCGGCGATGTCGACCGCGCCGGCCGGCGTGAAGGGCACGACCAGGCGCATCGCCTTGGTCGGGAACGACTGGCCGAAGGCGGCTAGAGGAAGGAGCAGCGCGATTGCGAAAAGGCGGAGCACGGGGGGACCTTTGCAGGGTAGAGTCGCCTGCAATTATGCACTTGGGCGACGCGATCAATATCGAAGACCTGCGCCAGCTGGCGAAACGCCGCCTGCCGCGGGCGATCTTCGACTTTTTCGACGGCGGCGCCGAGGACGAGACCACCCTGCGCGGCAACCGCGCGGCCTTCGAGCGGGTGCGCCTCCTGCCGCGGGTGCTGGTCGACGTTACCGCCGTCGACCTGAAGACCGAGCTTTTCGGCAAGACGGCGAATTTTCCCCTCGCCATCGCGCCCACCGGCGGCATCAGCGCCGGGCGCGCCGGCGCCGAGCTGATCCTGGCGCGCGCGGCGAAGGCCGCCGGCGTGCCTTTCACGATGGCCACGCCCTCGGCATTCACGATCGAGCGCGTCGCGCAGGAAGTCGGCGGGCGGCTCTGGTTCCAGCTCTATGCCGTGCGCGATCGCGCCTTCCGCGAGAAGCTGGTCGAACGGGCGAAAAATTCCGGCTACGAGGCGGTCCTTGTCACGGTGGACCTGCCGGTCTCGGGCAAGCGCGAGCGCGACCCGCGCAACGGCTTCCATACGCCCTACAAGCCGAGCTGGCGCAACTCGCGCGACGTGATCTTCAAGCCAGCCTGGCTGCTGGACTACTTGCGCAACGGCCGGCCCGGCATGGCGAATCTCGAGGGCTACCAGTTCAGCACGCCTGCCGGCACCGACATCGTCACCGCGGTCGGGCGCGAGATGGACGCCGGCCTCGACTGGGAATACATCAGGCGCCTGCGCGATCTGTGGCCGCGCCGGCTGATGTTGAAAGGCGTCGAGCGCCCCGACGATGCCGAGCGCGCGGCGGCGATCGGCTGCGACGGCGTCGTCGTCTCGAACCACGGCGGCCGGCAGCTCGACGGCGCCGCGGCCACTTTGGATGCGCTGCCGGCGGTCGCGGCCGCGGTCGGAACGAAAATCACCGTGCTGCTCGATGGCGGCGTGCGCCGCGGCGCGGACATCCTGAAAGCGCGCGCCCTTGGCGCGCAGGCGGTGCTGACCGGCCGCGCGACGCTCTTCGGCTGCATGGCGGGCGGCGAGGCGGGTGCGCAGCGCGCGCTCGAGATCCTTACGAGCGAGCTCGAGCGCTCGATGCGGCTTTGCGGCGTGCGCTCGCTGGCCGAGCTCGGCCCCGAGCTGCTCGCGAGAAATTCCTGACGTAGTCGGGCGGGGTGAAGATCCAGTCGAGCGCGTCGTAGTAGCGCTCGGGCGAGCGGCCGCTGTAGATGTCGTTGCGGATCAGGCGCTGCACGCCGTCGGGCACGTGGAAGATCTGGCCGATGAGGCTGTTGGCCGAGACCTGCACGCGCGAGGCGCGGACAAGCCGTTTCTGCTGGTAGTTCAAGAAGCACGCCTCGAAATCGTCGTCCGCCTCGTCGGCGCAGGCGCCCAGCGCGACCGCGTCCTCCATGGCCATGGCCGCGCCCTGCGCCATGTACTGCAGCATGAAGTGCGCCGCGTCGCCAAGCAGCGTGACGCGGCCGCGGCTCCAGTTGCCGACCGGCTCCCGGTACTGCAGCATCCAGCGCCGGTACTCCTTCGGCGTGCGCATCAGCTTCAGCACCTTCTCGCAGTAGTGCGAGAAGAATCCCAGCGCTTCCTCCCGCGTCGCCGCCTCGTTGTGGCCGCCGCTGGTGTGCTTGCCGATCACCGTCGCGACCAGGTTGAACAGCTTCCAGCCGCGCAGCGGGTAGTGGACGATGTGCGTGTTGTGCGCCGCCCAGAGCGTTGCGGCGGGCAGGCGCAGGTCCTTCGGCGCCTCTTCGATCTTCAGCACCGCCCGGTAGCACATGTGGCCGGTGGCGGGCGGCAGCGGATCGCCGACCAGCACCTCGCGGATCACCGATTTGCCGCCGTCGGCGCCGACGAGAGCGGCGCCGCGCACCACGCCATTGCTGGTTTGGACTGCAATACCCTTGTCTTCGTCTTCGAAGCCGGCAACCCGCGTGCTGGTGCGCAGCTCGATCAGCTCCGGTACTTCCTTGCAGCCGTCGAGCAGCGAGCCGTGGATGTCGGCGCGGTGCGTCACGGCGTAGGGATTGCCGAAGCGCCTGGCGAAGCGCTTGTCGAGCGGGATGTCGATCACCTTCTCGCCGCTGACGCCGTCGAACATGAAGAGATGCTCGATGAACACCGCTTCCTTCTTCACCAGCTGGCCGACGCCGAGCGCGTCGAGCGCGTGCCAGGCGTTGGGCGCGATCTGGATGCCGGCGCCGATCTCGCCGAACTGCGGCGCCTGCTCGAGGACGATGGAGCGGAAGCCTTTTCGCGCCAGGGCCAGCGCGGCGGCGAGGCCGCCGATGCCGCCGCCGGCAATGATGACCGGCAGCTTGTTTCGTGGCGTCCTGCTAGAGGAGGATGGTGATGCCTTCGATCTCACCTTCCGAGTTTACAAGATCGATGCGCTTGCGCGCGATTCGGAAGGAGTCACGTTCGCGCCGCAGCTGGTGCTCGACCAGCCCGGCCCACAGCCGCTGCTTCTCGTTGCGGAATTCGATCACCGTCAAGGTCGAGGTGACGACGAGATCGCGCGCGACCACGTTGCCGACCTGGTGCACCGTGCGCGGCAGCGGCGCCCGCGCGTGCGCGCGCGGATGGCGCATCTGCTTCACGCGCACCTCGAGCAGTGTGCGGTCGTCGTAGATCAGGGACGAAGTCTCGTGCGGGTCCTTCTGGTTCTGCTCGAGCGGCACCCAGTAGGTCGCGTCCTCGCTGAAGAGCGCCAGCCACTCCTCGTAGCGCTGCGCGTCGAGAAGCTGCGCCTCGTGATAGAGGAACTCCTCAGGCGTCACGAGCCATGTAGCCGAGCCAGGCCTTCATCTGCGCACGGATGTAGACCTCGCTCGTGCCGGTCTTTCCCCGCAGGGTGTCGCGCTCCTGGATGTCGCGGCCGTGGCCGCGGCCGATGTAGACCCAGTCCACTTCGCCCGAGGTGAGGCCGTGCTGCACGCGCTCGTAGACCTCGAGGTCGTCGGTCAGCACCCACGAGCCGTTGCCGTTCACGACGTTGGCGAAGGCGACGGTGTCGCGGAACATCGCCGCCGGCGCCTTCGGCATGCGCAGGGAATAGGTCGTCACCAGGCTCCGGTCGACGGCGAGAGGGTGGACGAGGCGCAGCTGCCGGAACTGGCTCATGAACGAGCAGTTCGGATAGACGATGGTGTTCCAGAGCGTGACGCGCAGGATCTCGTCGGCTCTTTTCTCTCCGCGCTCACCAATGAGTTTTCGTCTGTACTCGTCGAACACCGGGTTCCCGGCGCCAGTGACGAGTCGATCGTCCGAGTGGTAGTCGCCCATGTAGCCGTGGCCGCGCGGCGTGGTCCACATGCCGATCGCCTCCCATACCGAGTCGGGCGCGCCGTTCTGCCGCATCTGGCGCACGGCGATGTCGTAGTAGTGCTCCTTCCCCGGCGGACCGGGATCGGGCGCGGCACGCGCCACGGCCACCGACGAGGCGTGCACCCACGCCGGATGCGCGCCGTCGAGGTGGTTCTCGAGCATCAGCTTCCAGTTGCCGTGGTAGACGTGCTTGAAGACGCCGCCGGCGATCTCGAGCTCGCCGCCGGGCGCGCGGTCGACGAGATCGTCGAAGGATGCTTTTGCGGTGCCGAGAAAATCTTCCAGCGACTCGCCTTGCGCGGCGAGCGAGGCGAAGATGAATCCGCGGTAGACGGAGACGCGCGGAACCGCTTTCAGGCCTTTGGGAAGATTCGCCTTCTCGTAGCCGGACTCGAACGGTACGGCTTTGAGCGCGCCGCCGCGGTCGTAGCTCCAGCCGTGGTATGCGCAGACGAAGCGCTCCGTGTTGCCGCGGCCTTCGGCGCAGACCATTGCTCCCCGGTGCGCGCAGCGGTTGACGAGCACGCGGATCGATTCATCGCGGACGACGATGACCGGCTCGCGCCCCATGCGGGTCGTGAAATAGTCGCCGGGATTCCTGACCTGGCTCTCGTGGCCGAGCAGCAGCCAGGCGCGGCCGAAGATGCGCTCCATCTCGAGCTCGAAGATCGCAGGATCAGCGTAGACCGAGCGGTGCACCCGGTCCGGTTGGACCAGCATCGCCAGCTGCTCGTTGGCCGCCATGGCTGCGATTTTAGCTCGCGGTCCGGGAACGAAACCTGCTGCGGACTGGGCATGGATTCACGACACAAGCCCACGAACGAAGAGTTGCTCGATGAGGGCGTGAAGGAGACCTTCCCGGCGAGCGATCCGGTCTCGGTGGCGCAGCCCTCGCCCGGCGCGACGATCCAGCCAAAGCAACCGCCGAAACGCTCGCCCGACTGGATGTTCGAGAAAAAGTAGTTCGGTTGGTCCTGTGGTACAAGCGTGCCGATGAGCGGCATCGCCCTGCACGCCTCCGGCATCAAGAAGACCTACACCAAGAACGGCCAGGCGCTCGCGATCCTCGACGTCGAGAGCTTCAGCGCGAGCGAAGGCGAGTTCATCACCATCATCGGCCCGAGCGGCTGCGGCAAGAGCACCTTCCTGCACATCATGGGCGGCTTCATCGGCGCCGAGGCCGGCCGCATCGAGGTGTACGGCAAGGAAGTGAACGGCCCCGGCCCCGACCGCGGCATGATGTTCCAGGAGTTCTCGCTTTTTCCGTGGAAGAGCGTCGCCGGCAACATCGCCTGGGGCTTGGAGGTTCAAGGCCTCCCCAAAAAGGCCATTGAAGAGACCGTAGGGCGGTATCTGGAGATGATTGGCCTAACGGAGTTTCGCAATCACTATCCGGCCGAGCTCTCCGGCGGCATGAAGCAGCGCGCCGCGCTCGCGCGCGTCCTCGCCTTCGACCCCAAGGTGCTGCTGATGGACGAGCCCTTCGGCGCCCTCGATGCGCAGACGCGCGAGTCGATGCAGGAAGAGCTGACCAGCCTCTGGGAGCGCACCGGCAAGACCATCGTCTTCGTCACCCACGACATCGAGGAGGCGGTCTTCCTCGGCGACCGCGTCGTCGTCCTCAGCGCTCGCCCGGGCCGCATCCGCGAAGAGGTGAAGATCGACCTGCCTCGCCCGCGCAGCCTCGAGATCAAGAAGTCGATCCAGTGCCACGAGTACCGGAACCACATCTGGGACTTGATTCGCAGCGAGTCGCGGCAGGCAAGATAGTCGGTTGTTCGACGCGCCGTCCCAGCCACTCGCCACTCTTTACCTAGGCAGTCGCGCACCCGTGCTAGGGCACGAAGCATTCGCGGTCGGAATTGCTTCCCGCCAATTGCGGGCGTAACGTATTGAAAACGAGAAAAGATGACATCCAAAACGGAAATCGAGGCGCCGCGATATATGCCTGTCATCCGAACTATGTCGTCCTTACAGTCAGCTACTTCACGTTAGAGCGCAATGAGATTTTGGCCTGTAGCCCTTCTCGCCGCAGTCGTAATCGGCTTTCTGTGTAGCCAGAGCGCCCTTAGTAGTGTGCTTGCCGCACAGCCGCCGATCACTTGGGATGATTTGCCATTCGTATTCTTCGGATGCCTTGTCGGTATCGTGTTCGTCGTTGGCATGCAGTTGTTACGGCAAGAGGCTAAGTTCTCGCGATGGGCGCTCCGCTTTTTTATTCCGACAGCTATGTGGTGGACAGCTTCGGGTGTGGGCGCCGTAATCCTAGAAGCCGTGAGGGACAGCATCACACCAGCGTCCCTATTCCTAGTGTCATCGGGCGCTGGCATGATCTTCGGCTTGGGCCTATGCTGGTTTCTCTTTAGCCGCAAGTTTGCACTTGCGCTCTAACGCTAGTTCGAGCGGACGCGAATAAGCGTGATGGGTTTGCTTATAACGGTGTCGCTGTTCATGCGGTGTCGCGCGCGCCGCTCAACAAGGCGTTAGGACTCATGGTCTCGGTCTATCGCCCGCACACCCTGATCGAGCTCGCTATGGCGCGCAGCATCTTGTCAGCGAATGACATTCCGTACTTCGTGCACAACGGCGGATACGCCAGTCTCTACCCAGGTCTCCAAATGCACCTGTTCAATGTCCCTACGATAATGGTTCCGCCGTCTGCAGCAGAGGCAGCAAAGGAGCTGCTTCACGCCTACTTAGCTGAAGTCCAAGCCCACCTGTGGCCGAAGCCGGAGCGTTCGCCTTGGCATATTCTGCGAATGCTCGTTGAAGCAATGTGCTGTGTCTGGTTTGTCCCTCGCGTAGGCTCGCGCAAGAAGGCGGCCGATGAGCCCTAACAGCGCGTTGTTGACCGACGCCTTCAGCTCGCTGCGCTGCGCATGCGGCGCGGCAAAACGCGAACGTTAGGCCTTATTCAATGACCGGCCAGGCTCCGCGCCCATCCAAAAAGACCTTCATTATCGTCGCGGTCGTTATTGCAGCGCTTTTTGTAGTGCTGATGGTATGGCTGAGTCCATGAGGCCTGATAGCGCGTTGTTGACCGACGTCTCGAGCTTGCTCCGCTGCGCATGCAGTGCGGCAAAACGCGGACGATAGGCGCTATGCGTACCGGTCTTTTCCTCCTCGCAGGTTTCCTGCTCCTGGCCGCGGCTGTGCTGCTGGGGAGACTCTTCTCGAGCAACTATCCCGGCGCCACATTCGCGGCGACTGTCGCGTACGTCGCGCTTTGGTTCATCATTGCTGGCGCGAACACGTGGGTTGGCGTGGCGAAGGCCGGCTACTCCGTTAGCGAGGAACTGCCGATCTTTCTCCTTATCTTCGGCTTGCCCGCTGCTGCGGCGGTCGTTCTCAAATGGAAAGTACTTTGATCGAGCACGAGGAAATCGGCCACCGCGGCGCGTTCTTCGTCGTCCAGGACGGGAAGCGCGTCGCCGAGCTGACCTACAGCCGCGCCAACGCTACGTTGGTGATCATCGATCACACGACCGTCGCCGACGAGCTGGCGGGGCAGGGCATGGGACGAAAGCTGCTCGACGCAGCGGTGAAGTGGGCGCGCGAAACGGGCACGAAGGTCACGGTCACCTGCCCCTATGCGTTGTCGCAGTTCGCGAAGGACCGGACGATCCGCGACATTCTGCTGTGATGACGCAAAAGCCGAAGCTCGCCTGCCTGCCGAACGGCCCGTACTATTTGCTGAACGACATGACGCCGGCCGAGGTGCCGAATCTGCGGCGCGCGAACGGCGAGGTGTGCGCGAACGTGCGGGGCATCGCGCTGTGCCGCTGCGGCGGCTCGAAGAACAAGCCGTTCTGCGACGGCACGCACTCCACCAACGGCTTCAAGAGCGAGCGGCTCGCGGATGAGAGCCTGAACCGGCGCACGAGCTATGCGGGAAAGCGCATCACCATCCACGACAACCGGGCGCTCTGCGCCCATGCCGGCGCGTGCACGGACAATCTGAAGTCGGTGTTCCGCATGCGCACGGAGCCCTGGATCGACCCGGACGGTGCGGCGGTGGAGGAGGTCGTCGCGACGATCCGCAAGTGCCCGTCGGGCGCGCTCAGCTACTCGCTCGACGGCGTCGAGCATCGCGACCAGGAGCGGGCGCCTCTCGTGACGGTGACGAACGATGGGCCTTATGCAGTCACTGGCGGCATCGAGCTGATGGGCGTGGCCTTCGGCGACGGGGCATCGCAAGAGCACTACACCCTATGCCGCTGCGGCCAGTCGAAGAACAAGCCGTTCTGCGACGGCACGCACTGGAACGCCGGCTTCCGCGACCCCTAGAGCTGCCCGGCGGTCACGAACTGCCGGCGGAATCCCACGACCTTCTGCAGGTAGTCGCGCGTCTCGGCGTACGGCAGGCTGGTGCGCAGCCGCTCGTAGACCGCCGAGGGCTCGAGGCGATTGATCTCGTTGACCGCGTCGGTCTGGTTCTTGTTGAAGGTGCGCAGGACGTTGCCCGGCCCGGTGTTGTAGGCGGAGATCACGCAGTACTCGCGCGATATCGGGTTGCCGACCTTCTCCAGCTGCCGGAACAGCAGCACGCTGAGGTAGGCGGTGCCGAACTCGATGTTGTTGTTGGCATCGAACAGCTCTTCCTTGGTGGGAATGCCGTCGGCGCCGCGCGCGCGGCGGTGCGCCTCGCGGCCGCCGCTCGTCGGCACGAGCTGCATCAGGCCGTAGGCGGGAGCCGAGCTGACGGCGAACGGGTTGAAGTTGCTCTCGGTGCGGATGATCGCGAACACCAGACTCTGGCTCACCTTGTACTGCGAGGCGGCCTTGGCGACGGCGGGCCGGAATTTCTCCGCCTGCTTGTTGGCGAAGTTGGACACCATGGCGATCTCGACGAACAGCGCCTGCTTGGCGCCGGCGTCCGTGACCACGCTCCGGCTCGTCGCCTTGCTGGCGAGCAGGCTGGCGGCGAAGGCCTCGGCCTCGGCCGGCGTGGCGATCTCGCGGCCGCGGTGGTCGAGCACCAGGCCCTTGAGATAGGGCGGATGGTCGCTCGAGAGCTTCACCGCGCCGTCGGAGTACAGGTCGACCGAGCGCGGGTCGTTGGGCGTCAGCAGCGTGGTGACGACGGCGTTCTTGAGGCTCGCTGTCGGGTCTTTCGCGTCCAGCGTCTCGACCGTGATCTTGCCGGCATCGAAGTCGACCACCGCGCGGCTCATGTAGTTCTGCGTGTATTTCACGTAGGTGGAGCGGGTCGGGATCTTGGTTTCTTTCTTGCCCCAGGTGCGGTTGACATTGCCGGTGAGGGCGGCGACGAGCCGCTGGTAGTCGCGCTCGACCTGGCGGATGTCGTTGATCAGCGCCTGCGGATCGCGCTCGTAGGCTTGCCCCCTCTGGCTCGCGATCGCCCGTGCCGCCGCCGAGCGGTCTTCGGCGCTGGCGATCTTGCCGATCGATTGCGCCGATGGGCTGTTGGCGATGGAGATCGCGCGCTCGGCGCCGCTGAGCGACTTGTCCAGCTCTGCGCAGCCCGCGCACGCGAGACCGAGCGCTGCGGCCGGCAGGAAGTTGCGCATCAGCGCGGCAGGTAGCTCTGGTCCACCATGCCGTCGACGTTGACGGGCTTTTCCAGCCACTGCAGCTTGTCCTGCATGAAGACGGCGAGCTTCTTCAGGCTGTCGACGTTGACGCGCGCGTTCGGGTCGCGCTTCCAGTCGGAGTTCTTGAGGTAGACGTCGAGCGGCGTGCGCACGAAGCCCGCCTTGTGCAGGTCGGCCTTCGCCTGCGCGGTGTTGGAGAGGTAGTACTTGGTGACGGCGACGTAGTCGGCGAGGAAAGCGCGCACCGCTTCCGGGTGGGCCTTGAGGAATTTCTCGCCGAAGAAGATATCGAGCAGCTCGTGGTCGTAGCCGATCGCCTCGACGGCGGTGAAGAGCTTGCGCAGGCCGCCCTTCGCCATCTCCGAGGAGTAGAACGGCTCGACGAAGGTGCCGGCCGCGATCTTGCCGGTGCGCACCGCGTCGCCCATCCCGGGGAAGCCCATCGGGAAGATCTTGGTGTCCTTGTCGGGAACGAGGCCCGCGTTCAGCAGCCCGGCGCGCGCCCAGAGATCGGTCGCAGTCTTGATGCCGACCACGCCGATGGTCTGGCCCTTGAGGTCCTGGACGGTCTTGATCGGCCCGTCGTCCTTGGTCATGTACGTCGTCTGGAAGTATTGCTTGCCCGCCGCCTCGAGGCAGACGCTGGCAACGATCTTCATGTCGACGCCCTGCGAGCGGGCGAAGATCACCGCCAGCCCCGGCGCGGTGCCGGCGTCGAGCTCGCCGGCGAGAAAGGCCTGGAAGCGTTCCGGGTTGGCCTGGAAGAGGATCTGCTTCAACTGGTACTTCTTGCCCTGGTTGGGCGCGAGATCGGGGCGCGCGCTCATCAGCCACACCTGCTCTTCGGCGGCGAAGCCGCGGCCGAAGCGGATCAGCGGCGCGTCCTGCGCCGCGGCGGCGAAGGAGACGAGCAGCAGAAGAAGAGAAAGAAGTTTCACGATCCTCCCTTACACATAATAGGTTTCGAGTTTTTCCCAGTATACCAACCGGTCGCGCAGCGCCACGAGGATCCGGTCGAGTGCCCAGCCAAGGAAGGCGATCACCACCACCACGGCGAGCATGCGGTCGGTCTTGAGCGAGGCGAGCGAATAGACGACCACGTAGCCCAGGCCGTCGGCCGAGCTCACCATCTCGGTGATGACGACGACGATCATCGCCACCGGCAGGGCGACGCGCAGGCCGGCGAAGATGAACGGCACGGTGGCCGGGATCACCACGCGGCGCAGGATGGCGGCGCGCGAGGCGCCCATGTTCTCCGCCGTCCAGAGGAGCACGCGGTCGACGCCGCGCGCGCCCTGCGAGGTGATGATGACGATCGGGTACAGGCACTCGAGGAAGACGAGCGCCACCTTCGAGAGGCTGCCGATGCCGAAGACGAAGATGAAGATCGGAAAGAGCGCGAGCTTCGGCACCGCGTAAGTGCCGGAGAAGAGCGGCTCGAGCATCCCGGCGACCATCGGCGAGCGGCCGATCAGCATGCCGAGCAGGACACCGGCGACCGCGGCAAGGGCGAAGCCGCCGAGCGCGCGATAGAGCGAGACCCACGCCTCCATCAGCGATTCGCGGCTGGAAAGGTAGGTCATCAGCTGGGCAGAAATCTTCTCCAGCGACGGAAAGATGAGCGGGCTCCAGGCGCCGCTGCGCGCGCAGATCTCCCAGGCGACCAGCACCGCGAGGACGAAGGCGAGCGGGCGCAGCCGGCTCACGCCGTCCGTCCTTCCTGCCAGACGAGCACGCGGCCGCTGGCGAGGCGCAGCAGCCGGTCGCCGGCGTAGCCGAGGATGGCGATGCTCAGCAGCGAGACGTACATCAGGTCGAAGCGCAGGCCGCTCTCGGCGGCGCGGATCAGGTGGCCCAGGCCGCTGCTGGCGTTGATCATCTCGGCGGCGAACATGACGATGAACGAGAGCGCGAGCGCGACCCGCAGGCCGGCGAAGATCATCGGCATCGCCGCCGGCAGCACCACGCGGCGGAAGATGCGCCAGCGGCCGGCGCCCATGTTCTGCGCCGACCAGACGAGGATGCCGGGCGTTGTCCGGGCGCCGGTATAGGCGTTGATGAACATCGGGTAGAAGCAGGCCAGCGCGATCACCAGGATCTTGGAGAAGTCGCCGATGCCGAACCAGAGCATGAAGATCGGCAGCATGACGATCTTCGGCACCGGGTAGCTCAGGAACACCGCCGGGCTGAGCGTCTGGTCGAGCGCGCGGCTCACTCCTGCAGCGAGGCCGAGGGCGACCCCGGCGAGCGAGCCGAGGACGAAGCCGGGCACGGAGCGCATGAGGCTCGCGCCGATGTGGTCATAGAGCTCGCGCGTGCCGAGCGCTTCGACGAAATACCTGAGGATCTCGAACGGGCCGAGGACGTATTGCGGCAGGCCGTGCAGCGCCGCGAGCTGCCAGAGCGCCAGGACGACGAGCGACAGAGCGACCGGGGCAAGCCTTCGCAGAGGCGGCATTCACTGCATCATAGCCCGGCGGTCTTGTAGCCGGAGCAGTGACCCGTCCTGACCGAGAGCGAGCATTGTGCAGCGACTATGTTCGTTCGCGCACAGAACGACGATAGTCGAACCGCAGAGACTTGGAAGCTCTGGTCGCCGTCTGGTCGCATCGACTACGCCGGTCGGATACCGTTCGGAGAAATGCAGATGCGGCTGGCGCAATTCATTACCGAGAACATCGAGCCGATTCTGGTCGAGTGGGAGGCATTCGCCGCGTCGCTCAATGCCGGCGGGCAGCCGATGTCGTCGCTGGCGCTGCGCGATCACGCGACGCAGATCCTCCTCGCCATCGCGGAGGATATCGAGTCGAACCAGAGCGACCTGGAGCAGGCCTACAAGTCGAAGGGCTTCGTGCCGATCGCCGAAGCCACCCGAACGGCCGCCATGACGCACGGCGCGCTGCGCTATCTTTCCGGCTTCGATCTGCGCCAGCTCGCCGCGGAATTCCGCGCCTTGCGCGCGAGTGTGCTTCGCCTGTGGCTGAGGCACGGCGCCGACGATGACACCGGCTTCTACCAGATGACGCGCTTCAACGAGTCGATCGACCAGGCGCTGGCCGAATCGATCGCCAACTATTCGGACGAAGTGGCGCGCTCGCGGGATACTTTCCTCGCCATCCTGGGGCACGACCTGCGAAGCCCGCTCTCCGCGATCGCCAACTCGAGCCTCTACCTCGGGTCTCCCGGCCTGCTTCCCGGCGGCGCGCCGCTGGATGCCGTGAGGGTAATCAATCGCGGCGCCCTGCGGATGAGCGCGATGATCCGGGACCTGCTGGAATACACGAGGACGCGGCTCGGCCGCGCGATCCCGATATCGCCGCAAGCGAACAGCATGGAGAAAATCTGCAGGATCGCGTTCGACGAAGTCCGCGCCGCGCACCCGGAGAGGCAGTTCCGGTTCGAGGCTTCCGGCAACCTGGAGGGGCTGTTCGACGGCGAACGCCTTGAACAGGTGCTCTCGAACCTCCTAAACAACGCGGTTCAATACGGCGCCCGGAGCGAGCCGATCATTCTTTCCGCGCACGGCGAGGCGGACAGGATTACGGTACAGGTGAAGAACTACGGCCGGCCGATTCCGCCGGACCAGCTTCAGGTGATTTTCAATCCGCTGGTGCAGATTCCGTCGGGACCCGCGGACCAGGACAGCGATCTGTCCGGCAGCCTGGGGCTCGGACTCTACATCGCCCACGAAATCGTCGCGATGCACGGCGGCAAACTGCTGGCCGAGTCCTCGGACAAAGGCGGCACGGTATTCATCGCGCACCTGCCGCGAGTCCCCGCCGCAGGCCGCCCCGAAGCCCGCCCATAGCCGGACCCGACTGGGCCAGCGTACCTAGGATAGGAGCGAAACGCCCATGAAGCTGAAAGATGTTCTGGTGGCCAAGGGCCACCGCGTGATAACGGTGCCGGCCAAATCCAGCATCGCCGACGCGATCCGCGTCATGCACGCCGGCAAGGTCGGCGCGGTGATGGTGCCCGACGCGAAGGGGTGCCCGGTCGGCATCTTCACCGAGCGCGACGTGGTGCGCCTGCATGCCGATGGCGACCGCGATTTCGACCGGCTCGAGGTCGAGGCGAGGATGACCTGCAGCGTCGTCGTCGGCCTGCCGTCGATGTCGGTCGACGAAGCGCTCGGGCTGATGACCGACCGCCGCTTCCGGCATTTGCCGGTGGTCGACGAGGGCAAGCTGCTCGGGCTGGTGTCGATCGGCGACCTGGTGAAGGTGAAGCTCAACGAATCCGCGCAGGAGGCGCAGGCGCTGCGGCAGTACATCGCTTCATAAGTTTGCTGCCGCACAGACGCGTCGCGCGATGAGGCTCCAGGATGAAGTGCGAAGCCATGCTCTTCGCGCACGGGCGTGCTGAAATCCGCGCCCTCCGCCGATTGCGAATAGTGCATCGGGCTACATACGCGCGATGTGAGGCTGCCTAGACTGTCTTTTCGCGGCTGTTACCCGCCGCCCCGTTCGTCAACGAACAATTCCGCGGAGTACGCGTATGCCACGTGGCAGCCACATCATTTCCGTATTGAAAGTCCATGAAGTCGCGATCCTCGCGGACTGGATCAAGGAGCAGTTGAGCGGCGTCACGCTGCGCCCCGATCTCCTCAATGAAGCGACGCTTCGCGACGAGTCGCGCGCCTTCCTGAACGAGTTCCGCAAGGCAATGCAAAGCGGATTGCTCGACGACATCAAGGGCGATTCCTGGAAAGGCGTTCGCGACATGGTGACGGCGCTTTCCCGCTCGCGCGCGCTGGCGGGGTTCACGCCGTCCGAGACGGCCACCTTCGTCCTGTCTCTCAAGCCCTCCCTGTTCCTGCGCCTGCGGATCGAGCTGAAAGGGGATGCGGAGGCGTTCGCCGACGAATTCTGGCAATGCTCGGTCGTGCTGGACAAGCTCGCGCTCCTCACCATGGAGGCCTACCAGCAGAGCCGCGAGGAAGTGATCGGGCGCCAGCAATCCGACCTCCTCGATCTGTCCACGCCGGTGGTGGAGCTGTGGGAGGACGTCCTGGCGCTGCCGCTGGTCGGAACGCTGGACAGCGCGCGCACCCAGATCGTCATGGAGTCCCTGCTGAAAAAAATCGTCGATACCGGGGCCACCATCGCCATCATCGACATCACCGGCGTGCCGACGGTCGACACGCTGGTCGCGCAGCATCTTCTGAAAACCGTCGCCGCCACGAGATTGATGGGTGCCGATTGCATCATCAGCGGCATCCGGCCGCAGATCGCGCAGACCATCGTCCACCTCGGCGTGGATCTGGGCACGGTGGTGACCAAGGCGACGCTCGCCGACGCCTTCAGGGTGGCGCTGGCCAGAACCGGTTGCAGGGTCGAGCGGCTCAAAGCCGAGCGGCCCGCCGCAGAGACGGCGGAAGTGCACTGATGGAACGCATCCCGATCCTCAAGATGGGGACGTTCCTCCTGGTCACCATCCAGGTGGACATGCACGACAAGCTCGCCAGCACGCTGCAGGACGATCTGACAGCGCAGATCGCGAAGCAGCGCTCTCGCGGCGTGCTGATCGACATTTCAGCGCTCGACGTGGTCGACTCCTTCATCGGCAGGATGATCGCCAATATTTCTGCGATGGCGCGTGTGCTCGACGCGGAAACGGTCGTCGTCGGCATGCAGCCCGCCGTGGCGATCACGCTGGTCGAGCTGGGCCTGCCCCTGGACGGCATCCACACGGCGCTGAACGTCGAGCGGGGAATGGCCCTTCTGCATAGCCGGCTCGAACTCCACGTCTGATCGGTGGCAATTGGCGGCGCAGTTGAAACGATGGAACTTCCGCTGCGCACTTCAGAGGACATCGTCCGCATGCGGCACGCGCTACGCGAGCAGTCCGTCTCGATCGGATTCAGCCTCGTCGAACAGACGAAGCTGGTCACCGCTGCGAGCGAGCTCGGGCGCAATGCCGTCATCCACGGCGGGGGCGGCGCAGTGACGGTCGTGCAGGTCGCAGAAGGCCCGCGCAGGGGCTTGCGGCTTGTCTTCGCCGACCAGGGGCCCGGGATTGCCGACATCGCGCTTGCGCTGAAGGACGGCTACTCGACCGGCGCAGGCCTCGGCCTGGGGCTGGGTGGCGCGAAACGCCTCTCGAACGAGTTTTCCATCGAATCGCGGCCGGGAGCCGGGACGCGCGTCACGATAGCCCGCTGGAAATGACCTTTTCCCAGCCGATGATCGCCATCGACGACCCGAGCGGCATCGGCGAAGCCCGGCGCCAGGCGGCCGCGCTCGCCCGGCGGCTTGGCTTCGATGCGACTGCATTGGGCAGGCTCTCGATCGCCGTGACCGAAATGGCGTCCAATATCGTCAAGCACGCCCGGCATGGAAAGTTGCTGATCCGGGTGATCGCCACCGACAAGGCGGTCGCCGGACTCGAAGTCACCGGCCTCGACAAGGGCCCGGGCATCGTCGATGTCCGAGAGAGCCTGCGCGACGGGCATTCGACCGCGGGCAGTCCCGGCACGGGGCTCGGCGCATTGAGCCGCCTGGGCACCGATTTCCAGCTTTACTCCGAGGCTGGAAAGGGAACGGTGGCCCGCTTCGAATCCTGGTCGCACGCCGCCGTGCTCGGCTCGCCGGAGCCGTTGCGCGAGGCCATGCCGCAGGGAGCGATCTGCTCCCCCATGCCCGGCGAATCCGCCTGCGGGGATCACTGGACGCTGGTTTCCAGAAAAGACCGGTGCGCGCTATTCGTGGTGGACGGCCTGGGGCATGGGCCGGAGGCGGCAGCCGCCGCGCGCGCGGCCGTGGCGGCCGTTGAGCAGGCGAGAGACCTCGATGCAGAGGGCCTCATGCGCGCCGTCCACGCTGCCTTGAGGGAGACCCGCGGCGCCGCGGCCGCCGTGGCGGTTCTTGAACCGGGCCGGGAATCTTGCACGTTCTGCGGCATCGGCAACATCGCCTTCAAGATCCATGCCGGCGGAGCGTGCCGCAACCTGGTGTCGCACAACGGCATCCTGGGCCACCGGGTGCTCAAGTTTCAGGTGTTCAGCTACCCGTTTCCGCGCGGCGCGCTTTGCATCGCCCATTCGGACGGCATCGTGCCGCGATGGGATCTCAACGACTATCCGGGCCTCTCGGCGCGCCATCCCTCGCTGGTGGCCGGGGTGCTGTTTCGCGATCATCGGCGCGGCCGCGACGACGCCGCGGTGGCGGTAGTGAGGAACGGGGCCCAAAGATGACCATGCGCGTCATGACCGTGGCCCTGCGCACCGAGCAGGATGTGGTCACAGCGCGCCAGCGCGCGCGGCAGATTTCCGGCCTGCTCGCTTTCGAGCCGCAGGACCAGGTGCGCATCGCCACCGCGGTCTCCGAGATCGCCAGGAACGCATTCCGCTACGCGGGCGGCGGCGAGGTCGAGTTCTCGATATCGGGCGTGCGCGCGCCGCAGCTGTTCTCCATCAACATCAGCGACCAGGGGCCGGGAATTGCCGACCTCGATGCCATCATGCGCG
The DNA here is from genome assembly GCA_034668045.1 of Betaproteobacteria bacterium. Classification (GTDB taxonomy): domain Bacteria; phylum Pseudomonadota; class Gammaproteobacteria; order Burkholderiales; family SG8-39; genus SCGC-AG-212-J23. Next base: position 5,272 of record JAXDQC010000100.1, on the reverse strand, counting down.
GCACCTACCGCTCTTCCACGGGGATGGGCCTTGGCATGGTCGGGGCGCGCAGGCTGATGGACCATTGCGCCGTGACCACCACACCCGGCAACACGAGGGTCCTGATGCAGAAGGCGATGCCCGAAGCCGGGCCGCTCATGACCCCGCCGGACGTCGGCCGGCTGACGACGGCGCTGGCCTCGGGCGAAGTGCATACGCCGCAGGACGAGATCCAGGAGCAGAACCGCGAGCTGATCCGCACCCTCGGAGAGCTGAGGGAGCGCCAACTGGAGCTCCTGAGCCTCAACCGGGAGCTGGAGGACACCAATCGCGGCGTGGTGGCGCTGTATGCGGAGCTGGAGGAGCGTGCCGACCTTTTGCGGCGGTCGGATGAAACCAAAACGCGCTTCCTTTCCAACATGACCCATGAGTTCCGCACGCCGCTCAATTCCATGCGTGCGCTGACCGACCTTCTGCTGTCGCGCAACGACGGCCCGGTGACGGCCGAACAGGAAATCCAGCTGGGCTTCATCAGTTCGGCTACCGCGAGCCTGACCGATCTGGTCGACGATCTGCTCGACCTGGCGAAAATCGAGGCGGGCAAGGCCGAGGTCCGGATTTCGGAGGTGTCCCTGCATGAGCTGTTCAGCGCGCTGCGCGGGATGCTGCGGCCGCTGCTCGTGAGCGACAGCGTCAGGCTGCGTTTCCATGTGGAAGCCGGCCTGCCCTGCGTGTTCACCGACGAAAGCAAAGTTGCCCAGATCCTGCGCAACCTGATCTCCAACGCCCTCAAGTTCACCGAGCAGGGGGAGATCCGCGTCACGGCGGCCCGCGATGTGGGCGAGGCGATTACCCTGGCGGTGACGGACAACGGCATCGGCATCGCCGAAGAAGACCACGAAAGGATATTCGAGGAGTTCACCCAGATTCCGGGTCCGCTGCAGGCCCGCGTCAAGGGCACGGGCCTCGGGCTGCCTTTGTGCCGAAGGCTCTCGCAGCTGCTCGGCGGCGTGATCTCGTTGCGCAGCGCGCCCGGCCAGGGATCGACCTTCAGCATGACGCTTCCCATTCGATATCTCGGCGGCACCGACGACGCCTTGCGGCCGGCCGTCGTGGTGGGCAGTTCGGGCGACGCGCAGCCCGGCACGCCGCCGCAGCAGATGGCCTCCGCCGATGCGCTGAAGCCGTCGCCGCGCACCAGAATCCTGATCATCGACGACGAGCCCGCGGCCCGCTATACGATTGGCAAGCTTTTCGACCCGCAACGCTACGAAGTCACCGAAGCCGCCGATGCGGCGGAAGGGCTTCGCTGCGCCACCAGCACGTCGCCTCAACTCATCGTTCTCGATCTCTGCCTTCCGGATCGACGCGGCGAGGACCTGCTGCAGGATCTGCGCGACGGCCAGGCGACCCGAGCGATTCCGGTGATCGTCGCGACCTCCAAGCAGCTCTCCAGCGAGGAATGGACGCTCCTGCGCCAACGGGCGTCGGCCGTGGTGCCCAAGAGCACGCTCACTCGCAAATCGTTCGAGGAGATCATGGCGTCGATCAAGCGTGCCGACGTCGCCAGGTCCTTGGAGCGAGCTCCATAGTGGCTCAGGATGCGCCACTACCCAGGGGACCCACAGGAGACACACCAATGAAACGTTCGATTCTTTTCGCCGCACTTTATGCGCTGTCTCCGCCTGCCGCATTCGCGCAGGACACGAAAGCCGCTCCCGCCAAGCCGGCAATGGGCATGGACATGGACAAGCACGCGGCGCATATGCAGGAAAAAATGAAAGAAATGCAGGGCCAGATGGACAAGATCTGCGAGACCACGGATCCGAAGGAACGCCAGGAGCACATGCAGGCGATGCAGGCGAACATGGACATGATGCAGATGATGATGGAGCAGACGAAGCCGACGTTACGGTGGTGAGACGCCTTTCTTAGGCGCGTTCGCGCGCCAACGGTAGATCACGTAGTACACGAGCGCCACCAGCACGCTGCCGCCGACCAGGTTTCCGGCGATCACCGGCACCAGGTTCCTGAACAGGCCCGCGATCTCGACCGGCTGGCCGGCGCCCGCCTGGATCATCAGGGCGAGCGGGATGAAGTACATGTTGGCGATGGAATGCTCGAAGCCGGCCGCCACGAAGGCGGAGACCGGAAAAACGATGGCGATCGCCTTGTCCACGACGCTGCGGCCAGCCAGCGTCATCCAGATGGCCAGGCACACCAGCACGTTGCACATCACGCCGCTGAAGAAAGCGCTCCAGAACGGCAGCGACGTCTTGGCCGCCGCGATGGCGAGATACGTCCTGCCGACGGCGCCGCCGTTCATCTCGAGGTGGCCTGACAGGAACACGAGGCTCGCCACCGAGAGCGCGCCGGCGAAGTTCGCCGTGCACACGACGAGCCAGTTGAACAGCACTTGGGTGGTAGATACCTTGCCGTCGGCCCACGCCATGGCAAGCAGGTTGTTGCCCGTGAAAAGCTCGGCCCCCGCCACGACCACGAGAAGCAGCCCGAGCGAGAACGCCACTCCTCCGAGCACGCGGCGGGCAGCCCAGCCGAGCGTCGGGTCGCTTGCCACCACCACGTAGTAGAGCGAACCGAGGGCGATGAACGCCCCGGCGAGCATGCCGAGCATGGTGAGCGAGACGATCGGCAGGCGCGTCTTGGCGACGCCGGCGTCCTCCACGCGCTGGGCGATCTCGCGCGGCGAGAAGGCGTCAGATCCGAACAGGCTTCACCGTTTCGGCGTGGTCATCCCCGTCGACAGGCGCAGTTCCGGCAACGATTTGTCGATGAGGTCGCGCAATGCCACCAGGTTGTCTTCCAGGAGGGTGCCGGTGGCCCCCCGCAAGCCGATGTTGCCGACCTTGAGCGCCTCGAGCGCCTTCAGCGCGGTGGCCAGGAGCCTGCGCTGCTCGTCTGCCAGGATGCCCATGCGCTCATGCAGGTCCAGATCGCCCCGGGCGCTGGCGGATGCGTCGCGATGGCGGCCATACGAGGAGACGGCCTCGGCGATGGCGTTGTCGAGCAGGCGGTTGAAAGTGCGAAACTCGTCGACGCTGACCGACACACTGGTTTCCGTGGCGAGCTCCGTGACGGCCTGGCAGATATCGCCGTAGTCGTGGACGACCTGTTCCACCGTGTAGCCCTCATCGAGCAACTCCTTGCCGTGCAAGGCCGCGGTACGGCGGTTTTCCGTCGAAGCTTCCGTCCTGATCGAGGCGACGCGAATTCGATCATTCTTCGGCGCCGCGGTTTCCTGTTCGCAACGAAGGGTCTCGACCAGCTGGTCGAGGAACAGCGGCACCCCGTGCTCCAGCTCCGACGCGGTTACGGGCGGGGAGTCCCTTTTGCTCACCTTCGAGCGACAGCGGTTGATCAGTTCATCCCGGTTCGAGGACAGGAATTCGTGCAGCATCATCATCTCCTTGCAGGTTCAAGGGCAGCGGCGCCTTGCCGCGGCGGCAGCGTGAAGCGGAACGTCGAGCCCAGGCCTTCCTCGCTCTCGACGCTCACGGCGCCCTCGTGCGCCTCGACGAAGGTCTTGACGATGGCGAGCCCCAGGCCCCAGCCGCCTTCCTTGCCGGGATCGGTCTCCGACTTGTCGAAGACTTTTTGCAGGCGCTCGGGCGGGATGCCCTCGCCGTTGTCGCGCACCCAGCATTCGAGCGTGCCTGGCGCGCCGGACGGCCGTGCGCCGATGCTGACCTCGCCGTGCGGCGTGTAAGCGATGGCGTTGGTGATCACGTTCTGGAAGATGCGTCTGAGCAGGCCCGCGTCGGCATAGACGGCCAGGTCGTCGGGCACCTGGTTCACCAGCCGCGTGCCGGCGCCATGCGCGAGTGGATCGAGATCGTGCACCAGCGCCTCGACCAGCGGCCACAGGTCGAAGGTGCGCCGCTCGAGCTTGATGCCGAGCTCCGAGATCAGGCCGGTGTTTTCCTCGATCACCTTGCCGACCAGCGAGTCGAGATGCTTCACGTTGCGCCGCAGGGTCTTGAACATCTGGGCGTGCGCCGCGCTCACGCTGCGCGCCGGCAGCGCCAGCTCCAGCACGCGCGTCGCGAGCGAAATCGCGTTCAGCGGCGTGCGCAGGTCGTGCGCAACGAAGGCGAGATACTCTTCGCGGCGGTCGCGCACCTCCGCCGCGAGGCCGGTGGCGAAGGTCTTCACCGCCAGCCCGATCGCGCCGTCCAGCACGCGGTTCAGGATGTGGAAAGGCTTGCCCTGCAGGGTCAGCCCGTTCGCCTGCGCGAGATCGTGGATGCAGCCGCGCAGGATGTTGTACTCGGCGACGACTTCCTCGATGTCGTAGCCGTCCTCGACGCGCTGCAAGCCGTGGGCGGGCGGGGTCGCCTCGCTCAGCGCCTCCGGGATCGACTCGTCGGACCTTGCCTGCAGCGCGGCGGCCACCTCCTCGATGAGCTGGGGCACGTGGTCGTTGAGGGTCGGGGTGTCCAGGCGCTGCGCCGAGGGCAGGTTTTTGACCTGTCGTCGCCACTCCGAGAGCAGGATGTCGCGCTCGCGCCGGATGAGCGCCGCCAGCCTGTCGAGATCGTTGTTGGGCATGGGCCCAAGGTTAGGGCGAATGTCTCGTGCGGTATGTGCGATAGCGCCCGGACACCCCCGTTACGTGCGACAGCGTACATAGCGGGCGGCGTATTTAGCGTAGGGTGTGTAAATGCTGCACGAATTCCTGGCCGAGAACCGCGGCGACCTCATCGACCGGTGCCGGCTGAAGGTCGCTCAGCGGCCGGTGCCGAAAGCGACCCGATCGGAGCTGGAGCACGGAATACCGATGTTCCTCGACCAGCTCATCAAGACGCTGCGCCTGGAGCAGGGCGCCGAGCCGATGCGAAGCCGCGAGGTTTCCGGCCGGGCAGGCGGCCTGCCGTCGGACGGCTCCGAGCTCGGCCGCTCGGCGGCGCTGCACGGGCGCGAGCTCCTCCAGCAGGGCTTCACCATCGATCAGGTGGTCCACGACTACGGCGATCTCTGCCAGGCGATCACCGACCTCGCGTTCGAGAAGGACGCGCCGATCGCGGTGGACGAGTTTCGCACCCTCAACCGCTGCCTGGACAACGGTATCGCCGACGCCGTGACGGAGTTTTCCACCGAGCGCGACCTCATCTATGCGGAAAAAGGCGTCCAGGCGCTGAATGAGCGGCTGGGCTTCCTCGCCCACGAACTGCGCAACCTCATCCATACCGCGACCCTCGCCGTTACCGCCATCAAGTCCGGCAATGTCGGTCTGGCCGGGGCGACCGGCGCCGTGCTCGATCGCAGCCTGATC
>JAXDQC010000099.1:0-9544 GCA_034668045.1 Betaproteobacteria bacterium | reverse complement strand
TGCCGAAGGCGTGTCGCGCGCGGTGGTCGCAGGGCATTGCCTCGGCGCCAACATCGCGCTCAACTTCGCGGCGCTCTATCCGCAGCGCACCGCGGCGCTGGTGCTGATCGAGCCGATGCCGCCGAAGGCGCTCACCGGCAAGCTCGATTTCCTGCGCCATTTCCGCTTCATCCCCATCGTCATCTCCCGGCTGGCGCGGGCGCTGAACGCGATCGGCCTCTACCGCCGCCGCATCGAGCCGATGGATCTCGAAGCGTGGGACAAGGCGGTGCGCGCCGGCACTGCCAACCTGGCGCTCTACTCCTCGCCTTTCAGCGACCTGGAATTCACGCCTCTTGCCGCCTACTTCCGCGCCCTGGCCGCGGTCGGCGACCCGCTGCCCGATCTCGCGCAGATCACCTGCCCGGTGCTGGTCCTGATGTCGAAGAACACGAACATGACCGACCTCGCCCGCGCACGCGCCGAGCTGCAGCCGCTGCGCGGAGCGGAGTTCGTGCAACTCGACGCCCAGCACTGGATCCCGACCGAGCAGCCGGAAGCGATGTGCCGTGCGATCGAAGACTGGATTGCTAGGAAAGGCCTGGAAAAAGCTCTCTGAGGCCTTCGGCCATCGTCTGGATGGCGAGCGCGGCAAGCAGCAAGCCGAGGAGCCGCGTGGCGATGTTGAGGCCGGTGGTGCCCATGCGGTTGCCGATGGCGTTGGCCGCCCGCAGCACGATCCAGGTGAGCAGGCTGACGATGGCGATGCAGGCGAGGATCATCGCCAGGTGCGCCGTGCCGGCGCCTTTTTCCGCCGCGATGATGGTGGTGCTGATGGCGCCCGGCCCGGCGAGCAGCGGCACCGCGAGCGGCACCACGCCGCGCAGCTCGCCGCTCTCGAGCTCCGCCGCTTCCTCCTCGGACTGGCGCACGCCGCCCGCCTGGGCGTTGAGCATCGCGAGCGCCATCAGGAGCAGCACCAGGCCGCCGCCGACGCGAAAGGCGGCGAGGCTCGCGCCCACCAGCGAGAGGATCGTGTCGCCCAGCAGCGCCGACACCGCGAGCACGATAAAGACGGTCACCGCGACCACGCGCACCAGCACGATGCGAGCGTGCGCACTGTGCGACGCCGTGAGGGTGAGAAAAATCGGCACGGCGAGAAACGGATCCAGCACCGCCGCCAGCGTCACGGCGAAGCGCAGGTACTCGGTCACTTCTTCGCCATCGCGGCCTGCGCCGCCTTGCGGTCCTCGTTCACGCGCTTGAAGGCCGGGCGCTCCTCGAGCTGCTTGATGTAGACCTTGACCGGCAGGTCCTCGAGGAAGTCGCGCCCGTAGGCGAGCTTGGTCGACAGCGACACCAGCGGCAGGTGCACGAAGGCGGCGCAATCGGCGAGCGTGAATTCGGCACCGGCGATATAGGGGGCGAACTTCGCGCGGCTCTTCAGCGCGCGCAGGCCCTTGGGCAGCGCTTTCTCGACCGACTGCTTCACGTCTTCGACCGGCGGCTTGCCGAAGAAGACGAAGGGATACAGGCGCCGCACGACCAGCTCGAGGTGCAGCTCCATGATCGTGATCAGCTCGCGCACGCGGGCGCGCTCGAGCGGATCGCGCGGCAGCAGCGGCTTCTGCGGGTAGGCGTCCTCCAGGTATTCGCAGATCACGTCCGATTCGATCAGCGTCTTGCCGTCCACCTCGAGGAACGGCACCTTGCCCATCGGCGAGCGGGCGACGAACGCTTCTTCCTGCGACGGCCGGCAGTTGGCGTCCAGGTCGAACTCGATGCCCTTCTCGAGCAGGGCGAGGCGCGCCTTATTGAAGTAATTGCTAATGTGGAAGCCGCAGAGCTTCAGCATGAATTCCCTCCTGTTTCGATTCTAGAACCGCTCGGCGCGGTAGGGCGCCGGGTCGACGAAGGAGCGCTCGCCGCAGACCATCTCGGCGACCAGGCGCCCGGTGACGGGCCCGAGGGTGAGGCCGTGGTGCGCGTGGCCGAACGCGAACCAGAGCTTCCCATGGCGCGGCGCCGGCCCGATCACCGGCATCATGTCCGGCGTGCACGGGCGCGAGCCCATCCAGGGCTCGTTGTCCAGCCGCTCGGCGAGCGGGAAAAGATCGCGCGCGATCGGCTCGGCGCGCCCGAGCTGCACCGGCGTGCGGATCGCGTCGCGCAGCGCGAACTCCGCGCCGGTCGTGAGGCGGATGCCGCGGCGCATCGGCGCGAGGAAGTAGCCGCGCTCGGTGTCGAGCACCGGCGTGTTGAGCACAGCGCTGCCCGCTGCACGGTAGTGCATGTGGTAGCCGCGCTTCACCGCCAGCGGCAGATCGTAGCCAAGCGCGCGCGTGACGATGTCCGACCAGGGCCCGAGAGCGATAACCGCATCGCGCGCGGTGATCTCGCCTTCCACGGTGCGCACCTTCCAGCCCGGCTCGAGAGTAGCCGCGTTGCCCTGCACGAACCGGCCGCCAAGCTTTCTGAAAAGGTCCAGATAACTGAGGACGAGGCCGTGCGGATCGACGACGGCGAGCGGATCGGTCCAGTGCAGGGCGCCCACCAGCACCGGCGCGAGATGCGGCTCCATCGCCTGCAGAGCTCTCGCATCGTGGGTTTTGTGGTTCAGCCCGAATTCGCCGCGCCAACGCTCCGCCTCGGCGAATCGCCGGTCACGCTCGCGCTCGGTACGGAACACCTTCATCCAGCCGGTGCGGCGGAAAAGATCCTGCGCGCCCGCCTCTCTCGCGAGCGCCTCGTGCTCGGTGATGCAGTGCTCGATCAGCTTGGCGTAGAGGTGCGCGATGGCCTTGTGGCGCGCCGGCCGCGAGTGATGCCAGTACTTCCAGAGAAAAGGGGCGAGGCGCGGGATCGCGGAGGGGTGGTAGTGCGCGTCGATGGTGCGGTTGAGCCCGTAGCGGAAAAGCGCGCCGAAATCGTGCGGGAAGCCGTAGGGATAGACACCCTCGCGCTGCACCAGCCCGGCGTTGCCGAAGGAGGTTTCCTCCGCCGCGCCGCGCCGGTCGACCAGCACCGTCGCACGGCCGCGTTTCTGCAGGTGGAGCGCGACGCTTACGCCGACGATCCCCGCGCCAAGGACCAACGCGTCAGCGGTGGCTGCGCTTGGCAAGAGCCTCCGTGACGGTCGTCTGCTCGCCCAGCTCCAGCTTGGCGATCTGGTTGCGGTGCACCTCGTCCGGGCCGTCGGCGAAGCGCAGCGTCCGCGCGTGCGCGTAGGCGTGGGCGAGGCCGAAGTCCTCCGACACGCCGCCGCCGCCGTGCACCTGCATTGCCCAGTCGATCACCTGGCAGGCCATGGTCGGCGCCAGCACCTTGATCATGGCGATCTCTTTCTTCGCGATCTTGTTGCCGACCGTGTCCATCTTCCACGCCGCGTTCAGCACCATGAAGCGCGCCGAGTCGATCATGATGCGCGCCTCGGCGATGCGCTCGCGCGTCACGCCCTGGTCGGCGACCGGGCGGCCGAAGGCGACGCGCTCGCTCGCACGCTTGCACATCTTCTCCAGCGCGCGCTCGGCCTGGCCGACCAGGCGCATGCAATGGTGGATGCGTCCCGGCCCGAGGCGGCCCTGCGCGATTTCGAAGCCGCGGCCCTCGCCGAGCAGCACGTTCGAGGTCGGCACGCGCACATCCTTCAGCTCGATCTCCATGTGGCCGTGCGGGGCGTCGTCGTAGCCGAACACCGGCAGGAAGCGCAGGATCTTGACGCCCTTCGTCCCGGCCGGCACCAGCACCATCGACTGCTGGCTGTGGCGCGAGGTGTTGTCCGGGTCGGTCTTGCCCATGACGATGTAGATCTTGCAGCGCGGGTCGCCGGCGCCGCTCGACCACCACTTGGTGCCGTTGATCACGTACTCATTCTTTTCGCGAACCATCCGCGTCTGGATGTTCGTTGCATCGGACGACGCGACCGCCGGCTCGGTCATGAGGAACGCCGAGCGGATCTTGCCTTCGAGGAGCGGCTCGCACCATTCCTTCAGGTGCTCGGGCGCGCCGTACTTGAGCAGCGTCTCCATGTTGCCGGTGTCGGGCGCCGAGCAATTGAAGATCTCGGGCGCCCAGGTGACGCGTCCCATGATCTCGCACAGCGGCGCGTACTCGAGATTGGTGAGCGTGCCGCCGTGGGACTTCGGCCGCCACAGGTTCCACAACCCGGCTTCTCTGGCCTTTACCTTCAATTTTTCGATCAAGGGAACGGGTTGCCAGCGCTTGTCGCTCTTTACGTGCTCGTGCCACTCGTGCTCGCTGGGATAGACGTGCTCGTTCATGAAGGCGGTGACCTGCTTGCGCAGGTCCTGCACCTTGGGCGTGTAATCGAAATTCAAGCAGCTCTCCTCAGGATTCTTTCCACTTGCCGCCAGCCGAGGTCGGCGAGCGGCACGGTCTTCGACGCCGCTTCGGCGGCGAAGGTGCTCGCCGCCGTGCCGTCGAGCACGCGCTTGGCGATGCCCTGGCAGATGGCAGCGATGCGGAACAGGTTGTAGGCGAGATAGAAGTCCCAGTGCGAAGGTTCGATCGGATTTCTTCCCGTCCGTTTCAGATACTTCGCGACGTATTCCGCTTCACTGGGGATTCCCAGCGCGGCGATGTCGAGGCCGGCGACGCCTCTGAACTTGTCGGGCGGGATGTGGAAGCCCATGCAGTGGTAGGCGAAATCGGCGAGCGGATCGCCGAGCGTCGAGAGCTCCCAGTCGAGTACCGCGAGGATGCGCGGCTCGGTGGGGTGGAAGATGGTGTTGTCGAGGCGGAAATCGCCGTGCACGACCGCCGTCCCCGCCTCGGGCGGAATGTTCTTCGGCAGCCAGTCGATGAGGTGGTCCATCGCCTCGACCTTCTGCGTCTCGGAGGCGCGGTACTGCTTGCTCCAGCGCTCGACCTGCCGGCCGATGTAGTTGCCGGGCTTGCCGAAGTCCTCGAGCCCGACGGCGCGATAGTCGATCTTGTGCAGCTCCGCGATGACCCGGTTCTTCTCGTCCCAGATCGCCGCGCGCTGCTCGCGCGTCATGCCGGGCAGCGCCGGATCCCACAGGACGCGTCCTTCGACGTACTCCATGACGTAGAACGCGGTGCCGATCACCTTCTCGTCCTCGCACAGGACGTGCGGACGCGCGACGGGAAACCCGACCTTGTGAAGCGCGCTGATCACCTTGAACTCGCGCTCGACCGCGTGGGCCGACGGCAGCAGCTTGCCCGGCGGCTTGCGCCGCAGAACGTATTTGTCGTTGATCTTGTAGGTCGGGTTCGATTGCCCACCCTTGAACTGCTCGATTTTCCCGATCTTGAAGCCGAGGAAATTCCCGAGAGCGGCCGCATCGATGCGATGCCGCTCCTCGACAGGCTTTGTACCGATAAACTGCTCAAACATGGCGGCAAAAGCTTACCCGAAAAGGTTCAACGTCTCGCATCTAATGGGCGCGAAGTTCTCGCGCCGCGGGCTGCGCGGCTATTTCGAATATCGCGATCTCGGCATCGCGAAGGCGACGCGCGGCAGGGCGGTGGCGCACGTCATCCGCGCGCGCCCGGGAAAGGCGCCGCACGGCGAGTGGCACTGGCACGACCTCGACGTGCAGTTCGTCTACGTGCTGAAGGGCTCGGCGGTGTTCGAGTACGAGGGCATCGGCCGCGTGACGATGCAGGCCGGCACCTGCTTCTATCAACCGCCGCGCATCCGCCATCGCGAGATCTGCCACTCGCGCGACCTGCAGATGATCGAGTTCGTCGCGCCGGCGAAATTCAGGACTTATTCGGCGGAGAAACCTGCAGCCAGAAGGTCACCGGCCCGTCGTTCACGAGGCTGACCTTCATGTCGGCGCCGAAGCGGCCGGTTGCGGCGCGGGTCTTGTTGGCGAAGTAGTTGAACAGCCTCTCGCCCTCCGCGGGTGAAGCACCGGAAGAGAAGCTCGGCCGTGTCCCCGACTTCGTATCGGCGACGAGCGTAAATTGCGGCACGACGAGAAGCGCGCCGCCGATCTCGGTGAGGGAGCGGTTCATCTTTCCCGCCTCGTCGGGGAAAATCCTGAAAGCCGATATCTTTTCCGCCAGGCGATCTGCTTGTGCTTCCGTGTCGCCGCGCTCGACGCCGACCAGCGCGAGGATGCCGCGGCTGATCGATGCGATGGTTTTTCCGTCGACGGAGACGCCCGCCTCGCTGACGCGCTGCACCAGGGCAATCACGCGATGATGTCGGGGATGAGGCGGGTGCGCAGCCGCTGGATCTGATCTTTGAGAATAAGCTTACGCTTCTTGAGTCGCTGCATTTGCAGGCGATCGAGCGATGCATCGGACGCAAGCCTGCCGATCACGTCGTCCAGGTCGTGATGTTCGATCTCAAGGCTCTGAAGGCGCTCGCGGATCTGCGCCTTCTCCTCTTCGGTCAGCGGGAGGTCGGTCACCTGTGATAAAAGTCATGCGCCCGGGGGCATCGTAATCCTATACTTCCCGAGCGAAAAGCCTCCGAATGCGCCGCAGCGACTACGACGTCACCGATTCGATCCGCGTTACCGATCCCCTGGCGGTGGCGACCGAGGTCGGGCGCATCTATAAGGGCCTGTTCGGCAGCTCCCGCTCCGCCGAGTTGAAGCGCGCCTTCCACGACGCCGACCTCCTCTACCGCGGCGAGCACCCCGACTACTGCGCCTGCGACACCGAGTACCACGACATCCAGCATGTGCTGGACGTGACGCTCGCCATGGCGCGGCTGATGGACGGCTATCAGCGCAGCCTGGTCAACGGCTCGGGCCGGCTGACCAAGCCGCTGTTCGTCATTGGTGCCATCGCCGCCCTGTTCCACGATTTCGGCTACCTGCGCCGGCGGCAGGACCACCGCCACCGCTACGGTGCCGAGTACACGCTGGTGCACGTCTCGCGCGGCGCCACCTTCCTGCGCCGCTACGTGCATCGGCTCGGGCTGGGCAAGGAGATGGCCGAGCTGGCGGCGACGCTCGTGCACTTCACCGGCTATGAGCGGCCCGCCGAGACGATCCGCCTCTCGGGCGAGCGCGAGCGCCGTCTCGGGCAGATGCTCGGCACCGCGGACATCATCGCGCAGATGGCGGACCGCTGTTACCTGGAAAAATGCCGCGACCGGCTCTATCCCGAGTTCGTGCTCGGGCGCATCGCCGGCGCGACGCGTTCAGGGGACGAGCTGGTGAATAGAACGCCTGGCTTCTACGCCGGCGCGAAGAAGCGTCTCAGCCTGCAGCTCGCGCGCAGCTACGACTACGCCACGAGCTACTTCGGCGGCGAGAACCTCTATCTCGACGAGATGGAGAAGAACGTGCGCCATGCCGAGCGCGTGGCGCAAGTCGGCGCGGTGCCGGTGGACATGCGGGCGATGCTGCGCCGCCAGCCGCCGCGCACGCTCGTGCCGGACGCGGTCCCGTACCCGAAGGCCCTGGTCGGTCTTTGACGCGCTGAAGTCTGCGTCAACTTCTACCGATTTGCTCCAGAAGGACTAGCCCAGCCGGGTCGCCGCGACACAGGCGGGGCAGAGCATGGCGGCATGGTCGAATCCTTCCCGATGCGCGGGCTGCGCAAGGCCGCGAAGCTCCTCGGCGGCGAGCCCCAAGTGCGCGCGTTCCTCGGCGTACCGGCGAGCGACCTCTACCGCTGGATGCGGGGCCAGGCCGACGTGCCGCCGACGATCGTGGTTCGCGTCATCGAGCTTCTCGCCCAGACGGAGCAGCGCAGCAGCCGTTAAGCTTCGCGGGCCATGCGCCTGCTTAGCTGGAACATCCAGTGGTGCCGCGGCGTCGACGGTATCGTCGACCCGGCGCGAATCGCCGCCGAAGCGCGGCGCGTCGACGCCGACGTCATCTGCTTCCAGGAAGTCGCCTCCAACTTTGCCGACCTGCCCGGCAGCAGCGGCGAGGACCAGCCGCACGTCCTGATGCACGCCCTGCCCGAATACGAGGGCTGCCTCGTGAGCGGCGTCGACCTGCCCGCAGCGAACGGCAGGCGCAGCCGCTTCGGCAACCTGATCCTGTCGCGCTTCAAGGTCGGCCGCGTGCTGCGGCATTCCCTGCCGTGGCCCGCCGCCGACGTGGCGACCATGCCTCGCGCGGCGGTCGAGGCGGTAGTCGAGGCGCCGTTCGGTCCGTTGCGGATCATCACGACGCATCTCGAGTACTACTCCGGCGAGCATCGGGCAGTGCAGGTCGAGCGCCTGCGCGACGTTCTGGGCGAAGGCAGCGAGCGCGGACAACCGGACGGCGCGTTCCGCGCCATGCCATGGTCGCGAAGCGCGATCCTGTGCGGCGACTTCAACCTGCCGCCGCACGACCCGCTCCACGCCCGCATGACCGAAGCTCTCGTCGACGCGTGGCAGGTGCTGCATCCGGGCGTGCCGCATCCGCATACCTTCGGCGTGCACGAGCGCGAAGCGGGTGAGTTGCCCTATTGCTGCGACTACGTCTTCGTCACCAAGGACCTGGTGCCGCGGCTGCGCTCGATCCGGATCGACGCGGAGAATCGCGCGTCGGATCACCAGCCGGTGATCCTGGAGCTGGCATGATCAAGGTCGCGAAGCTCGCCGACGCGCTCGGCGCCGAGGTGAGTGGCGTCGATCTCTCCCAGCCGCTTCGCGAAGCCGAGTTCGCGACGATTCGCGGCGCGTGGCTCGAGCACGCGGTGCTGCGCTTCCGCGGCCAACGACTCTCCGACCCGCAGTTGATCGATTTCACCCGGCACTTCGGCGAGCTCGATCCGCCCGGCCCCAATCCCTATGGCAAGCCGTTTCTCCCCGAGCATCCCGAGCTGAACGTCATCTCCAACATCAAGGTCGACGGCGCGCCGATCGGCGGCCTCGGCGACGGCGAAGCGATCTGGCATGCCGACATGACCTACGTCGAGCAGCCGCCGAAGGGCGCCATTCTGTACGCGCTGGAAGTGCCGCCCTCCGGCGGCGACACGTACTGGGCCAATCAGTGCGCCGCGTACGACGCTTTGCCGGCGGCGCTCGCGAAGCGCATCGAGGGACGCCGCGCCGTGCACGACGCGACCTACAACAGCGCCGGGATCAAGAGGAAAGGATACGAGGACGTCAGCGACCCGCGCAAAGCGCCCGGCGCGCGGCACGAGCTGGTGCGCCCGCATCCCGAGACCGGCCGCCAAGCGCTCTTCCTCGGCCGGCGCCGCAACAGCTACATCGAGGGGCTGGAGCTCGCGGAGAGCGAGGCGCTGCTCGACGCGCTATGGGCGCACGCGACGCAGGCGCGATTCGTGTTCCGTCAGGAGTGGCGCGTCGGCGACGTCGTGATCTGGGACAACCGCTGCACTCTGCACCGGCGCGATCCCTTCGATCCCGCGGCGCGGCGCCTGATGCACCGCACGCAGATCAAGGCCCGCAGCTAGTTCCGGCTACCGATAAGCCGGCGCAGCTCCTCGATCCTTTTCCGGTTGACGCCGAAATCGCTGCGGCCGAGGCGCGAGGCCGAGCGCACGTGCACCAGCGCCGCTTTTTCGTCGAGCAGCAGCTCGACGTCGTCGACGTAGCCCAGCAGCGCGCTCTTGTATTCGGCGTAGAGATAGTTTCCGTCCTCGCGGATCACCGTCG
>JAXDQC010000098.1:0-10249 GCA_034668045.1 Betaproteobacteria bacterium | reverse complement strand
CGGCTGGCACCTCGAGATCAACATCGCGCGCAGCGCCGACTGGGTGGATCTCGAGCCGCGCCTCGCCCGCTGCCCGGTGCCGCTCGTGTTCGACCACCTCGGCCGCCCGCGCGGCGCAGAGGGTGTCGACGCGCCGGGCTTTCGCGTCATCCTGCGCCTGCTCACCGAGCGCGACGACTGCTGGACCAAGATATCGAGCTGGTATCGCCTCTCCGACAGCGGCCCGCCCGCCTACGCCGACATGGCGCCGTTTGTAAAAATGTTATTGGGCGAGCGTCCGGACCGGTGCGTCTGGGGCAGCAACTGGCCGCATCCGGGCCTGAGCGAGGCAATGCCGAACGACGCCGACCTCGTGGATCTCCTCGACAGCTGGCTACCTTCCGACGCCGTCCGCCTGCCGTTGTACGCAGCCAACGCGGCGCGGCTGTATCGTTTTCCTGACACGGGATTGATTGACAAGACGGAGTAGCGCTTCCTACCATCTGCGCCACTCCATGGGGTCGGGGGGCTCCGT
Source organism: Betaproteobacteria bacterium (assembly GCA_034668045.1). Classification (GTDB taxonomy): domain Bacteria; phylum Pseudomonadota; class Gammaproteobacteria; order Burkholderiales; family SG8-39; genus SCGC-AG-212-J23. Next base: position 9,735 of record JAXDQC010000098.1, on the reverse strand, counting down.
CGATGAAGGGGGATCAAGTCCAGTCTTTCCGTTCTGCCGCCGGCGCTCGCGTCGAGGCGGCGAATTTTCGTGCTTCCGCTACGAACTTCAAAAAATGGGAGGTTGCTTTGCGACGTATTTCTCTAGCTCTTGCCGTGCCCGCAGTGGCTCTGGGAGTCGGGTTTTCCTCGACCGCCTTCTCTCAGGGCAGGACCATCGAGGAAACGCTGGTAGTGAGTGACCCGACGGTCGCGGCTGCCGGCAAGTGGAAGGTCGGCGGTGCCGCCGAATACTGGTGGGTTCGCACCACGTACAACATCGTCGACAGCAACGGTAACGACGTCGGCGACGCGACGCTGACGTTCAAGCAGCCGGGCTGGAACGTGTTCGCGGCGTACGGCAACGTGACGGTCCAGGCCACGCGGCGCAGCGGCTCCGGTGATTTCACCGGCAACCAGGGAACGCTCACCTACACCGGACCACAGAAGTCGACCGACACCGAGTTCACCGCGCGGTGGCTGTTCCCGGGCCGTGCTGTCTCGCCCTACCTGCTGGTCGGCTATGCCACGACGAAGCTCGAGCAGACACGGACGATCACCTCGGCAGGCAATTGGGCTTGCAGCAACTCGAAGACTCTGCAAACGAACACCGAGTACAAAGGGCCGCTTGTCGGCGGGGGCGCGATTGTGCCGTTCTCGGAGAAATTCGGCGTGCGTGGGGACCTTCGGTTGAAGTGGAACAAGGGCACGCAGACCGAGAACGGGAGCAACGCGTTCTGCGACAGCGGCTCGTCCAGCGGGCTTGGCTACGACGCGACGGTGACCGGTTACTGGAACATCGTTGGCGGCCTGAATGCCCAGCTCGGCATCAAGTTCCAGCAGCTGAACGGCGGCTCCGAGGTGGACAACTGGTTCCGGACCGGCCTGTTCGGCATGCTGGGCTATACGGTCAAGTTCTGAGCGAGGGTAATAGTTACCTGTTTTCTTGCGAGGTATTGCGCTGCGACCCCCTGGAAAGGGGGGAAAATAGCGACAAAGACGACGCCGCCGGGGGTCGATCCGGCTCCCGGCGGCGCGCAGCTTAAACAGGGGTAGGGATTCAACAATGAAGCATCGGTTTCTTCTCGGCCTTCTTCTCCTCGGCCTCATCTCCTTCGACGCCGCCGCACTCAACAACCGGGCGCTCCTGATCGGCATCAGCCAGTACGCCGAGCTCGAAGGTCTGAAATACGCCGATGCCGACGTCAAGACCTTCTCGCAGATCCTGACCGAGTTCGGCGGCTACCGCCGCTCCGACGTCGCGGTGGTGCTGAACACCGAGGCGACCAAGGCCCGCATCATGGAGGAGATCAACAAGGCGGTGCGCGCGAGCAAGCGCGAGCCGCTCGACCATTTCATCCTGATGTTCGCCGGCCACGGCATGCCGGGCACGATCGAGGGCGGACGCACCGGCAAGATGGGCGCCGTCGACACCAATATCTTCCTCGCTCCCTCGGACGCCTCGACCTCAGCGAGCAGCTTCTTCTCCACCGGCAAGGAAATCGGCAACGAGACCTTCATCAACCGCGCCTGGCTGGCGAAGCAGCTCTCGGAGATCGAGGCGAAGTCGATCGTCATCATCCTCGACTCCTGCTACAGCGGCACCGAGGCGTTCGGCGAGCTGTTCTTCGAGAACCTCGGCTATTCGATCCGCTCGTTCGAGTACAGCGGCCCTCAGCGCGGCGTGCGCGACGTGCAGAAGCTGCGCAACCTCGAGATCCGCGAGGCGAGCGGCGGCCCGAGCGGGGTCAAGCGCATCGCCTATTTCGCCTCCAGCCGCGAGGACCAGCCCTCGGCTGAATACGACGAGCTGCGCCACGGCGCGCTCTCGTACTGCCTGTTCGAGAACATCCGCCGCGCCCGCGAGGAGGTCTACGAGAGCGAGCGGCGCGACCTCTCGGTCGACAGCGTCTACTCCAACATCACGGCACTGTTCCGCGAGACCAAGGTCAAGGGCCGCTCGCTGGACGAGTTCCACCAGCCGGTGCTGCTGCCGATCCCGAGCTACGCCGGCGTCAAGGACATGCCGTTCATGTCGGTGACGGGCAACAAGCGCAAGGAAATCCAGACCGGCATGCTCGAGGTGCGCACCGACCCGCCCGGCTTGCAGATCTACGTCGACGGCCTGCGCCGCCCCGAGCTGACCAACGCCAGCCTGCTGCTGCAGGAGGGCAAGCACCTGGTCGAGCTGTACATGCCGACCACCGGCTATCGCCACAGCTTCACCGTCGACATCTCGCCGCTGCGGACCGCGACCGAAACGATCGTGGTGCGCGGGCAACTGCAGGTCGCTTCCTTCTGGCTGCAGAACGGCGTCAAGGCGACGGGCCCGGTGCTCGACGTCTACCTCGACGGCTCGCCGCTCGGCCGCTCGGGCTCGCGGGTCGACAGCATCGTCGCCGGCTCGCATACGCTGGAAGTGCGCTTCGAAAAGGTACGCAAGAGCCGGCGCATCGAAATCCGCCCCGACTCGCCGCTGACGGTCAACTACTCCGTCATCCGCCAGGCGGCGCCCAAGCCGAGGCCGGTCGACCGCGGCGCCGGCAACGTCACGTTCTAGGCCGGCGGCTTCCCGGCTGGATTCCTGAGGGCCGATTTCGGCCGGAACGCCTTCACCACCGCTTCGTTGGTCTCGATGTACGGGCCGCCGATCAGGTCGATGCAGTAGGGCACGGCGGCAAACACGCCGTCGAGGGTCTCGCGGATCGCCTTGGGCTGGCCCGGCAGGTTGATGATCAGCGCTGCGCCAGAAGCGCCGTCTCCGCGGCGCTGGCGAATCACCGCTACCTGTCGCGACAGGATCGCTGTCGGCACGTACTTCAGGCTCACCGCGCGCATCTGCTCGCCGAATCCCGGCATCACCTTGTCCGCCACGGCGAGCGTCGCCTCCGGCGTCACGTCGCGCGGCGCCGGGCCGGTGCCGCCGGTGGTCAGCACCAGGTGGCAGCCCCGTTGGTCGACCAGTTCCTTCAGCGTCGCCTCGATGACCGGCTGCTCGTCGGCGATGAGGCGCGTCTCGTCGCGCCACGCCGGAGAGCGGATCGCCGAGGCGAGCCAGTCCTTCAGCGCCGGGATGCCCTCGTCCTTGTAGACGCCGGCCGAGGCGCGGTCGCTGATCGAGACCAGGCCGACGATGAGCTCGCTCATTGAATTTCGAAGATCTCGAGGTGGACGGAGCTCTTGCGGCGCGCGCCGGTGCCGACGCAGATCATCCGGTTGAGCCACGCGTAGCGCGCATCGCCGGTCTCGAAGAGCGGCGCGGTCCGCATGTAGTACAGCGAGGGATCGACGTCTTCTCCGGCGGCCAGCTTTTTCAGCACATCCGCGGGCCCGTGCCGGTAGCCATGGTTGCGCACGTAGATCAGCGCGCCGTCGGACGTTTCCAGCGTGTAGCGCGCGTCGAGGTCGGCAACGCCGTCGGGCCGGATCACCTGCCAGTCGGCGCCGCCGGCGAGCACGCGGCCCGAGAGCCGCTCGCCCCGGAAGCTGCCGCCGGTGATGTTGATGATCCGGCGCCGTCCCTGCGGCGTCTCGCCCAGCTCCTGCGCCGGGGCGAGCGTAATTTCCGCGTTCAAGAGGGGGTGGAGTCGGAGCATTCCTTGATCAGCCGGAAAAGCTCGCGATAGGCACGAGGAGGTTTCGCCTCTTTCTGCTCCTTGCGGGCGTTGCGGATCAGCGTGCGCAGCGCCTGCAGGTCGGCGCCGGGATACTCGACGGCGAAGGCGGTGAGCGCCTCGTCCTCGCCGAGCAGGCGCTCGCGCCAGCCTTCCAGCCGCCGGTGCTGCGCCGCTGCCCGCGCCGAGTGGCCGGTAATCGCTTCGAGGCGCTCTCGTAGCGGCGCTGGATCGATGCCGCGCATCAGCTTGCCGACGTACTGCATCTGGCGGCGCTTCGCCTCGTGGCTCGTGATCCGCTTCGCGTCGAGGATGGCATCGCGCAGCTTCTCGTCGAGCGGCATTTCCGCGATCTGCGATTCGGGCAAGTCGACCAGCTTCGCGCCGAGCGACTGCAGCGCCGTCATCTCCTGCTTGCGTTTCGTTTTGCTGACGACTTCGTCGTTCATCGCCGGGTATCATAGCGCGGCATATGACGAAGCACCCCGTGGCGAGGCACCCCGGCTTCACCTGCGACCGTGCCGAGCTGGAGGGTCTCGCGCAAGCGGTTCTCGAGCGCGCCAAGCGCGCCGGCGCGAGCGGCTGCGACTGCGACGTGTCGGAAGCGCACGGCCTCAGCGTCACGGTGCGCAAGGGCAAGGCCGACACCATCGAGCACAACCGCGACCGCTCGCTCGGCGTCTCGGTGTATTTCGGCGACCGGCCGAAGGCGCGGCGCGGCCATGCCAGCACCTCCGACCTGTCGCGCGCCGCGCTCGAGCAGACGGTCGACGCCGCCGCGGCGATCGCGCGCCACACGGCGGAAGACGACTGCGCCGGCCTGCCCGACGCGGCGCTGCTCGCGCGCGGCACGCCCGACCTGGACCTCTTCCATCCGTGGAACCTGCCCGCCGAGGAGGCGGTCGAGATCGCCAAGCGCTGCGAAGCCGCCGCCTTCGGCGCCTCGAAGAAGATCCGCAACTCGGAGGGCGCCAGCGTATCGCTGCAGCATTCGCAGTTCGTGCTCGCCAACAGCCTCGGCTTCATGGACGGCTACGCCAGCACGCGGCACTGGATTTCCTGCGCCGTGATCGCCGAGGAAAAGGGCCTGATGCAGCGCGACGACTGGTACAGCGCCTCGCGCGTGCCCTCGCGCCTCGCCGATGCCGAGAAGCTCGGCCGCTATGCCGGCCAGCGCACCGCGGCGCGCCTGGGCGCGCGCAAGATCAGCACCCGCCAGGCGCCGGTGCTGCTCGAGGCGCCGGTGGCGATTCAGTTCATCGGCCACCTCGTCTCGGCGGTGAACGGCGGCAACCTCTACCGCAAGACTTCGTTCCTGGTCGACAGCCTGGGCAAGCAGGTGCTCTCGCCCAAGGTGCGCATCGACGAGCGCCCGCACGAGCCGCAGGGCATGTCGAGCAGCGCCTTCGACGAGGAGGGCGTGGCGACGCGCGAGCGCGTCATCGTCAAGGACGGCGTGCTGCAGGGCTATTTCCTCGGCAGCTACTCGGCGCGCAAGCTCGGCATGAAGACCACCGGCAACGCCGGCGGCCACCACAACCTCGTGGTGCGGCCCGGCAAGCTCGACTTCCCCGCCCTGCTGCGCGAGATGGGAACCGGGCTGCTCGTCACCGAGCTGCTCGGCCAGGGCGTCAACATGTTGACCGGCGACTACTCGCGCGGCGCCTCGGGCTACTGGGTCGAGGGCGGCGAGATCCGCTACCCGGTGGAGGAAATCACCATCGCCGGCAACCTGCGCGAGATGTTCCTCGGCGTGGTCGCCGTCGGCGCCGACGTCCTCGCGCGCAGCGGCCGCTCGACCGGCTCGATCCTGATCGACCACATGACCATTGCGGGAGACTGAAATGCGGCTGCGGCTTCTTTTCCTGGCGACGATCCTTTTCGGCACGGCGGCCTGGGCGCAGCCCGCGGCGCGCACGCAGGTGCCGGACGTCATCTACGTCCCCACGCCGTACGAGGTGGTCGACGAGATGCTGAAGATCGCCGGGGTGAAGAAGGGCGACGTGCTCTACGACCTGGGCTCGGGCGACGGCCGCATCCCGGTGACCGCGGCGAAGAAGCTCGGCATCCGCGCCGTCGGCATCGACATCGACCCGCAGCGCATCGAGGAGGCGAAGGAGAACGCGCGCAAGAACGGCGTCACGGGCCTGGTGCAGTTCCGGCAGGAGGACCTGTTCCGCGCCAATTTCCGCGAGGCGACGGTGGTGACGCTCTATCTGCTGCCCGATCTCAACGTCAAGCTGCGGCCGAAGCTGCTCGCCGAGCTGAAGCCGGGCTCGCGCATCGTCTCGCACCAGTTCGACATGGGAACCTGGAAGCCCGACCGGCGGGTCGAGCTGAGCGGCCGGACTATCTACCTCTGGACGGTGCCGGCGAGGAAACCGTAGCCGCGGCGGAAACCGCCAGGGCGGGCGGGGAGATCCCCTTCAGGAAGGTCGCGACCGAGCCCCAGAACTCCTCGCGCGCCTCGATCCCCGAGTGCGTCGCGCCGCGCAGCATCACCAGTTCCTTCAGGCCGCCCCACTTCTGCGCCAGCGCGCGGCCGTTCTCCGCCGGCGTGATCTCGTCGTTCTCCGCCAGCACGAACAGCGCCGGCACCGAGATCGCCGGCGCGAGCGCGGCGGGGTCGAAGCGGCTGCCGATCAGCCAGCGCACCGGCAGGTGCGGAAAGCGCTTCTCGCCCAGCGCGACTGCGCTGTCGAACGGCGTGGCGAGAATGGTGGCGCGGGCGCGCCGCGCCGCCGCCACCGTGACCGCGACGTAGGAGCCCAGGCTGCGCCCGAGCAGGACGATGCTGGTCGCGTCGACGTCGGGCCGCGCGGCGGCCCAGTCGTAGACGCGCTTCGAGTCTTCGAGCACCGCGCGCTCGCTCGGCACGCCGCCGGAGAGGCCGAAGCCGCGGTAGTTGACCATCAGCCAGCCCCAGCGCCCCGGGCCGCGTGCCTCCTGCACGAATTCCGAGATCTCGCGCCGCACGCCGCCATAGACGATCACCAGCGGATAGCGCTCGCCGGGGCGCAGCCGCTCCGGGCGCTTCAGCCAGCCGTGCAGGACGACGCCGTCGGGCATGGCGAGATGCACTTCCTCGACGCCCTCGGCGAGCGCGGCGGCTTGCAGCAGCTTGCTGTCGGCCGGGATGGGATCAAAAACCAGACGCTGTTCGATCGACTCGGTGAACAGCGGCAGCTCCTTGAGATTGAGCAGCCCGGCGGCGATGCTAGCGACGACGGCAAAGCAGATGGCGAGACGGCGCGGCAGCGGATTCCTGGCTAGACTTGGGGCGATGAGTGCTCCGTTAACCATCGAAGTGGTGTCGGATGTGATTTGCCCGTGGTGCTACATCGGCAAACGTCGCCTCGGGAAGGCTCTCGCGGCGCTCGAGGGCGAGGTGAGCGCGGAGATCCGCTGGCTTCCGTTCCAGCTCAACCCGGGCATGCCGCCCGAGGGAATGCCCCGTGCCGCATACCGCGCGGCGAAGTTCGGCTCGATCGAGCGCTCGCGCGAGCTTGATGCACGCGTGGCGAGGGAAGGAAAGAGCGAAGGCATCGAGTTCGCATTTGACGCTATCGAACGCACACCTAATACCGTCGCCGCCCATGTGCTTGTCGGACTAGCGCAGGATCAGGCGCTGGCCGACGCCGTGGTGGACGCGCTTTTCCGCGCCTACTTCGAGGACGCGCAGGATATCGGTGACACCGAAACCCTTGCTGCAATCGCACAGCGCTGCGGCGTGTCGGGCTGGCCCCGTCGAGAAGGCGCGACAGAGGTCGTTGCGCTTGAACAAAGCATGCGCGGGCTGGGCATCACCGCCGTGCCGACCTTCATCCTCGATCGCAAGGTCGGCATCTCGGGCGCGCAGCCGCCGGAGACGCTGGCGGCTGCGATGCGGAACGCCCTGGCTAAGTAAAGTCGAGGCGCGTCTCGAGCGCCATGCCGTAGATCGCCAGCGGCGGCCGGTTCGAGAGCTCGAGCGGCGGCAGCTCCAGCGCGCCGAGCGTCTGCACCGCCGGGCCGAGCGCCTTCATCACGTCGAGCGAAATGACGATCTCGCCGGTGCGCGCGCGATGCACCAGGCGCTCGGCGATGCTCACGCAATCCCCCAGCGCGACGAACTGCTGCTTGCCGAGCGGGCCGGCCATGCCGAACACCGCTTCGCCGAGGTGCACGCCCAGGCCGACCGCGGCCGGCAGCCCGTACTCGGTCTTCCACCTCTCGCCGAGCGTGCCGAACTCGCGCTGCACCGCCTGCGCCGCCTTCACCGCCCACTCGGCCGCCTCGCGCCCCTCGGAATGGAAGGCGGCGAGCAGCGCATCGTTGTGCACCGAGAGCACGTCGCCGCGCTCGGCGATCACGTTCTTTGCTGCCAGGGTGAAGAAATCGTTGGCGAGCTGCAGCACCTTGGCCGGCTCCAGCACCTCGGAGAGGCGCGTGAAGTTGCGCAGCTCGGCGTACAGGATCGCCGCGCGGCGCCGTTGGGGTGTCATGCCGCGATTCTAGCGGCGCCGGTCTCCGGCGGCGGCGATGCCGCCGAGATAGTGCTCCCAGACGTGCAGGTTGCGCTCGCAGGCGGCCACCGCGGCGTCCTCCATGCGCAGCTTGCGGGCAAATTTCTCGACCGCGCGCCAGCCGGTGTCGGAATGCTCGATGTCCGCCTCGGTGTGGAGCTCGAAAAACTCCAATTCCCGATCTTCCAGATCGAACAACTTCTTCCATCGGCGCCGCTCGAGGCCGAACCAGCCGAGCTTGCGGAAAGCGCCCGTGCCGTAGCCGGGAACGTTGATGCGCTCGGCGCAGGTGTTGGCGACGATGCCTTCGAGCCAGTGGCGATTGGCCATCAGGCCTTCCCACGCCGCCCAGCAGAGCTGGGTCGAGGGCAGGGGTTGCGCGTTCTGGATGGTTTTTTTGGCGATGCCGATCCGCACGCCGAGATCTTCGAGGATGGCCCAGTGCGCCCGGCCGCCGCCGTGCTCGTGATCGGCGATCACTTCCTCGCTGCAGGCCCGGATGATGCGGATGCGGGTGTCCCAGTCGCTGCAGTTGGTGGCGACTTTCAGCTTCAGCACCGAATTGCGCTGGCGGGTGTTGAGCCGGTGCTGCAGGGCGAACATGCGCGCGCGGCCGCGCGTCATCGGCTGGTGGAACCAGCGGCAGCGGGCGACGAAGGCATCGACGGCCTTGTCCATGCGGGCGACGACGCTCATGAGCTCAGCCGAAGAACGCGACCAGCGCGACGAAGAACACCACCAGCGAACCGCCGGCGAAGAAGGCGAGCGTGGTGCCGGAAACATCGGGCAGGTCCGGGTCGCGCGGCACCGGCCCGGCCTGATGGCCGTGGTCGTCGTCATCGCCGGCCTTGTGGCCGTCCATTTTCTTGTGGTGGCCGACCACCGTCTGCTCGGGGTCCGCCTCCGCCGCCGACACCTTCTCGTTGAAGTTGCGGAAGAAGTCGTCGGCGACTTTCTTTGCCGCGGCGTCGATCAGGCGCGAGCCGATCTGCGCCAGCTTGCCGCCGACGCTCGCCTTGACGTCGTAGGCGAGCTTGGTCGTCATCCCCTGGGGCGTGAGCCGCACCTGCGCCCCGCCCTTGGCGAAGCCGGCGGGGCCGCCCTGGCCCTCGAAGGCGAGGGCGTAGGAGTGGGGCGGCTTGATGTCGGAGAGCGTGAGCTTGCCCTTGAACTTGGCGCTTACCGGGCCGACGCGCGCCACCATCAGCACCTGGTATTCGTTGTCGCCGGTGGGCGTAATCGATTCGCAGCCCGGCACGCAGGCCTTGAGCATCTCGGGATCGTTGAGCGCGTTCCACACCGCCTGCTGCGGGGCGGGAACGATCTGCTCGCCGCTCATCTCCATGCGTGCTTCTCCTGGCTGTTTCGGGTAAGAGGCCGGTTGAGGGTGCGGCCGAGATCGACGAGGCTCTTCAGATTATGCACCGGCAGGAAGAGATCGACGTGCGGCAGCATCGCGCGCACGCCCGCCGGGCGCGCCTCGAACTTGTCGTAGCGCAGGAGCGGATTCAGCCAGACCAGGTAGCGGCACGACTTCGCCAGCCGCTCCATCTCCTCGCCCAGACCCTCGCCTGCCTCGCGGTCGAGGCCGTCGGAGAC
>JAXDQC010000097.1:0-9052 GCA_034668045.1 Betaproteobacteria bacterium | reverse complement strand
CCGGCAGGAAGAGATCCACGTGCGGCAGCATGGCGCGCACGCCCGCCGGCCGCGCCTCGAACTTTTCATACCGCAGGAGCGGATTGAGCCAGATGAGGTAGCGCGAGCTCTTCGCGAGGCGCTCCATTTCCTCGCCGAGGCCCTCGCCCGCCTCGCGGTCGAGGCCGTCGGAGACGAGCAGCACGCAGGCATTCTGGCCGAGCACGCGGCGCGACCAGCGCCAGTTGAACTCGCGCAGCGAGGCGCCGATGCGCGTGCCGCCCGACCAGTCCTGGATCGCCTCGGCCACCTTGGCCATCGCCACGTCGACGTCGCGGTGGCGCAGCGCGCGCGTGATGTTGGTGAGGCGCGTGCCGAAGACGAAGACGGTGACGCGGTCGCGGTCGTTGGTGATGGCGTGCAGGAAGTGCAGGAACATGCGCGAGTAGGGGTTCATCGAGCCCGAGATGTCGCACAGCACCACCAGCGGCGGGTGCAGCTTGCGCGGCGCCGCGCGCACCAGCGAAATGATCTCGGCGCCCTCGCGCATGCTTTCTCTCAGGCTTTTTCTCAAGTCGATGCGGTTTCCCGCCCGGTCAACCTCGAAGCGCCGGGTGCGAATGAGCGGTAAAGGCAGCCGCAGCCGGGCGAGCATCTGCTTCGCCTGCGCGAGCTCGGCGGCCGACATGGTGTCGAAGTCCATGCGCGCGAGCACCTCGCGCGACGAGAAGGTGAGGCGCGCCTCGAATTCCTTCTGCTCGCTTTCGCGCTCCTCCGGCTTCTTCTGCGAATAGAGCGCGTCGGTCAGGCGCTGGCTCTGCTGCTGCTCGGGCTTGGCGGCGAGGCCGTGCGCCTTCGGCAGCAGCAACGACATCATCTTCTCGGTCAGCTTCGGGTCGCGCCAGAAGACCTGGAACGCCTGGTCGAAGATCGGCCGGTGCTCCTGCTTGGAGAGCAGCACCGCCGACATCGTCCAGTACCAGTCCTCCCGGTGCTGCGAGCCGGCGATCTGCAGCGCTTGAACGCAATCGATGACGCGGTCGGGGCCGACGCGCAGCCCCGCCGCTCGCAGCAGCCGGGCGAAATGCATGACGTTCTCGGCGAGCCGCCCTTCCTGGCTCAAGCTGCCTTGCCCTTGGTCCGTTCCGCGGCGTGGTCCCTGGCGAGCTTCTCGATCGCCGGGGAAGCGACGATCGCGTGCTCGTGGACGTAGCGCTCGTGGTTTTTCTCGACTTCCGCGAGCCAGTAGACGTAGTTCACCATCAGGCCGGCGGAGCGCGCCATGCCCTGCTCGGAGGAATCGGCCATCCAGTCGAGGCGCTCCAGCACCGCGCCGTTGCCGAGGTGAAAGCGCGCGACCGGATCGAGCGGCTCTGCGTCGGCCTTGGCGTGCAGCAGGTAGTACGCGCACAGCCGCATCAACTGGCGCTGCAGCTCTTCGGTCACGTCGCCGAGATGCCAGGCCGGGTCCTCGATCTTGCCGAGCAGCTCGCGTTCGGCGTTTTTCTCCAGCCAGCCGCGCAGGCCCGGGATCGGCGAGAGGGTGGCGAAGCGCCGCAGGTGCGGGAACTCGCGCTTCAACTCCTCGGCCACCTGCTTGATGAGCTGGTTGCCGAAGGAGATGCCGCGCAGCCCTTCCTGGCAGTTGGTGATCGAGTAGAACATCGCGCAGTCGGCCTTCAGCGGCGAGGCCACCGGCGAGTGGATGTCGAGCAGCGGCTGCACTTGCGCGCTCATGCCGCGCGTCAGCGCCACCTCGATGAAGATGATGGGTTCCTCGGGGAGCTGCGGATGGAAGAAGGCGAAGCAGCGGCGGTCTGCCTCCAGGCGCCGGCGCAGGTCGCGCCAGCCGGCGATGGCGTGCACCGCCTCGTACTGGATCAGCTTCTCGAGCAGGATCGCCGAGCTGTGCCAGTCGATGCGCTCGAGCCTGAGGAAGCCGCGGTTGAACCACGAGCGCAGCAGGTGCATCAGGTCGGCGTCGATGGCGCGCCACTGCGGCCGGATGCGCAGGTTCTTGAGCACCTGCCGGCGCATTTCGACCAGCGCCGCCGTTCCGCCGGGCGCCATGTTGAGGCGCCGGAAAAGCTCGCGCCGGGCGGGCTCGACCGCCGCTTCCAGCCGCAGCAGGTTCTCGGGCGAGGGATCGGCCTGGTACGCCGCCGCTGCTGCGGCGACCGCTTCGGGCGACGGCGAGTAGTGGCGCGCCAGGACGTCGAAGAATTCGTCGCGCAGATGCGCTTCCAGCCCCTGGTAGGCGGCGAGCGCGTCGCGCGCCAGCGCCGTGCTCGCGTACTCGCCGCTCTCCGCCAGCAGCGATTCGCACAGCGACAACAGGTCGTGCACGCGGCGGTCGACGCCGCCCTCTCCCGCGCCCAGCAGCCGTCTCAGGAAGGAGGTCGCGCCCAAGACTTAACGAGTCGCGCTCATGCGCCTAGGCCGCGGCAGCGGCTTTCGCCTCGGTGACGAGACGCGCCGCCTCGTCGCCGGCAACGCGCTCGAGGTCGTCGCGGTACTTGAGCAGCACCCCCAGCGTGTTGTTGACTGTCTCCGGGTCGAGGGTGACGCGGTCGAGCGCCACCAGGCAGTTCGCCCAGTCGATGGTCTCGGCGACCCCGGGCAGCTTGAACAGGTCGCTCTTGCGCAGGCCTTGCACGAAGGCCACGACCTCGCGCGAAAGGGCCGCGGCCGCGCCGGGCGCTTTTTTACGCAGGATCTCGAGCTCGCGCGTCGCGTCCGGGTAGTCGACCCAGTGGTAGAAGCAGCGGCGCTTGACGGCGTCGTGGATTTCGCGCGTGCGGTTGGAGGTGATCACGACCACCGGCGGCTCGGCGGCGCGCAGCGTGCCGATCTCGGGGATGGTGATCTGCCAGTCGGAGAGGACCTCCAGCAGGTAGGCCTCGAAGGGCTCGTCGGTGCGGTCGAGCTCGTCGATCAGCAGCACCGGCGCGGCGCCCGCCGTCTGTGATGCGGGCTGCAGCGCGCGCAAGAGCGCCCGGCGGATGAGAAAGCGCTCCGAGAAGATGTCCTGCTCCAGGCCCTCGCGCGACTTGACGCCCTCGGCTTCGGCCATCCGGATCTCGATCATCTGCCGCGGGTAGTTCCACTCGTAGGCGGCCTGGCCGATGTCGAGGCCCTCGTAGCACTGCAGGCGGATCAACTCGCGGCCGAGGCCCTCGGCGATCACCTTGGCGATCTCGGTCTTGCCGACGCCCGCCTCGCCCTCGAGGAAGAGGGGGCGGCGCATCGCCAGCGCGAGGAAGAGCGAGGTGGCCAGGCTGCGGTCGGCGACGTATTCGCCGGCGGCGAGCAGGGTTTGCGTCTCGTCGATCGATTTCGGCAGGGAGCGGGGCATGGGTGGAGGCGAAAACGTGCATTTTCGGGCAATCGGCCCCTTGCCGCTAGCCCGGTTCGACGCCGGGGCATATAGTTGGCGCCGCATGCCCTCAAGAAGAATATTCATCCTCGGTGTGGGGGGCGCGGCGATCGCGTCCCGTCTGGCGTGGGCCCAGGCACGCAAGATGTCGCTGGTCGCGCTCTTCCCGGGCGAGGAAGAGGACGACCAGCCGGCGGCGCAGCCGTTCTTCGACGAGCTGCGCCGGCGCGGCTGGGTCGAGGGCACCAATATCGACTACGAGCGCCTCTACGGCCGCGGCACGCGCGAGTACATGGAAGGCCTGGCGAAGTCCGCCGCCAGCCGGGAACCCGACCTCATCTATGCCAGCACGGCGGCGATCGCGCTGGCGGTGCTGAAGGAGACCGATGCGGTGCCGGTGGTGTTCACCTCCGCGTCCGATCCCGTGACGAGCGGCCTCGTCGCCTCGCTGAAAAGCCCGGCGCGCAACGCGACCGGCGCCTACCAGTCGGCCGGCGACGGACTGCGCCGCCGGGTGCAGCTCCTGCGGCAGATGATGCCGGGCGCCACCCGCATCGGCCTGCTGCTCGACCGTCGCGCCACCGAGTCGGCGCGCCAGCGCACCCTGCACGAGGACGCGATCCGCGCCGTGCCCGGCCTGTCTCTTTCGGTGGCCGAATTCACCAACTTCGAAGCCGTCGCCAAGCTGCTCGCCAACTTTCGCCGCGAGGGCACGCACGCCGTGTTCCTCAGCCCGTCGGTGACGCTGCTCGGCCGGCGCCGCGATGTCGCGGACACGGCGATGCGCAACCGCCTTCCGCTCATCGGCCACCGGCTGGAGTGGGCGGAAGCCGGGGCTCTCCTGACATACGGGCCCGACGTCACCGATACGCTTCGCCGCAGCGCCGCCATCGCCGATCGCATCCTGCGCGGCGCCAAGCCCGCGGAAACCGCGGTGGAGCAGTCGAGCCGCTCCGAGCTGATCGTCAACCAGCGCAGCGCCAAGGCGCTTGGCGTCAGCGTTCCGGGCGAGCTCCTTAAAACCGCCGACCGCGTCATCGAGTAACAGCGTCTTCGGCACGGCCCTTGCTGCCTCCCGGGCTCAAACCCATTGGAGGCGTAATGGAATCCAAGCAACTGAAGGAATTACTGCTGCAAGCCCTCGAGCATGAGATGGGCGGCACGAAGGTTTACCAGATGGCGCTGAAGTGCGTCCAGAACGAGGACCTGCAGGAAGAGTGGGAAAAGTACGAGCAGGAAACGGAAACCCATGTGCAGATCCTGCACGACGTTTTTTCCGCCCTGCAGCTCGACCCCGAGGAGCAGAGCCCCGGACGAACCATCGTGCGCGAGATGGGCATGCGACTGCTGCGCAACATGGAAGAGGCGCTCAAGAACGGCGATCCCGCCGCGGCGCAGCTCGTCGCCTGCGAGTGCGTGACGATCGCCGAGCTGAAGGACCATTTCAACTGGGAGCTGATCGGCCAGGCCGCAAAGGCGCTCGATGGCGCCGAGGGCAAGGCGCTGAAGGCCGCCTACAACGAGGTCGAGGACCAGGAAGACGAGCACTTCTATCACTCGAAAGGCTGGTGCCGCGAGCTGTGGCTCGAGTCGCTCGGCCTGAAGGCGGTGCTGCCGCCGCCCGAGGAGAAGAAGCACGTCAAGACCGCGATCGGCGCGGCGCGCGCCGAGCAGTCGCGAAGCAAGATGCGTTGACGACCTACTGGTAAAGCTGCCGCTCGTGCTGCGCAATGTCCTTGAGGCCGATCTGCTCGAGGAGCGCGGCACGATGGCGGCCGGCGATCGGGCTCGCGCCATCCGCGGCGCGCGAGACCTCGTCTAGCGCGTCGTACCACACGCCCTCCCGGGCAAGCAGCGTGTAGCGGCTGCGGCCGGTGGGAACGCCGTTCAGCTTGCGCGCCAGGTCCTGCGAAGGGTCGATGCGGCGGATCATGCCGGTCGAGCTGGTGCGCGCATCGCTGACCGTCCAGCGGTATTCGACTCCCGGCGCCAGCGTCACGCCCAGGGCCTTGAGCTCGAGGCGCTGGATGCCGGATTTCGCCGGCGGCGCGAAGTCCTTCTCGAGCAGCGGCTGCGCGTTCGGATCGCCCGCCAGCCGCACCGCCACGCGCACGCCCGAGCTCGCCGGCAGGAAGTAGTAGAGCGCCGGCTGGGCGCTGATCGTCAGGCCGGTGTGATCCGGCGCCAGCGCTGCGAGCGGCAGCACGCGCAGGCCGCGCGTCCCGCCGCCGACACGGCCGCTGGGCGCGCCGCGCGCGGGCGGGTTGTACTCGGGCTCCTCGCCCTGTTGGGCGCCGGCCGGAAGCACCAGGCATAGCGAAGTGACGAAAAACAAGAAGCGCTTCATGTCAGTCTCCCTCAATACGATACACGCTCACGGGCTCTGTTCGCCCCTTGAGCACGAATGAGCCGATGCGTTCGCACGGCTCGTGAACGGGCAGCAGCGCGCGCGTCGTTTCGCCGATGAGGATGCGGCCGCGCTCGCCTTCGTCGCCGTCGGGCAGCGCGAGCGCCTGCAGCCGCGCGGCGACGTTGACCGCGTCGCCGACCACCGCGTATTCCAGGCGCTGCCGGTTGCCGATATTGCAGCCGACCATCGCCCCGCTGTAGAGGCCGATGCGAAGCCCGGCGGTGGGTTTGCCGGCATTGCGCCAGGCCTCGTTCAGTTGCGCGAAGCGACCGCACATCTCGCGCGCGCACGCGACCGACGTGCGCGCGTCGCGCTCCTGCTCCGCGCGCGTCTCGCTCGGGATGGGCGCGCCGAACACCGCCATGATCGCGTCGCCGGCGTACTGCCGGATGACGCCGCGGTGCGCCATGATGACGTCGGCCATCGGCGCCATGAACTCGTTCAGCCAGCGCGCCGTGTCGGCCGGGGAGAGGCGCGCGGCGACGGGCGTGTAGCCGTGCAGGTCGGCGAACAGCACCGTCGCGTCAAGGTGCTGCGGTCGCAGCGCATTACCCTCGGTCATCTCGTCGCGGCGCCGCCAGAGCTCGCGCGCCACTTCCGGCGCGACGTGACGGGAGAACATCGCCATCATTGCCGTGCGCTCCCGCGTCTCGTGCAGCGCGCGCAGCCCGGCCGAAGCCGAGGCAGTGACGACGAAGCCGAGCACGAGCGGCAGGATCGGGAACCAGACCGAGCTCGCCGCCGCGGCGTACCAGACGATGGCGAGGGCGGCGAGGCCGCCGGCGATCAGGGCGGCCAGGCTGGAAGCGCGCGTCGCGATCCATGCGACGAGGCCGAGCAGGCAGCACAGCGCGAGCAGCAGCACCTCGAGCGCTTCGGGCAGCGTGCGTACCGGCTTCGCGTCGCCCAGCGCGAGGCGCAGCAGCTGGCTGGTCTGGTGCGCATGCAGCTCGCTGCCGGTGATATGGGGCAGTGCCGCCGAGCTGAACGGCGTCTGGAAGAAGTCCTTGAGGCTGGTCGCGCTCGAGCCGACGATGACGATGCGGTCGCGCACCAGCGCCGCGTCGACCTTGCCGTCGAGCAGCTCGCCGAGCATGAAGCGAGGAAACGGCGCCGGGGCGCCGCGATAGTCGAGCAGCATCTGGTAGCCCGAGGCATCGGTGCCGGCGTAGCCGCCGTCGTAGGCCTCCAGCGGTGTCAGCGTCGCCGCGCCCAGGCGCATGCGCGCCGGATCGTCGCCGTCGGCCTTCGGGCCGAGGCCCTGCGGCGCGAGATAGGCCGTCGCCAGCGCGAGCGCGAACGAGCGCTGCGGCCGGCCGCCGTCGTCGAGGTAGAGCAGCCCGCGGCGCACCGTGCCCCCCGCGTCCGGGAGTACGTCGTTGAACGCCGCTTGCGCCGGCCGCTGCAGCCATTGCGGCGCCGTGATGCGGCGCGAGCCGTGGCCGCCGAACTGGTAGATCCAGAACACGTTGCGGTTGGCGTTGACCACGCGCTCGAGCTCCTGCGTGCCGGGCGGCACCGGGATGTCGCGGAACTTGTCGACGCCGACCACGCGCGGCTTGAGCGCCACGACGCGCTCGACGACGCGCGCCAGCGTCTCGTCGGAAAGCGGGTGGCCGAAGCGCTTCAGGTCGTCCTCGGTCTCGTCGATGATGACGAAGCGCTCGTCGAGCGGCGCTGCCGGCCGGGCGCGCTGGGCCAGGTCGTAGACGCCGAGCTCGATGCGCTCCAGCGCGCCGGCAAAACGCAGCACGAGAACCAGGACGAATACCGTCCCCGCAGTGATGGCCGCCTGCGCTCTCAGAGATCGCATCCCGCCATTGTCGCCCGGGCGGCGCGGGGACCCTGCGAACCCTTCAATCGCGGGTCTGTGCGGTATTCACCGCAACCCCCTTACTTCAGGGCTGCCTCGACCGCCCTTTTCGCCATCACCGTAATCAGGTGCGCCCGGTACTCGGGCGAGGCGTGCAGGTCGTTGTTCAGGCCATCGGCCTTGACCTTGATGCTCGCCACCGCGTCGGGCGCGAACTTCGCGCTCAGCGCCTTCTCCATCTCGGCCTGACGGAAGGCCGAGGGGCCGGCGCCGGTGACGCCGACGCGCGCCTTGCCGCCGAAATCGGCGACGAACACGCCGACGATGGCGAAGCGCGAAGCCGGGTTCTTGAACTTCATGTACGCCGCGCGCTTGGGCACGGGGAAGGAGACCGACGTGATCAGCTCGCCGGCTTCCAGCGCCGTCTCGTAGAGGGCCTTGAAGAACTTGTCGGCCTCGATCTTGCGCTTGTTGGTGGTGATGGTCGCGCCCAGGCCGAGCACCGCGGCGGGATAGTCCGCCGCCGGGTCGTTGTTGGCGAGCGAGCCGCCGATCGTTCCCATGTGCCGGACCTGCCGGTCGCCGATGATGCCGGCGAGGGCGGCGAGGGCGGGGATCGCCTTCTGCACGTCCTTAGAGCCAGCGACGTCGGCGTGGCGGGTCATCGCGCCGATCTCCACGGCACTGCCAGACACCTTGATGCCGGCAAGGTCCCTGATCGTCCCCAGGTCGATGAGGTCGCTCGGCGAGGAGAGGCGTAGCTTCATCGCCTGCACCAGGCTCTGCCCGCCCGCCAGGTATCGGCCTTCGCTTTTCTTCGCTGCCAGATCGAGCGCGTCCTTGCTGCTCGACGGCCGATGATATTCAAACGCGTGCATGGCTTTTCTCCTGGAGATGTTTCCACACGGTCTGCGCGGTGGCGGGCATCGCCACGTCCCTGATGCCGAGCGCGTCGGTGACGGCGTTCATGACCGCCGCCGGCGCGCCGATCGCGCCCGCCTCCCCGCAGCCCTTCACGCCGAGCGGGTTGTGGGTGCACGGCGTCTCGCGCGTGTCGATCTTGAAATAAGGCACGTCGCCCGCGCGCGGCATGCAGTAATCCATGAAGCTGCCGGTGACGAGCTGCCCGCTGGTGGCGTCGTAGCGGCAGCCCTCGGTGAGCGCCTGGCCGATGCCCTGCGTCAGGCCGCCGTGCACCTGGCCCTCGACGATCATCGGGTTGATGATCTTGCCGAAGTCGTCGACGGCGGTGAAGCGGTCGATGCGCACCACGCCCGTGTCGCGGTCGACTTCGACTTCGACCGCCTGTGCGGCAAAGTTGTACGCGCCGGACTCGTTGCCATAACGGCTGTGATCGGGAAACTCCGATGGATTGTCGAAATTGCCGACGCCGATAATCGGCTGGCCGTTCGGCTGATAGATATGCGCGCGCACGACGGCGGCCACCGGCCTGAAATCGCTTTCACGGCCCCGT
>JAXDQC010000096.1:0-27793 GCA_034668045.1 Betaproteobacteria bacterium | reverse complement strand
ACGGCCACCCCTGCTGCGCCTTCGGCGTGCCCGAGGCGATGATCACGGAGGCGCCGAACACTTTCGCCGCGCTCTACCGCGCGGTGCTCACCGCCGCGCGCATGGCGCGCGAGCCGAAGAATCGTGCGCTGATGGCGAAGGTGATCTCGCCGCCGAACTACCTCAACCAGCCCGAGACGGTGATCGAGCAGGTGCTGACCGGGCGCTTCGCCGACGGCCTGGGCGAAGTGAAGAACGTGCCCGACCGCGCCGACTTCGATCCCTTCCCCTGGCAGTCGATGGCCGTGTGGATCCTGACGCAGATGAAGCGCTGGGGCTACGTCAAGGGCGACGTCAACTACAAGGGCATCGCCGAGCAGGTGTTCCTCGTCACCGAGGCGAAGAAGCGCATGGCCGAGCTCGACATGAAGTCGCCGGCCTCGGCCTACGCCAAGTTCAAGGTGATGGGCAAGGAGTTCGACCCGGCGCAGCCCGAGAAGTACCTCGCCAGCTTCGCGATCAGGAAGGCGGCATGAAGCGACAGGCGATCCTCGCCAGCGTGCTGTCCATAGGCTTCTTTTTCCTCATTCTGGGGATCTGGCACATCGCCACGCTGCCGAAAGCGAAGGCGCTGGCCGCCGGCGACGCCGAGTACCAGAAGCTGATGGGCAAGAGCTCGAGCAAGCCGGAAGGCTTCCCGACGCCGGCGCAGATGGGCGAGGCCGCGACGCGGCAGCTCTCGGAGCCCTTCTACGACCGCGGGCCCAACGACAAGGGCATCGGCATCCAGCTCGGCCACTCGCTCGGGCGCGTCGCCGCGGGCTACCTGCTGGCGCTGATCGTCGCCGTGCCGCTCGGCTTCATGATCGGCATGTCGCCGCTCCTCCACCAGGCGCTCAATCCCTTCATCCAGGTGCTGAAGCCCATCTCGCCGCTCGCCTGGATGCCGATCGCCCTCTACACCATCAAGGACAGCTCGATCTCGGGAGTGTTCGTGATCTTCATCTGCTCGATCTGGCCGATGCTGATCAACACCGCCTTCGGCGTCGGCGCGGTGCGCCGCGAGTGGCTCGACGTCGCCAAGACGCTGGAAGTGAAGCCGCTGCGCAAGGCCTTCCTCGTCATCCTGCCCGCCGCGGCGCCGACCATCCTCACCGGCATGCGCATCTCGATCGGCATCGCCTGGCTGGTGATCGTCGCCGCCGAGATGCTGGTGGGCGGCACCGGCATCGGCTACTTCGTCTGGAACGAGTGGAATAACCTCAACCTGACCAACGTTATCTTCGCAATCCTGGTGATCGGCGTCGTCGGCATGCTTCTGGATTTCCTCATCGGCCGGCTGCAGAAGGCCGTCACCTACGCGGACTGATGAGCTTCCTTCAAGTCACCGGACTGGCGAAGCGATACGGCAAGAGCGCCGTCTTCGAGGACGTCGGCTTCACGATGGAGAAGGGCGAGTTCGTCTGCATCGTCGGCCATTCGGGCTGCGGCAAGACGACCATCCTCAATATCCTCGCCGGCCTCGACAGCGCGAGCGAAGGCGCGGTGGTGATGGACAACCGCGAGGTGGCCGGGCCGTCGCTCGACCGCGGCGTGGTGTTCCAGGGCCACGCGCTCATGCCCTGGCTCTCGGTGATGAGCAACATCGCCTTCGCGGTGAAGAGCCGCTGGCCGGACTGGAACCGCATTCAGGTGCAGACGCATTGCCAGAAGTTCATCGACCTCGTCGGCCTGACCGGCTCGGAGCACAAGAAGCCCTCGCAGCTCTCGGGCGGCATGAAGCAGCGCGTCGGCATCGCCCGCGCCTTCTCGATCAAGCCGAAGATGCTGCTGCTCGACGAGCCGTTCGGCGCGCTCGACGCGCTGACACGCGGCGTGATCCAGGACGAGCTGGTCCGGATCTGCGCCGCCACGCACCAGACGGTGTTCATGATCACGCATGACGTCGACGAGGCGATCCTGCTCGCCGACCGCATCATGCTGATGTCGGCCGGCCCGGATGCGCGCATCGCCGAGATCGTCGACAACACCCTCGACAAGCCGCGCGAGCGCCACACCATGCACCACGACAAGCAGTTCTACCGGCTGCGCAACCACCTGGTCGACTTCCTGGTGAACCGCGCGAAGCCGATCACGAGCGGAAAGATCGTCAACCTGGAGCCTTTGAGGAGGCAGCATGAAGCGTGACCCCGAGCAAGCCGTGTCCAACCTGATGAAGCCGATGAAGCGCGAGGACGTGACCGACCTGATCGCTTTCCGCAAGGTGAAGAAAGGCATCAGGTGGGTCGACGTCGCCAGCAAGGTCGGCCATTCGAAGGAGTGGACGACGGCCGCCTGCCTGGGCCAGATGCAGATGACCAGGCGCCAGGCCGAGACGGTCGGCAAGATCTTCGACCTGCCCGAGGAAGCGGTGCTGATCCTGCAGACCGTGCCCTACAAGGGCTCGCTGCCGAGCGCGGTGCCGACCGACCCGCTCATCTACCGCTGGTACGAGATCGTCAACGTCTACGGCACGACCATCAAGGAGCTGATCCACGAGGAGTTCGGCGACGGCATCATGAGCGCCATCGACTTCAGCATGGACATCGCCCGCGAGCCGCACGAGAAGGGCGACCGCGTGCACGTCGAGATGTCGGGCAAGTTCCTGCCCTACAAGACGTACTAGGCTTGAAAGGCTGTTGACAGCGTAGGCTGGGATAGTGGGCGCGTGAAGAAAGCGCTGCTCGTACTCGCATTTCTCCTGCCCTGCGCGGCCGCCGCGCAGGACCTCGACCGCACGATGATGCTGGTCGCGACGCCCGACCTCGACGGCGCTTACCGGCACACCGCGCTCATCGTCATGCCGGTGGGCGAGGAGCGCCACCTCGGCTTCATCCTCAACCGCGCTTCGCCGGTGCGCATCGCTACGTCGCCGCTGTATTTCGGCGGGCCGCAGATGCCGCAGGCGGTCTTCGCGATGGTGCGCAAGGATCCCGGCAAGCCGTCGCTGCACCTGTTCGGCGACGTCTACGTCACCGGCGACGAGGCGAGCGTCGAGCGCATCGCCGGCGAATCCGGGGCGGCGCGCTTCTTCGCCGGCTTCGTCGGCTGGGAATCGGGCGAGCTCGCCGACGAGATCGCCGCCGGCTACTGGTACGTCGCCGAGCCCGACGCCGCGCAGGTATTCAGCAAGGAGCCGGGCGAAAACCTGTGGAGCGACCTCGTCCGGCGCATGGGGCGGCGGGTGCAGACCCGCCTATACTAAGGCGCATGAAAAATCTCCTCGCCGCGCTCCTCGTTCTCGCCGGCTGCGCCAGCAGCGGCCCGTCGCAGGAAGCGAAGACGCAGCTCGCACCGACCGGCACGCTGCGCGTCGCCCTGCTGATCTCGAATCCGGTCATCGGCACGAAAGACGCGCAAACCGGCGAGCTCGGCGGCACGACCGCCATCCTCGCGCGTTCTCTCGCCGCCGACGCCGGCCTGCCGCTCAAGCTCATCGACTACTCGGCGGTCAACCGGCTGATGGAGGATTCGGGTAAGGGCGTGTGGGACCTCGCCGTGGTGGCGGTCGACCCGGAGCGGCGCAGCCTGGTCGACTTCGCGCCGGCGCACATCTTCGCCGACGGCTTCCTGACGGTGCTGCTGCCGCCGGGCTCGTCGGCGCGCACGATGGCCGACCTCGACCAGCCCGGCAAGCGCGTCGCCGCGGTGCGCGGCGCGGCGACGTCGATGACGCTGCAAAGGACGCTCAAGAGCGCCAGCGTGGCCCTGGCGGAGAACGAGAACGCCGCCTTCGCGCTGATGAAGGACGGCCAGGCGGACGGCTACGCGCAGAACCGCTTCATGCTGCGGGCGCGCGCGGCGACGCTGCCCGGCTCGCGGCTGCTCGATGATTCCTTCGCCGGCCTGCACCTCGCCTTTGCGCTGCCGAAGAACCGGCCCATGGCCGGCGCCCATGTCGCCCAATGGCTCGAGGCTGCGAAGGCCTCCGGCACCGTGCAGGGCGCTATCGACAAGGCCGGCCTGGCCGGCGAGGTGAAGGTCGCGAAGTAGCTAGACGCGGTGCTTGCGCACCGCCTCGATGATCGCCGTGTGATACGAGTCGGAGAAGCCGAGCGACGCGGCTTCCTCCAGCAGCTTCTTCGCCGTGCCGGCCGTCTGCAGCTCGAGCCCGGCGTCGCGCGCGAGCTCGAGCGCGTAAGTCACGTCCTTCAGCATGTAGGAGACCGGGAAGGTGCGGTCGGGATGCGATTCGGGCAGGAGCGCCTTCATGCCGTGGTTGCGCAGCGCGAAGCTGTCGGCCGAGCCCTTGGCGAGCGCGTCGAAGAGCAGCTTCGGCTCGACCACGCCGCTTGCCTTCGCCACCGCCAGCGCCTCGGCGAGCGCCGCTACCGTCACGGAGAGCACCATGTTGTTGAGGAGCTTGACCGCCTGGCCGGCGCCCGGCGGGCCGCAATGCGTGACGTCGGTGCCCATCGCGCGCAGCAGCGGCTCGATGCGGTGGAAGAGGAAGGCATCGCAGCCGACCATGAAGGCGAGGGTGCCGTCGATCGCCGCCTGGTGCGTGCGCGCCACCGGCGCGTCGGCGAAATGCGCGTTGCGCCTGGTGAATGCGGCGGCCAGCTCGCGCGCGAGGGCGACCGGCGCGGTGCTGCAGTCGACGATCGCCTGTCCGGCGCGAGCCGCGAGCGAGAGCTCGAGGCCGACCGCGCGCACCTGCGGCTCACCCGGCAGCGAAAGGAAGATGACGTCGGCGTGCGCCGCGAGCTCGGCGATCGAGCCCGCCGCCATGACGCCGTCGACCGAGAGCCGGTTCAGCGGCTCGGGCCGCAGATCGTGGGCGATGACCTTGCCGCGATGCTTGCGGGCAAGGTTACGGCACATGGGCTCGCCCATGACGCCCAGGCCGATGAAACCGAACTTCTCCTGCTGCATCGCTCCTCCCACGCCACGAAGGGGAAAGAACCTCCCCTAAAGGCGGACGGGAGGAGCTTAGTGCATTTGCTAGACGAGCGGTCCCGCTCCGGGACCGCGCCCGCGGCCGCGCAGGTGCATGACCAGCGAGACCACGAAGGCGATCAGGAACAGGAAGAAGATCACCTTGGCGATTTCGACGGCACCGGCGGCGATGCCGCCGAAGCCGAACACCGCGGCGACGATAGCGACGATGAAGAACGTGATGGCCCAGCTCAACATAAAAGTCTCCTGACGTTAGTTGCAGCCAGGGGTCCGCTGCAAGATGCAGTCCTATGCGAAGCGCAGGTCCTGAGCCGAAAGGGGCAGGGCGCGCACCGATTTTCCGTCAAGCGCGAGGATGGCGTTGGCGAGCGCCGGCGCGATGACGGGCGTGGCGGGCTCGCCCACGCCGGTGGGGTTCTCCTTCGAGGGCACGATCGCCACGTCGATCCGCGGCATCTGCGCCGCGCGCAGCACCTGGTAGTCGTGGAAGTTCGATTGCTCGACCAGGCCGTCCTTGAGCGTGATCGCGCCCGTCAGCGCGGCGGAGAGGCCGTAGGCGATGCCCGATTCCATCTGCGCGGCGACGACGTCCGGGTTGACGGCGATTCCGCAGTCGACCGCGCAAACGACCCTTTCGATCTTCAATCCCGCTTTCCGGCGCGACAGGTCCACGACCTGCGCGACGACCGTATTGAAGGACTCGTGCACCGCGATGCCCCGTGCCGTGCCTTTTTTCAGCGGGCCGGCACGCTGCGCGGCGAGGTTTAGCGCGGCGAGGTGGCGCGGGTGCTTCGCCAGTAGCGTGCGACGCAGCGCGAGCGGGTCCTTGCCGGCGGCGCGCGCGCATTCGTCGAGGAAGCACTCGGTGGCGAAGGCGGTGTGCGTCGAGCCGACCGAGCGCCACCACTGCACCGGCACGCCGACCTTGGCGGTATGCAGCGTCACGGCGAGGTTGGGGATCGCGTAGGGCAGGTTGGCGGCGCCCTCGACCGAGGTGCCATCGATGCCGTCCTTCACCATCATCGGCTCGAAGGCGGTGCCGGTAAGGATCGACTGGCCGACGATGGTGTGCTGCCAGGCGACGATGTTGCCCTTGGCGTCGAGCCCGGCCTTGAGCGCATGCACGTACATCGGCCGGTAGTAGCCGGCGCGCATGTCGTCTTCGCGGCCCCAGACGAGCTTGACCGGATACTTTCCACCCGCGGCCTTGGCGATTGCCGCCGCCTCGAGGACGTAGTCGGACTGCGGATTCGCGCGCCGGCCGAAACTGCCGCCGGCGTAGAGCTGGTTGAGTTTCACTTGCTGAGGCTTGAGGCCGAGGAACTGCGCCAGCACCGCCTGGTCGACGGTCTGGAACTGCTCGCCGTTCCAGACTTCGCACTGCCCCTCGGAGAGCTGGACCACGCAGTTCATGGGCTCCATCGCCGCATGCGCGAGGTAGGGAAACTCGTACACCGCTTCCAGCGTCTTCGCGGCGCCCGCGAGCGCCGCCTGCACGTCGCCCTCTTTGCGCGCCGAGACCCCGGGGGTTGCGGCGAGCTTGCGGTATTGGGAAAAGAGATCGGCAGAGGAACCCTTGAAGGCCGAGGCGTCATCCCATTCGGCCTTCAGGGCGTCGCGTCCTTTTCTCGCCGTGAAGTAGTCGCGGGCGAGGACTGCGACGCCGTTCGTGGCCGGGGTCGAGAATCCGATCGCGTCGACGACGCCGGGAATCGCCTTCGCTTGCGCCGCGTCGAAGCTCTTCAGCTTGCCGCCGAAGCGGGGCGGATGGAGCACCACCGCGGTCAGCATATCCGTCAGCTTCACGTCCTGGGTGAAGCGCGCCCGGCCGGTGGATTTGTCGCGCGCGTCGGTGCGCCGCGCCGTGCCGCTCTTGCCGATATAGACGAAGCGGCCCGGATCCTTGAGCTTCACCTCGGTCGGCACCTTCTGCTTCGCCGCCTCGCCGGCGAGCTCGCCGAAAGTGCTCTTGCGGTCTTTCCAGGAAATCACTCCTTTGGCGACGCGGATCTCCGAAGCCGGCGCTTTCCACTTCTGCGCCGCTGCGCCGACGAGCATGGCGCGCGCGGCGGCTCCGGTCTGGCGCAGCTGTTCCCAGGAATTGGCGAGCGCCGTGCTGCCGCCGGTGCCCTGCGCCGGGCCCCAGAGCAGGTTGTTGTACTTCGCCGCGTCGGCGGGGGCGGCTTCGACGCGCACCTGCGACCAGTCGGCGTCGAGCTCCTCGGCGACCAGCGTCGGCAGGCCGGTGTACGTGCCCTGGCCCATCTCCAGGTGCTTGACGATGACGGTGACGGTGTTGTCGCTGGCGACGCGCACGAACGCGTTGGGCATGAAGCCGCGGTGCAAGAAAAGGCTTTCTTCCTGGGAGCGCGCTTCCCGGAACGGCACCGGGAACGCGACGGCGAGCAGCAGACCGCCGGACGCCTGCAGGAAGCGCCGCCGGCTGACGTTCTTCACGCCGGGTACGGCGATTGCTGCCTTTCCTTCACTTTTTTCCGAAAGGGACCCCATGGAATACGCACAGCTTAATCCGACTGACACCAACATCCACCGCACGCCCGAGGAAATCAAGGAAGGCGCACGCGCGGCCCTCAGGGAAACGATGACCGTGGTGAGCGAGAAATCGCGCCAGGCGGCGCGCTATACCGACCGCCGGGTGCAGGAGAACCCGTGGACTGCGGTCGGAGTCGGCTTCGGTGTAGGGGTGCTCTTCGGCACCCTGGTGACGCTGCTGGCGCTGAAAAACTAGTAGCGCTGCTGTCCCTTGATGGCCCAGGGGATGGTCGGGCCGGACTCGCCGCCGCCGTCCTTGTTCTCGCCGTTGTTGGCGTTTTTCTTCGGGCGGCCGGGACGATAGGTGACCTGGAAGATCTTCAGGGGCGGCACCACCGGCGGGCTTTCGAGGAAGCGGCAATCGGACTCGGTCGGCATGCTGAGCAGGGCGCCGAGGCGCTTGCCGTTGAGCAATACCGTGTAGCGCAGCATGTGCATCGAGCCGCTCGCCGGCTGGGCGAGGATGTCGTACTTGCCGATCTTGAACTGCCGACGGGTCTGGGGTGAAGGTGCCATGAGCTCCCTTGGGAAATAGAGTGCCGGTAAGGGCCAAACGGGGGAAACCAGCATTATAAGTTATTGCAGCACATAGAGAAAGGCCCGCCGAAGCCTCACTCCTGCTGCTCAAGCCCGTGCGCGCCCACGCCCAGCAGGCGCACCGGCCGGCGGTCGGCCTCGGTCCGCTCGAGCAGCATCTGCGCGCGATTGACGATCTCGGCCTTCGAGGCGGTGAACGCTTTCGCCGTGTGGCTGCGCGTCACGGTGGTGAAGTCGGAATAGCGCACCTTGATGGTGATGGTGCGCGCGCGCAGGCTCTTCGCCGCCAGGTCCTGCGCCAGCTCGCGAGCGAGGCGCGCGATCTCCTCGTTGGCCTCGGCCAGGGTCTTCAGGTCCTGCGCGAAGGTGGTCTCGCACGAGACCGACTTCGTCTCGCGGTGCGGCTCGACCGGCCGCGGATCGTCGCCATGCGAGAGCTGCACCAGCCATTCGGCGAGGCTGCCGACCGCGCCGCTGAGGATTTTGAAATCGGCGTTGCGAACATCGATCAGGGTCTTGATGCCGACGGCACGCAGCTTCTTCGCCGTCACCGGGCCGACGCCCCAGAGCGCTTCCACGTCCAGCTTCTGCAGGAAGCTCTCGACGCGCTCGGGGGCGATCACCGTCAGGCCGTCGGGTTTCTGCCAGCCGGAGGCGATCTTGGCGAGGAACTTGTTGGGAGCGACTCCGGCCGAGGCGGTCAGGCCGATTTCTTCCTGGATGGTTTTCTTGATCCGAACTGCAACATCGCGCGCCAGCGGCATCCCCCACAGGTTCTCGGTGACATCGAGGTAGGCCTCATCGAGCGACAGCGGCTCGACCAGCGGCGTCGCCGTGTGCAGGATCTCCATCACCCGGTCGGATGCTTCGCGATACTTCCGGAAATCCGGGCGGACGATGACGAGCTGCGGGCACAGGCGCAGCGCGCGCGACATCGGCATCGCCGAGCGCACGCCGAAGACGCGCGCTTCGTAGCTCGCCGCCGCCACCACGCCGCGCGAGTCGGGCGAGCCGCCCACCGCCACCGGCTTGCCGCGCAACTCCGCATCGTCGCGCATCTCGACCGACGCGTAGAACGCGTCCATGTCGATGTGGATGATGCGGCGCGGAGGTTCGCTCAATTCAAGTGCGTGGTCAGGAACCGAAGGCGCGCGGCGAGCGAGCTGAGGAGGGTGGAGGCGAATTGCGGACTGACCTTCACCAGCTCGAGGAACGCCGGCCGGCCGATCGCCAGCAGCTCGCAGTCGGTCTGCGCGGTGGCGCTCGCGAGGCGCGCCGACTCGGTCACCAGCGACGCCTCGCCGAACACGCCGCCCGGCCCGAGCATCTCGACGATGCGGCCGTCGATCGAGACCGCGACCTCGCCCTCGATCACGGCGTACATGCGGATGCCGGTCTGGCCCTTGGCGATGATCTGCGAGCCCTGGCGGAAGAACACCGGCGGATCGTCGGCGAGGCCGGTGACGAGCTCGCCGAGCTGCTTCTTGTCGAACACGATCGCCTCCTCGAAGTCCTCGTCGTGCGAGAGCGCGCCCGAGACCGACAGCTGGGCGATGGTCTCGCGCAGGCGGCGGATCAGCATGCTCATCAGCATCAGCGCGAAGGCGGGCTTGTGCGCCAGCGCCGCCTCGAACTGGTCGGGCTCGAGGGCGATGACGCGGCATTCGGTCTTCGCCACCGCCGCGGCGCTGCGCGGCGCGTGCGCGATGACGGCGATCTCGCCGAAGATCTCGCCCGCCTTGATGGTGCCGATCGCCTTCTTGCCGGAAACCAGCTCGACCTCGCCCTTGAGCAGGAGATACATCTTGCTCTTGCGCAGCAGGGGGATCGCGCGCTCCTTCTCGCCGAAGATCTTCGTTCCCTCGGCGATCGTCTCGGCCTTGCCGGCGGACTTGAAGAAATCGAGCGCGACCGCGGGGTCGTACGCGACTTCGGCTTTCGGCTTCGTTGCCATTGCTTCTCCTGTGGGGGCGGCTAAGATGCCACGGAATTTTGAGCGGAGCCTGACATGGAACGCAAGATCGGCCTGGAGGAGCATTTCGCCATTCCCGACACCCTCAACGACTCGAAGGGGTTCCTCGGCGAGCACGTCTGGCCCGAGCTGGAAAAGCGGCTGCTGGACATGCAGGCGTACCGGTTATCGCACATGGACAAGCACGGGATGCAGATGATGATCCTTTCCCTGAATGCACCGGCGATTCAGGCGATTCCGGACGCGAAGAAAGCCACTCAAACGGCGAAAAAGGCGAACGACTTTCTCGCCGCCGAGGTGAGCAAGCGCCCCGACCGCTTCCAGGCCTTCGCCGCGCTCGCCATGCAGGACCCCGACGGCGCGACGCGCGAGCTGGTGCGCTGCGTGAAGGAGCTCGGCTTCCGCGGCGCGCTGGTGAACGGGTTTTCCCAGATCGAGAAAGCCGATTCCATGGTGTATCTCGACGACCCCCGGTATCGCGGCTTCTGGGCCGAGTGCGACAAGCTCGACGTGCCGTTCTATCTCCACCCGCGCAACCCGCTGCCGAGCGCATCGCAGATCTACGAGGGTCATCCGTGGCTGCTCGGGCCGACCTGGGCGTTCGGCCAGGAGACCGCGGTGCACGCGCTGCGCCTGATGGCCTCGGGCCTGTTCGACCGCCACCCTAGGCTGCAGATCGTCCTCGGCCACATGGGCGAAGGCCTGCCCTACAGCATCTGGCGCGTCGACAACCGCAACGCCTGGACCAAGGCGGCGCCGCGCTACCCGGCGAAGAAGAAGCTCGGCGACTACTTCCGCGACAACTTCTACCTCACGACCTCGGGCAACTTCCGCACCCAGACGCTGATCGACGCGATCCTCGAGGTCGGCTCGGACCGCATCCTCTTCTCGACCGACTGGCCGTTCGAGAACGTCGACCACGCCGCCGACTGGTTCGACGCCTGCCCGATCAGCGAGCTCGACCGCCTGAAGATCGGGCGGACGAACGCCGAGCGTCTCTTCCGCCTTACTCCGGCTTGACGCCGGCGGCTTTCACCACCGCGGCGTACTTGCCGACCCCGTCCCTGATCATCGCCGCGAGCTCGGCCGGCGTGCTCGTGACGGGCTCGGCGCCGGCCTTGTCGAGCGCCTCGCGCGTGTCGGCCTGCTGCACCGTGGCGGCGATCTCGCGCTGCAGGCGGTCGATGATCGGCTGGGGCGTGCCGGCGGGCGCGAAGAAGGCGAGCCAGAGCGAGGCGTCGAAGCCGGGATAGCCCGACTCGCTGACCGTCGGCACCTCCGGCAGCGAAGGCGAGCGCTTGGGCGTGCCGACCGCGAGCGGCCGCACGCGCCCGGACTTCGCTGTGGGCAGGAGCGACGGCAGGCTGCCGAACAGGATCTCCACCTGGCCGCCCATCAGCGCGGTCGCGGCGGGGCCGTTTCCGTTATACGGAACGTGCACGGCGCTCGTCTGCGCGGCGAGGTTCAGCATTTCCATCGCCAGATGCGTGGTCGAGCCGATGCCGGCGGAAGCGTAGTTGAGCTTTCCGGGCTGCGCTTTCATCAGCGCCACCAGCTCCTGGACGTTCTTCGCCGGCACCTGCGGATTGACGGCGAGCAGGTAGGGCGTCACCGCGACCAGGCTGATCGGCGCGAAATCCTTGACCGGGTCGTACTCGAGCTTCTGGTAGACGCTCGGCGCGACGACGTGCGTGCTGGTCGAGCCGAAGGTGAGCAGGTAGCCGTCGGGCGCCGCCTTGGCGCCGACCGCGGCGCCGATGGTGCCGCCGGCGCCGCCGCGGTTCTCGACCACCAGCGGCTGGCCGAGCGGCTTCTCCAGCTTCTGCGCCATGATGCGCGCGACGATGTCGGTTGATCCGCCAGGCGGAAAAGGCACCATGACGCGGATCGGTTTCGTCGGCCAGCCTTGTGCGAATGCGGAACTGGCGGTCAGCGCGAGCGCCGCCACGGTGCAGTGCAACAGTCTCATTTTTTATCCTCCTCCACGGCTATCTTACTCGGTACGATTACGCTGCTCTCTGGAGGAGGACGACATGAGCGAAAAGAATTCCGGTCGCAGAACATTCCTGAAAGGCGCGGCGGCGACGCTCGCCGCGACCACCGTCACCGCGCAGGCGCCGGCAGCCGAGAAGCCCGCGGCGAAGAGCTCCGGCGCCGGCCCGGACCACACGATCAGCCGGCCCGGCTCCGACTTCATGGTCGATGTACTGCGCTCGCTCAACATCGACTACGTCGCTTCCAACCCGGCGTCGAGCTTCCGCTCGTTCCACGAGTCGATTGTCAACTACGGCGGCAACCGCAAGCCCGAGTTCCTCACCTGCCTGCACGAGGAATCGTCGGTGGCCATGGCGCACGGCTACTACAAGGCGAGCGGGAAAATGATGGCGATGATGGCGCACGGCTCGGTCGGCATCCAGCACGCGGCGATGGCGGTCTACAACGCCTGGTGCGACCGCGTGCCGGTGATGCTGATCGGCGGCAATTTCATGGACGCGGCGCAGCGCCGTCCCGGCGTCGAGTGGGCGCACTGCTCGCAGAGCCCGGCGGCGCTCCTGCGCGACTACATCAAATGGGATGACCAGCCGGCCTCGCTGCAGCACTTCGCCGAGTCGACGGTGCGCGCCTACAAGATGGCGATGACGCCGCCGATGGAGCCGGTGATGATCGTCGCCGACGGCATGCTGCAGGAAGATCCGATCGAGAACGAGAAACAGCTCGCCATCCCGAAGCTCGTGCTCTCGGCGCCGCCGCAGGGCGAGACCGGCGCGGTGCGCGAGGCGGCGAAGCTGCTCGCCGCGGCGCAGAACCCGGTGATCGTTTGCGAGCGCGTCGCGCGCAACCAGGAAGGCATGAAGCTGATGGTCGAGCTCGCCGAAGCATTGAACGCGCCGGTGGTGGATTTGCTCGGGCGGATGAACTTCCCCACCACGCACTATCTCAGCCGCACGAGCGACGGCCGCGCGCTGGTGGGCGGCGCCGACGCCATCCTTTTCCTCGAGGTTGGCGACCCGTGGGGCCAGCTGAACAGCATCAGCGACCCGCACCATGAATACCGGCGCATCGCCAAGCCCGACGTGAAGCTGATCCACATCACGCTCGCCGACCAGCTGATGAAGTCGAACTACCAGGACATGCAGCGCTTCTGCCCGGTGGACATCTCGATCAGCGCCGATGTGCAGGCGACGCTCCCGTCGTTGATTGAATCCATCAAGAAGCAAAGTTCGAACGCGAGAGCGGGGCGCACCGAGGCGCTGCGCAAGGACCACCAGCAGATGAAGGCGCGCATCCGGGAATCGGCGACGCTCGGCTGGGACGCGAGCCCGGTGTCGACCGCGCGCCTGCACGCCGAGCTCTGGCAGGTGCTGAAGAACGAGAACTGGTGCCTCGCCGAGTGCCGCTCCGGCTCCTGGGCGGCGCGCTTGTGGCCGGCGACCCAGCACCACAACTTCCTCGGCCAGTCGGGCGGCGCCGGCGTCGGCTACATCGCACCGGCGGCGGTCGGCGCGGCGCTCGCCAACAAGGACAAGGGCATCATCACCGCGGTGGTGCAGCCCGACGGCGACCTGATGTACGCGCCGGGCGTGCTGTGGACGGCGGCGCACCACAGGATCCCGCTCCTCTCGGTGATGCACAACAACCGCGCCTACCACCAGGAAGTGATGCACCTGCAGAAAATGGCCGGCCTGCACAACCGGCGCATGGACACGGCGCGCATCGGCACCACCATCGAGGATCCGAACATCGATTACGCCAAGCTGGCGCAGGCGCAGGGCGTGTGGGCCGAGGGCCCGATCACCGATCCGGCGAAGATCGGCCCGGCGCTGCAGCGGGCGATGGCGGTGGTGAAGAAGGGCGAGCCGGCGCTGGTCGACATCGTCACGCAGGGGCGCTGAGATGAAGCTCCTCGCATTGCTGTTTTTCCCGGTCGTCGCTTTCGCCCAGGATGCTCCCTCGGGAAACGCGGAACGCGGCCACCAGGCGTTTCTGAAATATCAGTGCTACACCTGCCACGGCACGGTCGGGCAGGGCGCGGATCGCGGCGCGGGACCCAAGCTCGCGCCGAACCCGTTCCCCTGGGCGGGCTTCGAGTTCCAGGTGCGCACGCCGCGCCAGGACATGCCGCCTTACCGGCAGCAGCACCTCTCCGACCAGGACCTGGCCGACATTTACGCCTACGTGCGCACGATCAAGGCATCGCCGGCGGCGGCGAGCATTCCGCTCCTCAAGGAGTGAGCCGGTTGTAAGAAGTTGCCAGAATTTGCCTTTGTTCTCAGTCGTCTGCGGCCCCCCAAGGCTAGCCTTGGCCCGTGGGCTATCGGATCGAATACGCAGTTCGCGGCGCGACCATGCAGGCCCGGGTCTCGGGCAAGTCCTCGCTCGCGCACGCGGCGCGCATCGCCCGCGACATCGCCGAGGAAGCGGCGCAACGCGCCGCCAAGCGGCTCCTCATCGATGTGCGCGGCCTGGTCGATCGCGTCGGCACGCTTGGCACGCTGGCGCTAGGGGCCTGCGGCCCGGCGCGCGTCGCCCTGGTCGACACGAGCGACAACGACCGCTGGCACATCCTCTCCGAAGGCCTGGCGCGCAGCCGCGGCTATTCGCTGCGCTGTTTCCACGACCGCGACTCCGCTATCGACTGGCTGCAGGGCCGCTGAGCGCGGGCTGGTCGGTCATCCGGCGCGCGCCGGCGTAGTAGAGCGCCATCGCCGCGATCTGCACCACGTGGTAGAGGTCGTTGTGGTTGAACCATTGCGGGTGCAGCGCGACGCGTCCCGCCTGGATGCCGGCCGCGATCAGCGACACCACCACTCCTGCCAGGATCCAGCGCGTCGCCGCGTTGTCGAGCGCCAGCAGGTGCAGCGCCGCGACCGCGAGCATGGCCGAGGCGGTGTCGGCGACGACGAAGATGAAGTCGTCGTGCCCGAGCATCCACGTCTCGTAGAAAGCCAGCTTCAGCGCCGCCGCGATGACGAGCGCACGGCGAACGTTGCCTGACGTGGTGCTGTAGGCGGTGCCGGCGAGCATGCCGAAGCTCGCGACGCCCACCGCCAGCACCGTCGGCTTCCACAGCCACTGAATCTCGAAGCCGTGATGAGTGCCGCCAAGAAACGACGCGGCCGCCAGCGCTGCGAACGCCAGCGTCCACAGTCTTGCACTCACAGCCTGGTTTTTGAACAGGAAAATACAGAGAACACCGGTTACGCCGGCGAGGGCGTAATCGGTGAGCATCGTGACCGGCTCAGCTACCAAAATACATTCGTTTGTAGTGTCGGTACCAGTCGCTCTGGAACAGCTCTTCCTTGTCGTACTTGCGCTTGAGCTGCAGGAAGTCGCGGAAGCGCGGGTAGCAGACGTCGATCTGCTGGCGCAGGGCGTGGCGGTGGTAGGTGAGGTAATAGCTGCCGCCGTGCTTGATGGCGATGTTGATCAGGCGCCGGAACGCGTCGCCGGCGCGGATCGAGCCGCGCGTCGAGTGCTCGACGTGCAGGTTGAAGATGATGCAGGCGTAGGGCTTGCGCGCCCACGGCAGGAAGCTCTCGTGGTCCTGCTCGATCAGGCGGATGGTGCCGTAGATGATCTCGACCTGGTCGCGCTTCACGTACTCGCGCACGTCGGCCATGAACGGCTCGAGCGCATCGCGGTCGCAGTAGACCTCGGTGATCACCTCGGTGGCGCGGTTGCTGGCGGCGTAGCGCTTGTCGAGCTCGCGGTGGTAGTTGTCCGGGTAGACGCTCATCTGCGCCTCGTCCGACCAGTACACCTGGCCGCTCGTCCCCTGGTAGAAGCTCGCGTAGCGCTTGAAGGCCGCGGTCTTGTCGGTGTGGGCGAGATAGAGGAGGTCGATCCAGTCGCGCTCGTTCATCTCCTTCTTCACCGGCGTGAGCGGCGTCTCGTCGGGCACCGGCTTGTAGCAGGAGAACACGCCGCGGCGCAGGAAGTCCTCCGAGCGGTCGTCGATCGCGTACTGGAAGTCGCCGAAGGTATAGCCCTCGCGCACGCGCTCGCCGAAGGCGCTCATGATGCCGGCGATGTCGCGCACCTCGACCACGCGCTCGAGCTTCTGCCGCGGCACGAGGCGCAGGGTCACGGAGTAGACGAAGCCGAACAGGCCGTAGCCGCCGATCGCCAGCTTGAAGAGCTCGGCGTTCTGCGCGCGGCTGCAGGTCAGGATCTGGCCGCTGGAGTTGAGCAGCTTGAAGGACTCGATGTCGCCGATGAAGGGCGGCAGCGTCAGGCCGCGGCCGTGGATGTTGGACGAGAGCGAGCCGCCGATGGTGACGCGATCGGCGCCGGTCTGCTTCTGGGCGAAGGTCCAGTGCCTGGGCTGGCCGCGCTGGACGGTGACGAGGTGCTCGAGCAGCTGCGGCCACATGATGCCCGCTTCGACCTCGATCAGGCCGCGCTCGGTATCGAAGGCGAGCACCCTGGCGAGCTTGCGCGTGTCGATCAGCACGCCATCGGAGGCGAACGGCTGGCCGCCCATCGAGTGGCGGCCGCCGGCGATGCAGATGTTCTTGTCCTCGGCCTTCGCGGTCGCGAACGCCTTGGCGACGTCGTCGAGGCTCTCGGGGCGGGCGACGGCGAAGACGCGCGCCGAGCTGAGCTGCCCGTGCACGTCGTTGACGAGGATGCCGGGGGGCGGCGCCGCTTTCTTCTGCGCCTGCGCAAGGGAAACCGTCGGCGCGGCAGCGGCGAGTCCCGCCGCCTTCAGGAACGTGCGTCGTTTCAGATTTTTCTCCTCGGCGGCTAAAGTAACATGCCGCTATGCCCGCCGCCGAAATTTGGTACACCGTTGACACGGGCGAGAAGCTGGTGAACGAGACGTTCGGGCCGAACAACATCCGCCGCCGCTCGAGCGGCGCGCAGGAAGCGAAGAAAGTCACGATCGGCGACGGTCGCGCGCTCGCCGGCGAGCTGTCGCTCGACCGTCACGGCTTCGTGCTGGTGCGGCATCCGACGGCGATGCGGGATTTCTTCGACGCCGGCGCGCTGAAGGCGGTCTACTACCCCGAGATCGAGCGGCTGGTGGGCGAGCTCTCGGGGGCGAAGCGGGTCGTGGTGTTCGACCACACGCTGCGCTCCGGCGACGAAGCGGAGCGCGAGGCGCGCCTGATCCGCGAGCCGGTGCTCTCGGCGCACAACGACTACACCGAATGGTCCGGTCCGCAGCGCGTGCGCGATCTCTTGCCCGAGGAGGCCGAGCGCCTGCTGGAGAAGCGCTTCGCCATCATCCAGGTCTGGCGCGCGATCAACCAGCCGATCCGCGCCAACCCGCTCGCCCTCGCCGACGCGAGCAGCGTCGCGCCCGGCGACCTGCTGATTTCCGAGCGGCGCTATCCGAACCGCGTCGGCCAGACCTATCGCCTCAAGTACAACCCGGCGCACCGCTGGTCCTATTTCCCGCAGCTGACGCGCGACGAGGCGATCGTCTTCAAGGTGTTCGACTCGGCCACCGACGGCCGCGCGCGCTTCACGCCGCACACCTCGTTCATCGACCCCGCCACGCCGCCCGGCGCGCCGCCGCGGCAAAGCATCGAGGCGCGTGCGCTTGCCTTCTTCTAGGCAGCTGACAAGGCATTTCACCCTGGAAGAGTTCTGCCTCAGCCAGGAGGCGGTGCGGGCGGGAATCGACAACACGCCGCCCGCGGACGTGCTCGCCAACCTCGTGCGCCTGGCGAAGATGCTGGAGAAGGTGCGCGAGCTGCTGAAGAAGCCGATCTTCATCAGCAGCGGCTTTCGCTGCGCCGCGCTGAACACGCGCGTCGGCGGCTCGAAGACCAGCGCGCACCTCGAGGGACGCGCGGCGGATTTCATCTGTCCGGCGTTCGGCACGCCCTATGCGATCGCCCGGCGCATCGCCGGCACGCGCCTGGGCTTCGACCAGATGATCCACGAGTACGGGCGCTGGGTGCACATCGCCGTGCCGCGGGCGCCCGAGCCGGCGCGGCGCGAGCTGCTGTCGATCTTCGAGGCGGGGCGCTACCTGCCGGGACTAACGCAGCTGAACGAAGGGCGCGCCTAGCTGCGCGCATTGCTCGCGCGCGTAGCGCGCGCCGATCGCACCGAAATCGTCTGGACCGTTGTTGACGGCGACGATCTTCTCGTCGCGCAGGACGAAGCTCATCGGATAGAACCCGTCGTAGGCGCCCTTCTTGTTCTTGTCGTTCACCCAGACGCACACGCCCCAGCCGTACTGCTGGTCGCGCACCGGCGTCTTCCTCTGGAAGATCTGCTTCGGCTCGCTTCGGTACTCGACGATCGCGTCCTTCGGATCGGTGAGGCGGATGGCGAGGTAGCTGCGGATCTCGTCCTTCCAGCGCGTTGGCGCCGGGCCGTAGTCGACCGAGCTCATTTCCTTCCTCGATACCGTGGTATCGCAGGCCGCGAGCGCGAGCAGGCAGAGGACGACGAGGACTTTTCGCATGCGCGGATTATCCCGCAGCCGCCGCCGGAAGCCGAGGACGTTTTGCCAGGATGAAGAACAGCGAGCCCAGGCCGGCGAGCAGCGCGAGGATGGTGAAGCCGGCGCGGTAGTTGCCGGTGAGGTCGGCGGCGATGCCGGCGAC
This sequence comes from Betaproteobacteria bacterium, assembly GCA_034668045.1. GTDB lineage: Bacteria > Pseudomonadota > Gammaproteobacteria > Burkholderiales > SG8-39 > SCGC-AG-212-J23. Next base: position 9,247 of record JAXDQC010000096.1, on the reverse strand, counting down.
CATCGGCCCGCCCACCTGGCCGATGACGATGATCATGAACGAGAGGCCGAGGATCATGCCGATGGCGCTGCGGCCGAAATAATCGGCGCGCAGCGCCTGCATGAACGGCCCGCGCAGCCCCCAGGCGGCGCCGTGCAGCACGGCGAAGGCGAGCACCATCGCCACGTTGACCGCGTAGGTCAGGAGGAGCAGCGCCGCCATGTGCGCCAGCATGCAGCCGGCGGCGATCAGGCGTTTGTCGTAGCGGTCGCCGATCAGCCAGCCGATGCCGACGCCGCCGATCTGCGAGACGGTGAGCACGGTGTAGACCAGCGACGCCGCGGCCACCGAGTAGCCGAGCCCCTGATTCATGTGGCTGATGGAGTGCACGCTGACCGCATGCACGACCAGGAGCGCGAAGCCGTGGCCGAGCGAGAGCAGCCAGAAGGCGGGGGTGCGCAGCGCTTCGCGCGCGGTGAAATCGCGCTCGGCCGGCTGCGCCGCGCCGCCGACGGATTCCTCGTAAGCCTTTTCCGGGATGCCGTCGACGGTCTCGCCGTGGTCCTCGGGCCGGCGGCGCATGACGAAGGCGAGCGGCAGGCCGACGACGATGGCGATCACGCCCGAGCCGAACGCCGTCGCGCGCCAGCCCCAGGTCTGCAGCGACCAGGCGACGAGCGGGATCGAGATGCCGCCGAGCGCGAGGCCGATCGACAGCGAGGAGAGAGCGCGGGCGCGCCAGCGCTCGAACCAGTTGATGAGCGCGACGTTGACCGGAAAGAAGCCGCACAGGCTCGAGCCGAGGGCGATGACGATGAACGCGCCGTAGAAGGCGAGCAGCGTGTCGGTGAAGCTGAGCAGCATCAGGCCGAGCCCGAACACCACCACGCCGATGCGGATCCAGACCTGCGGGCCGAAGCGGTCGATCAGCCAGCCGAGCACCGGGCCGAGGATCGCCACTTCCATCTGCTGCAGCGCCGCCGCGCCGGAGAGCGCGGTCTTGCTCCAGCCGCGCTCTTCCTGCAGCACCGCGACGTAGGCGCCGAACGCCTGCGTCATCAGCCCGGCCTGGAGAAACTGCAGGCCGGAGCCGGCACCGACCATGTACCATCCGTAGAAGATTTTCTTCAAGGCCCTAAGACTAATCCCATGACCATCTCAATGTATCAGGCGAGCGCGCCGCGTTTCGCACGGCTGCTGCGCAACCTCTCGGCGATCCTCGGCAAGGCGCAGGCGCATGTCGAGGCGAAGAAGCTCGACGCCGCGGCGCTGACGAGCTACCGGCTCTTTCCCGACATGTTCTCGCTGACGCGCCAAGTGCAGATCGCCTGCGACCAGGCGAAGGGCGCGGTCGCGCGCCTCGCCGGCGCGGAGCCGCCGAAGCACGAGGACACGGAGCAGAGCTTCGCCGACCTGCAGGCGCGCATCGCCAAGACCCTCGATTACGTCGAATCGGTGAAGGCGGCGCAGATCGACGGCTCGGAAACGCGCGAAGTCGTCCTCAAGCAGCGCGCGGGCGAGCTGCGCCTCAAGGGCCTCGAGTATCTCTTCAACCACGCCTATCCGAACTTCTACTTCCACCTCACGACCGCCTACAACATCCTGCGGCACAACGGCGTCGAGCTGGGCAAGAAGGACTTCGTCGGCAGCTTTTAAGCGGTCAGAAGCGCGGCGAGCTCGCGCGGCATCGAGATCTGCGGATAGTGGTGCGTCGGCAGCTCGTGGTACTGCCATGACTTGTCGCCCCTGGTCGCGGCGCCGAAGGGGGCGAACGTGGTGGGCGAATAACCGCTGCAGAAGATGTAAGTCTTTTTTCCCTTGTAGTTTCCTCGCAGGGCGATTTTTTCCTTGAAGGTGCCGATCGGCTGGGGATTCCTGCGCCCTTCGATCCACGCCACGTGGTCCTTGTCCGTCATGCCCTGCGGCGGCGGGGGCGGCACGCGCCAGTCCTGCAGCGCCAGGAGCTTCTCGCGCATCTCGGGCCGCGCCAGGTCGAGCAGCGACTGCCCGTCGCGCGGCACGAACGCGTCGAGGTAGACGAGCGAGCGGATGCGCTCGGGCACGCGGTCGGCGACGGCGGCGACGACCATGCCGCCGTAGCTGTGGCCGACGAGGACGAAGTCGGACAGGCGTTCGTACTCGATCGCCTGAAGAATATCTTCTGTATGGAGACTTAAATTCACATCCGGCGAAGCGAGGTGCGCGCGCTCGCCGATTCCGGTCATCGACGGCGTAAAGACTTCGTGCCCTTGCGTGCGAAGAAGCTGGGCGAGGCGAGCCCACATCCAGCTGCCGCCCCACGCGCCGTGAACGAGGACGAACTTCAAGATTGCTTCAGGACTACTTCTTGTCTGCGCCGATGAAGCTGGAGACGTCGACCTGGTCGAGCCTCACCGCGGCCTTGCTCTCGGCCTCGAGCCTCGCCTTCATGCGGTCGGTTTCCCTCGTCGCCTGCTCGAAGGCGTCGGCGAGCTTGAAGCAGAAGGCGGCGAGCGCCTTCGGGTCGGGTTTTTTCTGCTCGGTGCCCGAGAGCGTGCCGTAGACGCGGGCGGCGAGGTTGATGTAGATCTTCTCGGCGAGATCGACGTAGGCCTCGCGCGCGGCGCCGGCCTGAGCTTCTTTTCCGGGTTCTTTCTCGGGTGCGCTCATCGTTTGGCGATGTTACTACGCTCGTCCTCGCTCAGGGTGCGGGCGAGCTGGTCGCGCAGCTCGTTGGAGACCGTGAGGTGCGCGTCGGGCGAGGTCTTGTGCACCTCATAGAGCTTTGCCTGCACTTCCTCGTCGTGCTCGGAGAATGCATCGGCGGCGCGGCGCGCGCGCTCGGCGTCGCCGCCGATGAGCGCCAGCGCGGTCTCGCCGAGCTTGAGCGACGAGAGCCAGGTTTCGCGCACGATGACCTCGACGCCGAGGTCGCGCAGCTCGAAGCTGTGCCGCATGTCGTGCGCGCGGGCGATGATGCGCAGGCGCGGGAAGTTCGCCCGCGCGATGCGCGCGAGGCGGCTGATCGCCGGCGCATCCTCGATGGCGATGATGAGGAAATCGGCCTGGTCGGCGCCCGCCGCGTGCAGCAGGTCGAGCCGCGTCGCGTCGCCGTAGAAGACCCGGAAGCCGAACTTGCGGCTCTGCTCGACGTGATCGGGATCGTCGTCGAGCACCGTCGGATGGATGCCGGCGGCGTTCAGCAGGCGCGCCACCACCTGGCCTACGCGGCCCAGGCCGGCGACGATGACGCGCGCGGCCTCGGGCGTGTCGGCGGGAGGCCGCTCGTCGGCGCGCGTCAGCCGCGGCAGGAGCACGCGGTCGTGCAGCACGAGCACGAGCGGCGTCAGCAGCATCGACAGCGCCACCGCCAGCGTGATCGCCTGCGCCATCGGCGCGTCCATCGCGCCCCGCGCGCCGGCGACGCCGAGCAGCACGAAGGCGAACTCGCCGCCCTGCGCCACCAACAGGACGAAGAGCGGCTGCTCGTCGCGCGGCAGGCGCGCGACGCGGGCGATGACCAGAAGGACGACGCCCTTGAGCAGGAAGAGGCCGGCGATCAGCCCGACGACGATCCACGGCCGGGCGAACAGCACGGCGAAGTCGACCGTCATGCCGACCGAGATGAAGAACAGTCCCAGCAGCAATCCCTTGAACGGCTCGATCGCCGCCTCGATCTCGTGGCGGTATTCCGACTCGGCGAGCAGCACGCCGGCGAGGAAGGCGCCCAGGGCCATGGACAGCCCGACCCACTCGAACAGGAGCGCGATGCCCAGGACCAGGAGCAGCGCGAAGGCGGTAAAGATCTCGCGCAGGCGCGTGCGGGCGATGTGGCGGAACACCGGCCGGGCAAGGAAATGGCCGAGCACGAGCGTCGCGACGATCGCGCCGACGGCGAAGCCGAGCCCGCGCCAGGAGAACGCCGAGCTCTGGGCAGTGCCGCCGAGGAGCGGAACCACGGCCAGCATCGGGATCACCGCCAGGTCCTGGAACAGCAGGATGGCGAAGGTCGCCTGGCCGCCCTGCGTACCGAGCGCGCCTCGCTCGGTGAGCGGCTGCAGCGCGAGCGCGGTCGAGGAAAGCGAAAGCGCCATGGCGGCCACCAGCGCCACGCGCGGGTCGACGCCGAGCGCCCAGGCGACCAGGACGATGACCGCGACCGAGCCGAGCACCTGCGAGGCGCCGAGGCCGACGAGCTTGCTGCGCATGCTCCACAGCCGCTGCGGCTCGAGCTCCAGGCCGATGACAAAGAGGAGGAACACCACGCCGAGCTCGGCGAAGGCGCGCACGTCCTCGATCCGGTCGACAAGCTTGAAGCCCCAGGGGCCGACGGCGATGCCGGCGAGCAGGTAACCCGCCACCGAGCCCAGGCCGACGCGGTGGGAGAGCATCACGGCAAGCACCGCGGCGGCGAAATAGACCGCGGCCTGCAGGAGGAAATGGGAATGCTCCACGCGGCGAAGTATAAATTGACGGTCGCCGCGCCCCGACACTCTTGTCGGGGAGGATCGCAACAAAGCGGGTACGCCGCTTGCGGTGTCCCCGGCATGAAACCAATGCAACTGGGCAGCCTCAACGCCGACCAGCCGCCGCTGGAGGAGGATCTCGCCGCGCGCATGGAGATTATTTTCGAGCGATGCCCGACGCTGTTCGGCTTCACCGTGCAGGACTGCGCGGCGCTGCCCGAGGAGTTCCGCTCGCTCGCGCTTGAGCGCGAGCTGGTCGTGACCGACATCGGCGTCTACCCGAACGTGAATACCGAGCAGTGCGAGCAGATCTACAACGAGATCGCCGTCGCGCTGCTCGACTTCATGTTCGAGCGCCCCGCAGCGAAGGACGCGCTGCGCGGCCGGACGTTCGCCCGCACGCTACACTAGGGCATCGATCCCTTTTCCAGCGCCGCCGAGTTCGCCCGGGGAATCCGCTCGCGCCGTTTCTCGGCCGTCGAGCTGACCGAGCTCTACCTTTCGCGCATCGCCAGGCATAACCCCGCGCTGAACGCCGTTTGCACCCTCGATGCCGCGGGCGCCCGGGCGCGCGCTGCCGAGGCCGATCGCGCGCTCGCGGGCGGCGAGGTGTGGGGGCCGCTGCACGGCGTGCCGATGACGATCAAGGACGCGCTCGAAACCGCCGGCGTGCGCACCACCGGCGGGCATCCGCCGCTCAAGGACTACGTGCCGAAGAACGATGCCGCCGCGGTGGCCAAGCTTCGCGCCGCCGGTGCGATCCTCCTTGGCAAGACCAACGTGCCGCCGCTCTCGGCCGATTACCGCGCCGACAACGAGATCTTCGGCCGCACCAACAATCCCTGGAACCTCGAGCGCACGCCGGGCGGCTCGAGCGGCGGCGCCGCCGCGGCGGTCGCGGCCGGACTGACGGCATTCGATGTCGGCAGCGACCTCGCCGGCTCGGTGCGCACGCCGGCGCATTTCTGCGGCCTGTTCGGGCTGAAAGTTACCGAGGGGCGGGTCTCCAACGCCGGCCACATCCCCGAGCTGCCGGGACAAGCTCGCGCCGTACGGCACATGAACGTCCTCGGTCCGCTCACCCGCTCGCTCGAGGATCTCGAGCTGATCGGCAAGGTCATCTCCGAGCCTTTCGTGCCGTGGACGGACGCGCCGGCGAAAGATTCGTACCGCATTGCCTGGAGCACCGACTTCGGCGGTGTCCCCGTGACTCGCGACACCAAGGACGCAATCGCGAAGCTCGCCGCCAAGCTCGGCGCCGAGCAGCGCAGTCCTGACGGCTTCGATTTCGAGCAGGCGTGGGAAACCTGGGGCGAGATTGCCATCATCGAGCGCGCTGCGACCGGCGGCGATCGCGCGCGCGAGCGCGTCGCCGCCTTGAACGCCACGCTGGGCGAGAAGTGGGCGGTGGCGCGCGGCTCGGCGAGGGGCGCGCGGGCGGGCGTCGCGGAGTACGCGGTAGCGCTGACCCGCAAAGATGAATTGATCGCGAAACTGGAGATGTTCTTCGATCGCTGGGACGCCTTCCTCTGTCCCGTGACCGTCAGCCCGGCGATTGCGCACGTGCCCTTCGGCACGCCGATCGACGTCGACGCCGCCAAGGTGCCGTACTTCATCGCCGGCACTGCCTACACCTGCCCCTTCAATCTCACCGGCCATCCGGTTGCGATACTGCCGTTGACCAAATCGGCGGCGGGGCTTCCAATCGGCGTGCAGGTCGTCGGCAAGCTCTGGAGCGAGCCGGCGCTCCTGAAGCTGGCGCAGAAAATCGCGCTCCTCACCGGACCTTTTACGCCGCCGCCGAATTTCGTGAAATGAAGATCGACTGGGATGTGCCCATCCGCATGGAAGATGGGCTGGTGCTGCGCGCCGATATCTTCCGGCCCGACGACGGCGGCAAGTATCCGGCGCTCCTCAGCTACGGCCCCTACGGCAAGGGCCTCGCGTTCCAGGAGGGCTACAAGACCGCCTGGGACATCATGGCGCGCGAGAACCCCGACGTCCTCGCCGGCTCTTCGAATCGCTACCAGAACTGGGAGGTCGTCGACCCCGAGAAATGGGTTGCCGACGGCTACGTCTGCATCCGCGTCGACTCGCGCGGCGCCGGGCGCTCGCCGGGCTTCCTCTGCCACAACGGTCCGCGCGAGACCAAGGACCTCTACAACTGCGTCGAGTGGGCGGCGCAGCAGCAGTGGTGCAGCGGCAAGGTCGGCATGAACGGCATCTCCTATTACGCCAGCAACCAGTGGCGCGCCGCCGCCGCGAAGCCGCCGCATCTCGCGGCGATCTGCGTCTGGGAAGGCTGGAACGACGCCTACCGCGAGAGCGCGCGCCACGGCGGCATCATCTGCAGCTTCCGCAAGAACTGGCAGGAGATGCAGGTAAAGACCGTGCAGCACGGCTTTCCCAGCGGCAAGAACAATCCCAATACCGGCGTGCCGGTGTGCGGCGATGAAGTTCTGTCCGAAGCCCAATTGGTGAAGAACCGCGAGAACATGTGGCAGGCGTTCCTCTCGCGCGAGACCTGGGACGACTACTACGCCGAGCGTACGCCGGACCTTTCGAAGGTGACGATTCCCCTGATGACCGCCGCCAACTGGGGCGGGCAGGGATTGCACACGCGCGGCAACTTCGAAGGCTTCATGCGAGCCGGCTCCCAGCAGAAATGGCTGGAAGTGCACGGCGGCTCGCACTGGGCGCCGTTCTACACAGACTACGGGATCGGCCTGCAGAAGAAGTTCTTCGGGCATTTCCTGAAAGGCGAAAAGAACGGTTGGGACAAGCAGCCGCGCGTCCTGCTCAACGTCCGCCACCCCGGCGAGAAGTTCGTGCAGCGACACGAGAACGAGTGGCCGCTGGCACGCACGAAGTGGACGAAGCTCTTCCTCCATAAGGATCTTTCCCTCTCCGAAACCGAGGAGAAGGGGGAGGGCACCGTTTCGTATGACCCGATGGGGAATGGTTTGACGTTCTCCATGGTCGCGAAAAAGCCCACGGAGATCACGGGGCCTTCAGCCCTCAAGTTGTGGATTTCGTCGGCGACGAACGACGCGGACCTGTTCGTCGTGCTGCGCATCTTCGATCCCGCGGGCAAGGAAGTGCTGTTCCAGGGCGCGCTCGATCCGAAGACGCCGGTCGGGCAGGGCTGGCTGCGCGCGTCACACCGCAAGCTCGACGCGAAATTATCCCTGCCGTACCGGCCCTACCATGCCCACGACGAGAAGCAGCCCCTGAAGCCGGGCGAAGTCTGCGAGCTCGACGTGGAGATCTGGCCGACCTGCATCGTCGTGCCCAAGGGCTATCGCATCGCGCTCACCCTTCGCGGCAAGGACTACGAGCACGACGGCGCGGCCGCCACGCTATCCAACATGAAGAACCCGATGCGCGGCTGCGGGCCGTTCCTGCACGACGACGAGAGCGACCGGCCGCCGGCGGTGTTCGGCGGCAAGGTGACGCTGCACCTGGGGCCTGCGCGGCCGGCGCACGCCGTGCTGCCGGTTATTCCAGCGAAATGAGCAGGGAAATGAGCTGAGAAATGAGCGGCGAAATGAGCTTCAGTCGACGAGCGCGATCGTCACGTCGGTGATCGCCGTCTTGATCTCGAGCCGGGCCGCGCCGAGCGTATAGACGTGGAAGTCGCCGGCCACGCCGGTATCGGTCCAGGTACCGTCGGTTACCGTGACCGAGTCGTCTGCTGCGCCCTGCACCTTGAGGGTGTTGCTGGTGTCCGACAGGTCGAGCAGGTCGCCCCGTGAGAGCGTGAGGTCGCTCGCGCCGGCGCCGACCCCGAGATTGATCGTTTCGATGCCCGAGATGCGCGAGTTGGCGATCGCGGTGAGGTCGAGGTCGATGCCGCCGTTCAGGGCCAGCGTGTCGCTGCCCGACCCGCCGTCGATGTCGGCAAACGCGGCGCGGTTCATGCGCACCGTGTCGTTGCCGGCGCCGCCGCGGAATACGTCCGCGCCGCCCCCGCCGATCATGAAGTCGTTGCCGCCGCCCCCGACGAAGCGCTCCGCCGCCGCGGTGCCGGTGAACCGGTTTGCGCCGGCGCCGCCCAGGAAGTGCGCCGCACCGTTGAAATCGCCGCCGAAGACGACGTAGCCCGCGCCGGAGTCGGTCCCGGCGAAGTCGGTCTTGGGCGCGCCGATCACGAGGTCGGAGTAGCCGTCCCCGTTCACGTCGCCAGCCCCGGAAACCGAGCGGCCGGCATAGTCGGCTGCCGACCCGCCCGACACCTGGAAACCGTTGAAGCCGTCGAGCGCCGATAGCTCGAGGCTGGCGCCGAAGCCGCCTGCCGCGCCGTATATGACGTAGGCAGCGCCGGCATCGGCGCCGTGCTCGTCGGACCCGAAGGCCCCGACCAGCACGTCGTCGTAGCCGTCGCCGTTCACGTCTCCCGCGCCGGAGACCGCGGAGAAGCCGGCAAAGTCATCCGACGCCTCGCCGATGAACTGGAAACCATTGACGCCGTTCAGCGCCGACAGGTCGAAGTCGGAGGCGTAGCCGCCGGTCCTGCCGAACACGACGTAGGCCGCGCCGGTATCCACCCCGTGGTCGTCGGCGCCCCAGGCGCCGACCACGTAGTCGGCGATGCCGTCGCCGTTCACGTCGCCGGCCCCGGAGAGGGAGTGGCCGGACTGGTGGAGCTCATCCTCGCCCGAAATCTGGAAGCCGTTCGTGCCGTCCAGCGCCGAGAGGTCGAGGTTGGAGGCGAATCCGCCCGCGCCGCCGAAGACGAGGTAGCTCGAGCCCGAATAGCTGCCGCGAGGATCGGCCCCGCGGGCGCCGACCAGCACGTCGTCGTAGCCGTCGCCGTTCACGTC
>JAXDQC010000095.1:0-11870 GCA_034668045.1 Betaproteobacteria bacterium | reverse complement strand
ACTGGCCGATCTCGTGGCTCAGGCGGTCCGGACACGCGAACCGGGCCAGGATCCGGCGACGCGCACCTTTCAGGCTCTACGGATTCACGTCAATCGGGAGCTTGAGGAAGTGTCGCTGATGCTTCCGCGCGCCGTCGAACGCCTGGCCGAAGGCGGGCGCCTCGCCGTGATCAGCTTCCACTCGCTCGAGGACCGCATCGTCAAACGGTTCGTGCGGGCGCTCGCCCGGCCGGAGGTGCCGCGCGACCTTCCCCTGCGCGCGAGCGAGATGCCGCAACCTGTCCTGACAATCGTCGGCCGCGCGCAGCGCGCGGCCGCGGAAGAAACAAGAAGAAATCCGCGGGCGCGAAGCGCAACCCTCCGGGTCGCCGAGCGTACTGCGGTCCCCTACAACCGAATCGAGCCCGACGCGCGGTGGCGAAACTAAACCTCCTCCTCCTCGCAGTTCTCGTCGCCTGCGCGCTCGGGCTCGTCACCTCGCAGCACAAGGCCCGCAAGCTCTTTTCCGACCTCGAGCGCGAGCACAATCGCGCGCGCGAGCTCGACGTGGAGTACGGGCGCCTGCAGCTCGAAGCGAGCACGTGGGGGCTGCACGCCCGCGTCGAGCGCATCGCCACGGGCGCGCTCGGCATGCGGCCGGCCGACGCGCGCAGGACGAGACTCGCCGGCCGAGACGTCTCGCGGTGAGCGCGGCAGCCCAGGGCCTCGTCAGGCTGCCCGTCTGGCGCGCCCGCTTCGTGCTCGCCGCGCTGGCGCTGGCGTTCGCGGTGCTCGCCGCGCGCTCGCTCTACCTGCAGGCGCTGAAGACCGACTTCCTGCAGGAAAAGGGCGATGCGCGCTATTCGCGCGTCATCGAGATTCCCACCACGCGCGGCCGAATCCTCGACCGCAACGGCGACGCGCTGGCGGTGTCGACGCCGGTGAAGTCGGTGTGGGCCATCCCGGCGGACGTCGAGCTCACGCGCGAGCAGCGCCGCAAGCTTGCTGCATTGTTGAACATTGATTCCGCGGAGTTGGCGAAGAAGTTGAGTTCTTCCAAGGATTTTGTTTACCTCAAGCGCCAGGTGCCGCCCGATACCGCGCACAGCATCGCCGCGCTCGGCGTCCCCGGCGTCTACCAGCACCCCGAATACCGGCGCTACTACCCGGGCGGCGAGATCACGGCGCACGTGCTGGGCTTCACCGGCGTCGACGACGGCGGCCAGGAGGGCGTGGAGCTCGCGCACCAGGCGACGCTGGCCGGCAAGGCCGGCAGCCGGCGCGTCATCAAGGACCGCCTCGGCCATATCGTCGAGGACGTCGAGTCGATCCGCGCCGGGCAGGATGGTGTCGATCTGCAGCTCGCGATCGACGGCAAGCTGCAGAGCCTGGCGTACAGTGCGCTGAAGAGCGCGGTCGAGTCGAACCGCGCCAAGGCCGGCGGCATCATCGCCATCGACGTGCGCAGCGGCGAGGTTCTGGCGCTCGCCAACGTTCCCTCTTTCAACCCCAACAACCGGGCGAAGCTGACCGGCGCGCAACTGCGCAACCGCGTCATCACCGATCTCTTCGAGCCGGGGTCGACCCTGAAGCCGTTTACCATCGCCCTGGCGCTGGAAAGCGGCAAGGTCGGCCCGTCGACGCGCATCCCGACCGCGCCGGGGACCCTGGCCATCGGCGGCTACACCATCCGCGACGTGCACCCGGCGGCGAGCATGAGCGTCGCCCAGATCGTGCAGAAGTCCTCGAACGTCGGCTCGGCCAGGCTGGCGCTCTCGCTGCCGCGCGAGACCATGTGGGACCTTTTCCGCCGCGTCGGCTTCGGCACCGCGCCGGCGCTCGGCTTTCCGGGCGCGGCGGCCGGCAAGCTCCATCCCTGGAAGACCTGGAAGCCGGTCGAGCAGGCGACCATGGCCTACGGCCATGGGATTTCCCTCAGCCTGGTGCAACTTGCGCGCGCCTACACATTGTTCGCACGCGATGGGGAATTGGTGCCGCTATCGCTGGTCAAAACAGGCGCAGTGGCAGGCGGGGAGAAAGTGATATCCACGGAAACGGCACGCGCGGTACGCGCCATGCTGGAGCTTGCGGTGCAGCCCGGCGGCACGGCGCCGCGCGCGCGCATCGCCGGCTGGCGGGTCGCCGGCAAGACCGGCACCGCCCACAAGCAGGAGAACGGCGGCTACGCCCCGGACCGGTACATCGCTTCGTTCGTCGGCTTCGCGCCGGTGTCCGAGCCGCGCCTGGTGATTGCGGTGATGATCGACGAGCCCGCGGCCGGCCGGCACTACGGCGGCACGGTCGCCGCGCCGGTGTTCGCCCAAGTCATGCAGGGCGCGCTGCGCCTGATGGGCGTCGCGCATGACGCGCCCCTCGAGCCGATCCTGTTCGACGAGTCCGATGAGGCCAAGGAAAGTACGTGACGGGAGAGCCGTGGCCAACGACACCCCCCAGCAGCTGTTCGCGCGCCTCGCCGCCGAGGGAGCGATGATCGCCGGCCTCGCCGCCGACAGCCGCCGCTGCGCGCCCGGCGTCGCCTTCTTCGCCTACCCGGGGGAGGCAGCGGATGGCCGTGCCTACATCGACGAGGCGGTGCGTCGCGGCGCCGCGGCGGTCCTGTGGGACAAGGGCGGCTTCGCCTGGCGCGACGAATGGCGCGTGCCGAACGCCGGCGTGGCGGACCTCAAGCAGCAGGCCGGCGCGCTCGCGGCGCAGTTTTACGGCCGCCCATCCGAAGCGCTTTGGATCTGCGGCGTGACCGGGACCAACGGCAAGACCTCCTGCAGCCAGTGGATCGCGGCCGCGCTCGGCCGGCGCGGCGCGAAGACCGGCGTCATCGGCACCCTCGGCGCGGGGTTTCCTCGCGCGCTCTCCCCGCTCGGCAACACCACGCCGGACGCGATCGAGATTCAGCGCCTGCTGAAGGAAATGCGCGGGCAGGGCGCGGAGGCGGTGGCGATGGAAGTGTCCTCGCACGGCCTCTCGCAGGGACGGCTGAAGGGCGTTTCTTTCGACTGCGCGCTCTTCACCAACCTTTCGCACGATCACCTCGACTATCACGGCACGATGCAGGCCTACGGCGAGGCGAAGGCAAAGCTGTTCGAGACCGAGGGCCTGGAGACGGCGGTGCTGAACCTCGACGATGCGATGGGCCTGCGGCTCGCGCAGCTCGTCAGGTCGCGCGGCCTGCGCGTCATCGGCTACGGTTTCGCGAGCGCCGCGGCGACGGCGGTCGACGAATATCTGCCCGCCAGCATGCTCGCGGGCGACCACACGCGCCAGGTCGGCGGCTTCAACGTCGCCAATGCCCTGGGCGTCCTCGGCTGCCTGCTCGCGTTCGGACTGCCGGCAAAGGAGGCGATCGCCCTCATCGCCGACCTGCCGCCGGTGCCCGGGCGGATGGAGAGGGTGGCGGACGAGCCGCTCGTGGTGGTGGACTACGCGCACACGCCGGACGCGATCGAGAAGGTGCTGCAGGCGTTGCGTCCGGTCGCCGCCTCCCGGGGCGGCCGCCTGGCGATCGTCTTCGGCGCCGGCGGCGATCGCGACCCGAGCAAGCGGCCGCTGATGGGAGCGGTCGCGAAGCGGCTCGCCGACCGGGTGCTCGTGACTTCCGACAACCCGCGCGGCGAGGATCCCCTCAAGATCATCGGCCAGATCGGTCTGGCGGAAAGCGAGGTAGACCGCGCTGTGGCGATCGAGAGAATGATCCTTGCGGCGGCGCCCAACGACGTGGTGCTGATCGCCGGCAAGGGTCACGAGAGCTACCAGGAGATCGCCGGCCAGCGGCTGCCGTTCTCGGACAGCGCGGTCGCCCGCGATGCCGTCGCGATGCGAGGGAAGAGATGATGAGCGTACAAGACGCCGCCGCGATGGTGAAAGGGCAGGCGGGCGGCGGCAACCCCGTTTTCACCGGCGTGTCCACCGACACGCGCAGCGTGCGCTCGGGCGAGCTGTTCGTCGCCTTGCGCGGCGAGCGTTTTGACGGCCACGCTTTTCTCGACCAGGCGACGAAGGCCGGCGCGGCCGCCGCCATGGTCGATCGCAATCACCAAGGCACGCCGCCGGTGCCGGCCATCGTCGTCGACGACACGAAGCTCGCGCTCGGCGCGCTGGCACGCGGCTGGCGCGCCCGCTTTTCGCCGGCGCTGATCGCGATCACCGGCTCGAATGGAAAGACGACGGTGAAAGAGATGCTGGCGTCGATTCTTCGGCGCCATGCCGGAGAAGATGCGGTGCTTGCCACCGCGGGCAATCTCAACAACGACATCGGTCTGCCGCTGACGCTGCTGAAGCTGGAAGCGCGCCATCGCTGCTGTGCGATCGAGCTCGGCATGAACCACAAGGGCGAGATCGCCTATCTCGCCGACATCGCCGCGCCGACGGTCGCGCTGGTCAACAACGCGCAGCGCGAGCACCTCGAGTTCATGAAATCGGTGGAGGACGTGGCGGCCGAAAACGCGAGCGTCTACGCCGCGCTGCCGGCGCAGGGCGTCGCGGTGGTCAATGCCGACGACGCGCACGCCGACTTTTTCCGCAAGGCGGCAGGCAAGCGCCGCGTCGTCGACTTCGGCCTCGAGAAGAAGGCCCTGGTCAGCGGCGGCTACGCGCTGAAGGCGCTGCAGAGCGAGATCGAGATCCTCACACCCGCCGGCGAAGCGCGCGCGACGCTCGCCATTCCGGGGCTGCACAACGTGCGCAACGCGCTCGCCGCGGCCGCATGTGCTTTCGCAGTTGGAATTACAGAAAAAATCATTGCTGAAGGGCTAAGCGCCTTCCGCCCCTACACCGGCCGGCTGCAGGTGAAGAGCGCGGTGAGCGGCGCCACCGTGATCGACGACACCTACAACGCCAATCCCGACTCGGTGCGCGCGGCGATCGATGTCCTGGCCGCCTGTCCGGCGCCGACCGTGCTCGTGCTCGGCGACATGGGCGAGGTGGGCGGGCAGGGCGCCGAGTTCCACCGCGAGGTCGGCGCCTATGCGCGGGCGAGAAAAATCACCAGCCTGCTCGCCCTCGGCGAAGCGAGCCGGCATGCCGTCGAGGCGTTCGGCAGCGGCGGGCGGCATTTCGATTCGCTCGAATCGCTGCTGTTGGGCATTCAAGGCAGGAGCATTCTCGTCAAGGGCTCGCGCTTCATGCGCATGGAGCGCGTCGTGGCGGCGCTGACCGGCAGCGCCTCGGGAGGTCACTGAATGCTGCTCGAAATCGCGCAATGGATCGCCAAGGACGTGCGGCTGTTCAATGTCTTCGGTTACATCACGCTGCGCGCGGTGCTCGCCTGCCTCACCGCCCTCGCGGTGTCGCTGATCCTCGGGCCCTACGTGATCCGCAAGCTCACCGCCTACAAGATCGGCCAGGCGGTGCGCGAAGACGGCCCGCGCTCGCACCTCACCAAGGCCGGCACGCCGACCATGGGCGGCGCGCTGATCCTGGTGTCGATCGTCCTCACGACCCTGTTGTGGGGCGACCTGCGCAATCGCCTCGTCTGGGTGGTGCTGCTCGTGACCCTCGCCTTTGGCATCGTCGGCTGGGTCGACGACTACCGCAAGGTCGTGCACCGCAACCCGAAAGGGCTGTCGGCGAAGGCGAAGCTCTTCTGGCAGTCGCTCATCGGCCTCGCCGCGGCGTGCACCCTCGCCTACCTCTCGCAGGGCATGCCGGCGCTCAACCAACTGATCGTGCCGTTCTTCAAGTTCGTCGCCTACCCGCTGGGCACCTTCGGCTTCATCGTCCTCACCTTCTTCGTCATCGTCGGCACCTCGAACGCCGTCAACCTCACCGACGGCCTCGACGGGCTCGCCATCATGCCGACGGTGATGGTCGGCAGCGCGCTCGGCATCTTCGCCTACGTCGCCGGCCACGCGGTGTTCTCCAAGTACCTCGGCCTTCCCTACATCGTCGGCGCCGGCGAGCTAGCGGTGATCTGCGGCGCGATCGCCGGCGCCGGGCTCGGCTTCCTCTGGTTCAACGCCTATCCGGCGGAAGTGTTCATGGGCGACGTCGGCGCGCTCTCGCTTGGCGCCGCGCTCGGCACCATCGCGGTCATCGTGCGTCAGGAGATCGTGCTGTTCATCATGGGCGGCGTGTTCGTCGCCGAGACGCTGTCGGTCATGATCCAGGTCGTGTACTTCAAATGGAGCGGCGGCAAGCGCATCTTCCGCATGGCCCCGCTGCACCACCACTACGAGCTCGAGGGCTGGAAGGAGAGCCAGGTGGTGGTGCGCTTCTGGATCATCACCATGATGCTGGTTCTCTTCGGTCTCTCGACGCTCAAGCTCAGATGATGCGGGAACCGGCCTTTTCAATTTTGAAAAAACCGCAGCGGATGGCGCTGGCGGGTCGTCGCGTTCTCGTGCTCGGGCTCGGCGATACCGGTCTTTCCATGGCGCGCTGGGTCGAGCACCACGGCGGCACGGTGCGCGTGGCCGATACTCGTGCCTCTCCTCCTCGAAAGAAGGATTTTTCCGGCGACCTGCACGCGGGTCCTTTCCAGCCCTCGCTGCTCGATGGCATCGAGCTGGTCTGCATCAGCCCGGGCCTTCCGCTCGAGAGCGAGGTGGTGCGCCGCGCGGTTGCGAAGAGCGTGCCGGTGGTCGGCGACGTCGAGCTGTTCGCCTGGGAGAATCGCCAGCCGGTCCTCGCCATCACGGGCACCAACGGCAAGACCACGGTCACCGCGCTCACCGGGCACCTGCTGCGCAGCGCGGGCGTGGATTGCGAGGTCGCGGGCAATATTTCGCCGCCGGTTCTGGATTCTTTCCTGGCGAGGAAAAAGCCGCCTGCGGCCTGGGTGCTCGAGCTTTCCAGCTACCAGCTCGAGACGACCTGGTCGCTCGCACCGCGCGCCGCGGCGATGCTCAACCTGACCGAGGACCATTTCGACCGCTACTCCAGCCTGGACGACTACGGCGCCGCCAAGGCGCGTGTGTTCGCGGGCGCCGGCGTGCAGGTGCTCAATCGCGATGACCCGCGCTCCCTCGCCATGGCGCTGCCAGGCGCGGAGACCGTCACCTTTGGGCTCGACGCGCCTCGCGGCAACGATTTCGGCGTCGTCGACGGCAGGCTCGTCCGAGGCACACGCGAGATCGCGCGGGTCGGCGATCTCGCCATTCGAGGCTCGCATAACGTGGCCAACGCGCTTGCGGCTTGTGCATTGGTTTCAAATTCAGATCTAAGTGAAGAAGCGCTGAGCGCTGGTCTGAAAACCTTCAAGGGCCTGCCGCACCGCCTGCAGCTCGTCGCCACGCGGCGCGGTGTCGAGTGGTACGACGATTCGAAAGGCACCAACGTCGGCGCCACCATCGCGGCGCTGCGCGGCCTGGGAAAGAAGACGGTGCTCATCCTCGGCGGCGAAGGCAAGGGGCAGGATTTCACGCCGCTGCGCGAGCAGGTCGCGCAATTCGCCTCGCATGTGCTCCTCATCGGGCGCGATGCGCCGCTCATCGCCAAGGCGGTCGGCGGCGAACGCTGCAGATCGCTCGAAGCCGCGGTGCTGCGCGCCGCCGAACTGGCCCGGTCAGGTGAAGCCGTCCTGCTTTCGCCCGCCTGCGCGAGCTTCGACATGTTCCGCGACTACAAGCATCGCGGCGATGCCTTTGCCGCGGCGGTCAAGGCGCTGCCGGCATGAGCCAGACCTACGTCTTCGCGCGCAACGCGCCCGACGCCGAGTACGACCGCTCGCTCACGTGGGCGGCGCTGCTCCTCGCCGCCTGCGGCCTGGTCATGGTCTATTCCTCCTCCATCGCGACGGCAGAGGCGAGCCGCTACACCGGCTACAACGCCGCCTGGTATCTCGCGCGCCACGGCGCGTTTCTCTCGCTCGCGCTCGCCGCCGCGATCGGCGTCTTCCTCATCCCGGTGCGTTTCTGGCAGACCCTTGCGCCCTGGGGCTTCCTCGGCGCGCTCGCCCTGCTGATCGCGGTGCTGATCCCCGGCCTCGGCCGCGAGGTGAACGGCGCGCGGCGCTGGCTCGATCTGCCCTTCGTCGGCATCCAGCCCTCCGAGCTGATGAAGCTGGCGGTCGTGCTCTATGCCGCGGACTACACCGTGCGCAAGCACGCGGTGATGAAGAGCTTCAAGCGCGGCCTGCTGCCGATGCTCGGCGTCATGCTGCTGGTCTCGTGGCTGCTCTTGCGCGAGCCGGATTTCGGCGCCCTGGTCGTGATCGCGGTCACGACCTTCTGCATGCTCTTTCTCGGTGGCATGAACGGCCGCCACTTCCTCGCCCTGGTCGGCATGCTCGCCGCGGGCTTCGCGCTGCTCGTCGTCTCGTCGCCCTACCGCATGCAGCGCATCTTCGGCTTCATGGATCCGTGGTCCGATCCTTTCGGGCGCGGCTATCAGCTCTCGCACGCGCTCATCGCCTTCGGCCGCGGCGAGTGGCTCGGCGTCGGCCTGGGCGCGAGCGTCGAGAAGCTGCACTACCTGCCCGAGGCGCACACCGACTTCCTGCTCGCCGTGGTCGCCGAGGAGCTCGGCTTCGCCGGCGTCGCGCTGGTGATCGCGCTGTTCGTCTGGATCGTCGCGCGCGCCTTCGCCATCGGCCGCCAGGCCTGCCTGAAAGAGCGTCATTTCGCCGCGCTGGTCGCGCAGGGCATCGGCGTCTGGATCGGCTTCCAGGCGCTGATCAACATGGGCGTGAATATGGGCCTGCTGCCGACCAAGGGCCTGACGCTGCCGCTCATGAGCTACGGCGGCTCGGGGCTGCTGGTCAATTTCGTCGCCCTGGCGATTCTTCTCAGGATCGATTGGGAAAACCGCCAGCTGGCGCGAGGACTCCACGCCTGATGCCGAACACGATCCTCATCATGGCGGGCGGCACGGGAGGACACATCTTCCCAGGCCTCGCGGTCGCGGCAGAAATGCGCGCCGCGGGCTGGCAGGTGGTGTGGATGGGCGCGCGCGGCGGCATGGAAGAGCGGCTGGTGCCGAAGCACGGCTACCCGACTGCCTGGATTCGCGCGAAAGCGGCGCGCGGCAAGGGGCTGCTGCAGAAGCTCCTCCTGCCGACCAATCTGCTCTATTCGTTCTGGGAAAGCGCACGTCATATCCGCCGCATCCAGCCGGGCGTCGTGCTGGGGCTCGGTGGCTACGTCGCTTTTCCCGGCGGCATGATGGCCTCGCTGCTCAACAAGCCGCTCGCCCTGCACGAGCAGAACGCCATCGCCGGGCTCACGAACAAGGTGCTCTCCACAGTCTGCGACAAGGTGATGCAGGCCTTCCCCGAAACGCTGAAAGGCGCGGAGTGGACCGGCAACCCGGTGCGGGCCGAGATCGGCGCTCTGGCCGCGCCCGAGGAGCGCTTCCGGGGCCGCAGCGGCCCGCTTCGCATCCTCGTGGTCGGCGGCAGCCTCGGCGCGCAGGCGCTGAACGAAGTGCTGCCGAAAGCGATCGCGCTTCTCTCGGAAAAGCCGCGCGTCGTCCACCAGGCGGGCGAGAAGCATCTCGACACGCTGCAGAAGAACTACGCCGCGGCGGGCGTGCAGGGCGAGCTGGTCGCATTCATCGACGACATGGCGAGCCGCTATGCCGAGGCCGATCTCGTCATCTGCCGCGCCGGCGCGGTCACGGTGTCGGAGCTCGCGGCGGGAGGGCTGGCGAGCGTGCTCGTGCCATTCCCGCACGCGGTCGACGATCACCAGACGGCGAATGCGAAATTCCTCTCCGAGCGCGGCGCCGCGATGCTGATCCAGCAACGCGACCTGACGCCGGAGAAGCTCGCCGGGCTGATCCGCTCGCTCGATCGTCCGAAGTTGCTCGACATGGCGCGCAAGGCAAGGTTGCTCGGAAAACCGGACGCCGCAAAAGTCGTTGCAAGTCGCTGCATGGAGCTGGCGCGATGAAACATAAAGTCCGCCGCATCCATTTCGTCGGCATCGGCGGCTCCGGGATGAGCGGCATCGCCGAGGTGCTGCTCAACCTCGGCTACCAGGTGAGCGGCTCCGACCTTTCGGAGAACGCGGCGACCCGGCGCCTGAAAGGGCTGGGAGCGAAAATCTCCATCGGCCATGCCGCGAAGCAGATCGACGGCGCCGACGCGGTGGTCGTGTCCTCGGCGGTGGAAGCCGACAACCCCGAGGTCGCTGCCGCGCGCAGCAAGCGCGTACCGCTCGTGCCGCGCGCGCTCATGCTCGCCGAGCTGATGCGATTGAAGCAGGGCATCGCCATCGCCGGCACGCACGGCAAAACGACCACCACCAGCCTGGTCGCCAGCGTGCTCGCCGAGGGCGGGCTCGATCCGACCTTCGTCATCGGCGGGCGCCTCAACGCCGCCGGCTCGAACGCGCGCCTGGGCGCCGGCGACTGCATCGTCGTCGAGGCCGACGAATCCGATGCCTCGTTTCTGCACCTGCAGCCGGTGATCGCCGTCGTCACCAACATCGACGCCGATCACATGGAGACCTACGAGCACGATTTCGGCAAGCTGAAGCAGGCATTCCTGCAATTCCTGCAGAATCTGCCTTTCTACGGCGCCGCGGTGCTGTGCGTCGACGATCCGGTGGTGCGGGAGATCCTGCCGCAGGTGTCGAAGCCGGTGCTGACCTATGGGACGAGCGGCGACGCGGCGATCGCCGCGACCTCCGTTCAGCACGACGGCGGGCGCATGAAGTTTCGCGCCCACCGGGCGGGCGGCGCGCCCCTCGACGTCACGCTCAACCTGCCCGGCCAGCACAACGTCCTGAACGCGCTCGCCGCCATCGCGGTGGCGACCGAGCTCGGCGTCGCCGACACGGCGATCACCAAGGCGCTGGCGGAATTCCGCGGCGTCAGCCGCCGCTTCCAGGTCTACGGCGAAATTGCCGCCGGCGCGGGCGGCCGCTTCACCCTGATCGACGACTACGGCCACCATCCCGCCGAGATGGCGGCGACGCTGGCCGCGGTGCGCGGCGCTTTTCCCGGCCGTCGCGTCGTGCTCGCCTTCCAGCCGCACCGCTACACCCGCACGCGGGATCTGTTCGAGGACTTTGTGCGCGTGCTGTCGACCGCCGATGCGCTGCTTCTCACCGACGTCTATTCGGCCGGGGAGGCGCCGATCGTCGCCGCCGACGGCCGCTCGCTGGCGCGCGCGCTGCGCGTGGCCGGCAAGGTCGAGCCCCAGTTCGTCGACGACGTCGGCGGCCTTCCCGAAGCGATCCGTCGCGCCACCCGCGACGGCGACGTCGTCGTCACCATGGGCGCGGGCTCGATCGGCAACGTCGCGGCGCAGCTGACATGAACCTCATCTCATGCAAATGAGCGAACCGCTCCAATTCAAGACGCTGCGCGGCCAACTGAGGCGGGATGAGCCGATGGCGCGGCACGTGAGCTGGCGCGCGGGCGGCGCTGCCGACCGCTTCTACATCCCGGCAGACCTCGACGACCTGAGCGGGTTTCTCGCGCAATTGCCGGAGAGCGAGCCGCTGCTGTTCGTCGGCCTAGGCTCCAACCTGCTGGTGCGCGACGGCGGCTGGCGCGGCACGGTGATCCTCACGCACGGCGCGAGCCGCCGGCCGATGAGCGACGACGGCATGGTCTATGCGGAAGCCGGCGTCGCCAGCCCGAAGGTGGCGCGCTTCTCGGCCCAGCACCATCTCGAGGGCGCGGAATTCCTCGCCGGCATCCCCGGCACGATCGGCGGCGCGCTGGCCATGAACGCCGGCTGCTACGGCGGCGAGACCTGGGACATCGTCGAGCGCGTGGCGATGATCGACCGCCGCGGCAAGGTGACGCGACGCTCGCGCGACGAGTTCGACATCGCCTACCGCCACTGCGCGCCGAAGACGCCGCGCAAGGAATGGTTCGCGGCCGCCTGGTTCAAGCTCAAGCCGGGCGACGGCGACACCTCGCGCGGCATCATGAAAGAGCTGCTCGCCCGGCGCATCGCCACGCAGCCGCTGTCGCTGCCGAAC
>JAXDQC010000094.1:0-21141 GCA_034668045.1 Betaproteobacteria bacterium | reverse complement strand
GAGCTTCGCCAGATCCCGGTGGTGTTCCTGACCGGACACGAGAACGCCGAGAAGCGTGCCGCCGGGCTCGGCGCGGTCCGGTATCTGAAGAAGCCGATTTTTGCGCAGCAGTTGATCTCGGCCGTCTCCGCGATCGTGCCGGTGGCGGATATGCGGCTGCCCGAAGCGAAGAGCACGCGCTCCCGGATCGCCGGCGTCCTTTCGGAGTTGGTCAGCAGTACGCGTTAGTCGGTCAGAGGTTTTTCTCAACGACTGCCGCAGGAGTTTCTGGCTTCCTGAAGTAGAGGTCGCGGATCTCGTGGCCGAGGCGCCGGCCGCGAGCCTCGAACTTGGTGACCGGCCGTTCCGCGAAGCCTCTTTCCACCTTTTGGAAGTCCACGCGAAAGACCGCGGCGATCTGCTCCGCGTATTCCGGCCAATCGGTCGCCGCGTGGACGATCCCGCCGGCTTTCAGCTTCCGGCCGATCAGGGAAGCAAACGCAGGTTGCACCAGGCGCCGCTTGTGATGGCGCTTCTTCGGCCAGGGATCGGGGAAGAAGAGGTGCAGCGCCGCGAGCGAGCTGTCGGCGACCATGCGCTCGAGGACCTCAACCGCGTCGTGGCGCACCACGCGCAGGTTGGTCAGCTTCTCCTTGTCGATGCGATTGAGCAGGCTGCCGACGCCGGGGCCGTGGACCTCGATGGCGACGAAATCGATCTCGAGGTGCGCTTTGGCTATCTCGAGCGTGGTTTCGCCCATGCCCGAGCCGATCTCGAGGACAAGCGGTTTTGCTGAAGTAATAGGCTGCGGAAAAGCGATGCCGTACTTCGGATACAGCTCTTCGAGCGCGCGCTGCTGTGCCGGCGTAGTCCGACCCTGACGCAGAACGAAGCTGCGGATGGGTCTGTTCAAGCGGCCTTCGGAGCGATCTTTCCTTCGGTGGGCGAGGAGGGCGCCGCCGAGTAGAGCTTCTTCGGCATGCGGCCGGCGAGGAAGGCTTCGCGCCCGGCCTCGACCGCCTTCTTCATCGCCCGCGCCATCATGACCGGATCGCGCGCCGCCGCGACTGCGGTGTTCATCAGCACGCCGTCGCAGCCGAGCTCCATCGCGATCGCCGCATCGGAGGCGGTGCCGACGCCCGCGTCGACGATGACCGGCAGCTTCACCTTGTCGATCACGAGCTGCAGGTTCCAGGGATTGAGGATGCCCATGCCCGAGCCGATGAGCGAGGCGAGCGGCATGATCGCGACGCAGCCCGCGGCTTCCAGCATCTGCGCCTGGATCGGGTCGTCGGAGCAATACACCATCACCTTGAAGCCTTCCTTCACCAGCTGCTGCGCCGCCTTCAGTGTTTCGGGCATGTTCGGGTAGAGCGTGTGCGGGTCGCCCAGCACCTCGAGCTTGACGAGATCATGGCCGTCGAGCAGCTCGCGCGCGAGGCGCAGCGTGCGCACCGCGTCGTCGGCGCTGTAGCAGCCGGCGGTGTTCGGCAGATAGGTGAACTTCGACGGCGGCAGCGCCTCGAGCAGGCTCGGCTCGTTGGCATTCTGGCCGATGTTGGTGCGGCGGATCGCGACGGTGACGATCTCGGCGCCGGAGGCCTCGACCGCCGCGCGCGTCTGCGCGAAGTCGCGGTACTTGCCGGTGCCGATGAGGAGGCGCGAGCCATAGCTCTTGCCGGCGACGACGAGCGTATCTTTCACTATCCGCCTCCCACCGCGACGACGATTTCCAGGCGGTCGCCGTCTTCGACGAGAATCTCCCTGTGCAGACTCCGGGGAACGATCTCGCCGTTGCGCTCGACCGCGACCTTCTTGCCGGCGAGCGCCATCTTCTCGATCAGCACGCTGACCGCGAGGGGCTGTTCGAAGCGCTGGGCGGCGCCGTTCACCGTTACCTGAATCACAAGGCAATTTTACCGCTTGCGCTCACGCTCGTTAGCGGCAGTGCTCTCGGCGCGGGCGCCGCCTACCAGGTGGACACGGCGGAGGTCTCCGCGGCGGGGTCCTGCAAAGTCGAAGCGTGGTTTTCCTCCTCGACCGCCCGCGACGCCATCGCGGCGGTAAACCCGGCCTGCGTGGCCGACCTTTCCCGCCCGGTGGAGATCGGCGCGCAGATCGCCCGCGCGCGCTCGGAAGACGAATACAACTCCATGGTGACGCCGAAGGTGAAGACCAATCTCGTGCCGAGCTCGATCGGCAAGCTCGGCGTCGCCGCCGCCGCGGGCGCGACCTACGATTACAGCGCGCGCGACACCGCCGCGGTGTTCGCGACCCTGCCCGCGACACTGCGGCTCTCCGAGCTCGCGCGGGTCAACCTCAACCTCGGCTGGCTCCGGGATCGCGCCTTGCGCACCGACTACGGCACCTATGGCCTGGGCGTCGACTTGCGCACCGCCGACAACGTCTGGACGCTGACCGGCGAGATGTTCGGCCAGGCGGCCGCGCCGGCGCCGCCCGGCGCGAACCAGCCGCGCTACCAGCTAGGCGTGCGCTACCGGCCGGTCGACCCGTTCAACGTCGACCTCATCTACGGCCGCAATCTCACCGGCGAAGGCAGGAACTGGCTCACCGTCTCGACCATCATCCGCTTCCGGTGATCGTAGAATTCGGCTTGTTCGACGCGGCCTTCGTATAGTGGCAATACCCTAGCTTCCCAAGCTAGAGCGACGGGTTCGATTCCCGTAGGCCGCTCCACCACCCCCGGGGGCGCAGAAAGCGCGCCGTAGATGCGGCCCACGTGGCCGCAGTGCCACTGATAGACGGTACCGCGGTACGTTGGGAGGCCATGCATCTACTTTTTCAGTGCCACGCCAATCACCAAGACGATCAGCCCTACGGCGGAGGCTGAGTAGTAGATCGGCGCGACCGTCTTGGCCAGCTGTGCGATCGGCGTCGCGAGACAAGCCGTAAGCACCAAAGCAACCATGTAGCTCAACGGCGAGCCGGAAAAGACGAAGGCGCCGCCGACGGCGACAGTTGCCCACGCGAGGAACGCGTGCGCAATGTGTCTGAAGCCCATAGGCTTCTTCGGAACCCACCACGACGAGGGACGTTCGTCCGGCAGCCAGTCGACCTTCTTGGTCTCAATTTCGGGCATGCAGCGACTCCGGTGTTATATTGCGATAACAGCAAGACATATGTATTGTATACCGTAATATGCAAGTTACAGGAGACGACTCCGTGTCACAAATAGAGGTGCGACTTGATAAGCGCGGACTCGCCGAGGAGTGCGCGTGAGCACGAAGCCCGTTAGAGAAGAAACCTATCCCGAGGTGCAGGACAAACGCGTCCTGGAGGGTTGGCGTCTGGACGAATGGGCAGACCGCCTGCTCGAGCATGCTGGAGTCGGTGTGACGATCATCGACCGGAGCGCACGCGTCCTTTACTACAACCGCTGGGCGAAGAACAACTTAGACCGCAAGCCCGAATACGTCGGCGACGACGTAAGGAACCGCCATCACCGCGCGATCACGAATCCGCGTTTCAACGCGATGCTCAAGTTGTTCGAGGATGGCCGCACCGAGCCGGTCCGCTATGTTGCCCGTCCCTACGGCAAGACGACCATCCTCGTGACCGTCTCTCCTATCTACATCAGGGGAGAGCACGTCGGGTACTCGCAAATCGTGCTGCTCAAGGATGAGGTGCAAGAGCTCTGTAGACGGTTCGACGAAAGCGGCCGCGAGTCCTTCGAGCGTGAAATGCTGCCGAACGGTTGGACACCGGCGCCGTAGGTCCGGGGCCTACACCCTCATCACTTTTTGGATAGCGTCCACTAGCCCGGCGGCAGCAGGACTGAGCGTGCGGTCTCTCAAAGCCAGCACTCCCAAAGACCGGAACAGCGCGGGCTGCGTTATCGGGCGCGATACCACCTTACTTCCCTTCGCTTGTCCGACCGGGGCCGGCAAAAGGGCAATGCCGACACCTTCCTCCACCAGCCGCACGATGGTTGCAAATTGAGTAGCGCTCGCCACGTATCTCAGGGAAAACCCGGCGTTGGCCGCCGCGCCCTCAATGGCGCGGCGCGAATAAGAACCCACCGGGAGCGAAATCAGGGACTCTCTCTTAAGTTTCTCGAGCGGTATCTGCTGTCGCTCGGCGAGCGGGTGTCCATCTGGCAGAACCGCGTAGAACGACTCCTTGCCCAGACGGTGCTGCACGAGCGACTCGTCCACGTCGTCGATCGAAGCCACGCCGAAGTCAGCTACGCCAGCGCGGACGTCCATTTCCACCGCATCTTGGATCCCCTCCCGCACCTGGATCTGGATGGTGGGGTACCTGGCCAAGTAATTCGCAATGGCAGCTGGCAGGCGGCCGTGTGCTACCGACATGAGACATGAGACCACCACCCGGCCACGTCGCTGGTGCGCCAAGTCGGCCATGTTCGTCACGGCGATCGACAGGTCGCCGAGCATGCGCTCGGCGACCGCCACGAACTCCTCGCCAGCAGGCGTGACGACCACCTTGTGAGCGCTGCGTGTGAAAAGCGGCAGCCCTAAGGCCTTCTCCAACGCTTGAATGGTGCGAGTGAGCGAAGACTGGGACGTTTCGAGCTCGGTGGCGGCGGCGACGAAGCTGCCGAGCTTGGCAATGGAGAGCACGGCCCGCAACTGCTGCGCCGTGAGATCCGGCTCACTCACTCGCTTCTTTGGCACGCGCAACCCTAACGCTATGGAGAATTTTTAGTTGTTCTACGGCAACGCCAATTCCCGGAAAGTTTACATGACCCTACTAAAGCACTCACAGGAGAGTCTGACATGCCCGATGTGCTGATCGAAGCGAAAGCCGGCTGGATCGGCAGCAAGAGGAAGCAACTCGTGGACGCGGTCCAGCGAGCGCTGGTCGCAAGCCTCAAGGTTCCGCTGGAGGATAAAGTCATCCGCTTGGTCGAGCATGCGCCAGAGAACTTCGCCACGCCCGAGGGCCTTGGGGACAAATTCACTCGCATCGAGATCGCGTTGTTTTCCGGGCGATCGCTGGACGCAAAGCGGGCGCTCTATAGAGAAATCGTCCAAGCCCTAGACCCTTTTGGAGTACCGCCGATCGCCGTCAAGGTGGTGCTCGTAGAAGTGCCAAAGCAGAACGTCGGTTTCCGTGGCGGTAAGGCCGCCTGCGATGTCGACATTGGATACGAAACAGCCGTGTAATGCGCGCGGCATCGGACGCGGGCTCCCGGTGCGCTTAGCGATCTTTGCGCACAAAACGGAAATCACAATGACTGGCGCCCTCCATGATGGTTTGGGTGCGTGTCAGCGCAAGACTGGAACTGAAGCCCTCCACCATCGCGAAGTCGCGGTTGCAATGAAACAAGTACCCCAGCTCGGGCAGACCGAGCTCTTTGTAAAACTCGGCGAACTGGCAGCGCGTCACGTTGAAGTCCAGCCTGCCGGCGGATTTTTCGATCGGCTTAATGTCGAGACTGCCGCCGGCCGCCCAGACGCCGGAAACCTGTTCCATGCCTGACAGATCGTCACCGAACTGCTGTGCCAGACGCGCGCCGTCTTTCCTGGCGAGCTCAATGATGACCTGCCGGGCGATTCCATTTGCCTGCTCCTTCCCCATAGCCCGCTGAAAAGCTTGCAGCATCGGAATGAACACCTCAGCCTGGATCTTGCGACGTTCGAGCAGCGTGATAGTTGGTTGCGGCATGCTTGACTCCTGATATCGGAGAGCGCACGGTAGAAGAGCCTGCCGGCCGACTCAAACGCGGTTTTCTAGCCTCCAGCCTTAGAAAAACTATTGCAAGCCTCACGGGCCGTGTTGGCACAATGGCAGCAATGACTTACCTCCTTCCTTCGCTTAACGGGCTACGCGCTTTCGAAGCCGCGGCTCGGCATTTGAGCTTCAAGCTGTCGGCACAGGAGCTGCACGTGACGCCCAGCGCTGTCAGTGTGCAGGTGAAGGCCCTGGAGCTGCGCCTCGGCGTGCAACTCTTCCAGCGGCTTCACAGGCAGCTCGTCCTCACGGACATCGGCGAGGCCTATCTCGAGCAGGTGCGCGAGAGCTTCGCCCGCATCGCGAAAGCTACGAAGGATCTGAAACCGTCCGAAGCGCTCACGATGCTTACGATTGGCGTCCGCGGTTCGTTCGACGTATTGCTTCTCAACATCGCCGGGTTCCGGATCTGGCAGCCAAGGATCGGCGTACGGATCGCCCAGCCGGCAGGCCTTCGCGAGCTCTTGGAAGGCAAAGTCGACATGGCCATCGAACGGGGTGTCAGCGAATACGCGGGTTACCGCTGCGATCCTCTCGAGGCCGCCGGCCCGTCCGCAGCCAGCTACTACATCATCTGCGCGCGCGGAATTGGCAGCTGTGAGGAGATCAAGTTATTGCGGTCGTGGGTCTTGGGTAAGGCGAAGGTGACGCACCTGCGGCCGCAAAAGCGCCTTTCGGCATAGAGCGCGTGATGCTGTATTTCCGGCCACGCCTGCTCGACGAATTGCGCGGCTATGACCGGGCGAAACTCCTCAGCGACATCTCGGCGGGGCTGACCGTCGCCGCCGTCGCCCTGCCGCTGGCGATGGCGTTCGCCATCGCCTCCGGGCTGAAGCCGGAGGCGGGCCTCTTTACCGCGATCGTCGCCGGCTTCCTCATCTCCGTCCTCGGCGGCTCGCGCGTGCAGATCGGCGGCCCGGCGGGCGCGTTCGTGGTGGTGGTGTACGCGATCGTCGAGCGCTACGGCGTCGCCAACCTGCTGCTGGCGACCATGATGGCCGGCGTGCTGCTCCTGCTGATGGGCATCTTTCGCCTCGGTAACCTGGTGCGTTTCGTGCCGGTCTCGATCGTCATCGGCTTCACCAACGGCATCGCCGTGCTCATCATCCTGTCGCAGCTGCCGGACCTGCTCGGCCTGCAGACCGGCGACCTGCCGGCGGATTTCTTCCTCAAGCTGCGCGCGCTGGCGCAGGCCGCACCGAGTGCCGACACCGTGACCATCGCGCTAGGCGTGGCCTCGCTCGGCGCGATCTGGGGCTGGCCGCGCCTGTGGCGCTCCGGCACCGGCGTCCTATCGCGCACCATGCGCCACGTTCCGGGGACCATCGTCGGGCTCGTCCTCGGCACCGCTGCGGTCGTGCTTCTCGAGCTCCAGGTGGCGACCATCGGCACGCGCTTCGGCGGCATCCCGCAATCGCTGCCGCCGTTTGCCTGGCCGCAGGTCGGCTGGCCGGAGCTGAGCCTGCTGGTCGGTCCGGCGTTCACCATCGCGCTGCTCGGCTCGATCGAGTCGCTGCTCTGCGCCCGCGTCGCCGATGCGGTGATCGAGGACCGCCACGATCCCAATCAGGAGCTGATGGCGCAGGGCATCGCCAACATCGCCACGCCGCTCTTCGGTGGCTTCTGCGCCACCGGCACCATCGCCCGCACCATGACCAATGTCCGCTCGGGCGCGAGGACCCCGGTGGCGGGGATCGTCCACGCGCTCTGCCTGCTCGCCGTCGTCCTCGTCGCGGCGCCGCTCGCCACGCACATTCCCCTGGCGACGCTCGCCGCGGTCCTGCTCTACGTCGCCTACTACATGGGCGAGTGGCACGAGTTCGCGCGCCTGCGGCAGTTCTCGAACTACTACCGCCTGATCCTGGTCAGCACGTTCCTCCTCACCGTGGTGGTCGATCTCTCGGTGGCGGTGCAGGTCGGCCTGGTGCTGGCATGCCTCTTCTTCATCGCCCGCATCTCGGGGCTGACGCGGGTCGAGCCGGTCGAGACCGCCGAGCGCGGCGTCGAGGCGTACCGCATCTCCGGCTCACTCTTCTTCGGCGCGGTGAGCAAGATGGACCCCCTTCTCGATCCGCGGCGCCCAGTGCCGCGCGCGATGGTGCTCGACCTCGCGCAGCTCCTCAACATGGATACAACCGGCCTGGAGACGCTGCAGACGCTGCACGCCATGCTGCAGAAGCGCGGCGGCGCGCTCATCCTCGCCGGACTGCGGGATCAGCCCCGGGGCCTGCTGGCGCGCTCCGGACTGCTTGCGAAGCTCGGTGCGGATAATGTCGTACCGACGCTCGACCATGCCCTGCGCCGCGCGAAGGACCTCACTGTTTCATAATAGCGGCGCGATGCCGTACTCGGTCGAAGGCAAGCTGGTGGTTGCGATCTCGTCGCGGGCGCTGTTCGATTTCGAGGAAGAGAACAACGTCTTCGAGCGCGACGGCGAGCCGGCGTACATCGCGTTGCAGTTCGCGCGTCTCGATACGCCTGCGCGCGAGGGCGTCGCCTTCCCCTTGGTAAAGAAGCTGCTGGCTTTCGGCCCGAGCCGCGTCGAGGTCGTGGTGCTGTCGAAAAATGACCCGGTTTCCGGGCTGCGCGTGTTCCGAACCGCCAAGCGGGCGGGCCTCGCCATCGAGCGCGGGGTTTTTACGCGCGGGCGCAATCCGTATGAGTACCTCGGGCCCCTGAAGGCGAACCTGTTCCTGTCTGCGAATGAGGCAGACGTCCGCGGCGCGCTCGAGGCTGCGGTGCCGGCCGCGCGCGTCTATCCCGAGTCGGCGCAGGCGGCGAGCCGGCATGCCGACGAGGTCCGAATCGCGTTCGACGGCGATGCGGTGCTCTTTTCCGACGAGGCCGAGCAGGTGTTCCAGCGCGACGGCCTGGACGCATTCACGAAGCACGAGACGACCAACGTCCTACAGCCGCTGCCGCCGGGGCCCTTCAAGCCGCTACTGGAGGCGCTGCATCGATTGCAAACGGAAAAAAATTCTTCCATCAGAATCAGAACGGCTCTGGTCACCGCTCGAAGCGCCCCCGCCCACGAGCGCGCGATTAACACGCTCATGGAGTGGAACATCGCCGTCGACGAGGCGATGTTCCTGGGCGGGCTGGAGAAGAGCGCCTTCCTGAAAGCTTTCGAGCCGGACTTCTACTTCGACGACCAGCGCGGGCATATCGAGCTCGCCCGCGCCCATGTCGCCGCCGGCCACGTCCCGTTCGGCGTCGCCAACATCGTCAAGAAAGCGAGCTAGGTTACTTCGGCCGATAGCTGAACTTCTGGCCGCCGACGCTCGCCTCCTGCATCAATCCGCCCTTGGCGATGGTGAAGATCGCCACGCCGTCCTTGTAGTGGCTGGCGGTCGTTGCATGCTTCGGCGTGCCGCTCGCCCCTACCCCGGCTCCGCCGGTGGTCGCCTGCGCCGAGGCTGCCGCGGTGATCGCCACCGCGCTGGCCTGCGCGCCGAGCTCGAAATGGCCGCTGGCAAATTTGTCGAAGGCGCGCTTGTCCTCGAAGAAGATGATCTGGCTGTAGGCCTGGCCGCCGAGCTGCGGGCCCACCGTAAGCTGGTTCATCGTCGTATCGCCGACGTGTTCCCCGTTGACATAGACGCGGCCCGTGCCGTGCGCCGCGCCGAGGACGACGCCGCCCTTGCCGATGGTGGGGAACACGGCATAGCCATAGCTGTTCTCGACGAGCTTGGCGTCCTGCTCCGCGCTGCGGAACAGCTGGACGGTGTCGGCGTAGTCGTCCGCGAGGGCGGAAGCAAACGGCGAAGCGAGCAAAAGCGAAAACAGCAGCGTGCGCAGTCGAATCATGACAAGGCCTCCTAAGGGTGATGAGTGTTGGACACCAAGCACCCCTGCAAGGTTTAAGCCGTGATGCGGCCTTCCGCGACGGCGTGGCAGGCGACGTCGCTCAGGAGCGACGGCTTTTCGCTGCGGCAGCGCTCGTTGGCGTGCGGGCAGCGCGGGTTGAAGGCGCAGCCCGGCGGCGGTGCGAGCGGGTTGGGAACTTCGCCGGCGACCGGCGTGCGTGGCCGGCCGGAGAGGGCGAGGTCCGGGACCGCGTCGAGGAGCATGCGCGTATAGGGATGGCGCGGCCGCGAGAAGATCTCCGCTGCCGGCGAGATCTCGACGATTCGGCCGCAGTACATGACGCCGACCCGGTCGGCGACCTGCGAGACGACCGCCAGGTTGTGCGAGATGAAGACGTAGGTGAGGCCCAGCCGCCGCTGCAGATCGGTCATCAGGTTGAGGATCTGCGCCTGCACCGAGACGTCGAGCGCCGAGGTCGGCTCGTCGCAGACCAGGAGATCGGGCTCGCCGGCGAGCGCGCGCGCGATCGAGATGCGCTGGCGCTGCCCACCGGAGAATTCGTGCGGATAGCGCTCGCCGTCCTCCGGCGCGAGGCCGACCTGGCGCAGCAGCTTGGCGACCTCGGTCTTCGTTTTCAGCACCCGCATCGGCTCGGCGACGATGTCGCGCACGCGCCAGCGCGGATTGAGACTGGCGTAGGGGTCCTGGAAGATCATCTGCATGCGCCGGCCGCTGAAGCTGACCGCGCCGCTCGTGGGCGTATAGAGGCCGACGATCAGGCGCGCCACGGTCGATTTGCCGCTGCCCGACTCGCCGACCAGGGCGAGCGTTTCGCCGGCGTTTACTTCCAGGTCGACACCGTCGACCGCGCGCAGCATGCGGCGCGGCTCGCCTTCGAGGACGCGGTCCAGCCACGGCCGCGAGACGTCGAAATCGCGGCTGACCCCGCGCAGGCTAAGGAGCGGCATCGGCGTGCAGCCAGCAGGCCGCGGCGCGTGCGCCGACGGAAATTTGGTCGGGCCGCTGCTCGACACAGCGCGCGAAGCGCCGCGGGCAGCGCGGGTTGAAGGCGCAGCCCGGCGGGATGGCGTTCAGGCGGGGCATCGCGCCGTCGATCTGCACCAGCCTGGTTCTCGACGAAGAGATTTTCGGGATGGATCCCATCAGGCCGACGGTGTAGGGGTGCAGCGGCGAATGGATGACCTCGCGCACCGGACCGACTTCGACGATGCGGCCGGCGTACATCACCGCCACGCGCTGGGACGTCTCGGCGATCACGCCCATGTCGTGGGTAATGAGCATCACCGCGGTTCCGCGCTCGCGGGCAAGACGCTTGAGGAGGGCGATGATCTGCGCCTGGATCGAGACATCGAGCGCCGTGGTCGGCTCGTCGGCGATGATCAGCACCGGCTCGGCGGCGATGGCGAGCGCGATCACGACGCGCTGGCGCATGCCGCCCGAGAACTGGTGGGGGTAGTTGTCGTAGCGCGCTTCCGGTGCCGGGATGCCGACCTCGCGCAGGAGCGCCAGGGCGCGCTCGCGCGCGGCCGCCTTGCCGAGCGCGAGGTGGGTGACGATCGTCTCCTCGAGCTGCGCGCCGATGGTGAAGAGCGGATTGAGCGAGGTGAGCGGGTCCTGGAAGACGACGCCGATGCGCCGGCCGCGCACGCGCCGCATCTCCTCCGGCGGCAGCCGGTCGATCCGCTGTCCTTCGAGGGTGATCTCGCCCGCTGCGATGCGTCCCGGCGGCTCGAGCAGGCCGATGATCGAGAGGCCGGTCAGCGATTTGCCGGCGCCCGATTCGCCCACGACGCCCAGCACTTCGCCGCGCTTGATCGAGAACGACACGTCGTCGAGCGCGGTCAGCGTGCCGCGGCGCGACGGAAACTCGACCTTCAGGCCTTTGACTTCGAGCGTCATCGCAGCTTCGGGTTGAGCGCGTCGCGCAGCCAGTCGCCCAGCAGGTTGATCGACAGCACCAGGATCACCAGCGCGCATCCCGGAAAGAGCGCGATCCACCACTCGCCGGAGAAGAGGAAGTCGTTGCCGACGCGGATCAGCGTGCCGAGCGAGGGCTCGGTCGGCGGCACGCCGACGCCGAGGAAGGACAGCGTCGCCTCGGTGATGATCGCGGTGGCGATGTGGATCGTGCCGATCACCAAGACCGGTCCGGTCACGTTGGGCAGCACGTGGCCGAGCATGATGGCGAGCGGCCGGCGGCCGATGACGCGCGCCGCCTGCACGTACTCCTTCTGCCGCTCCACCAGCGTCAGGCCGCGCACCGTGCGCGCGTACTGCACCCAGCCCGAGACGCCGATCGCCAGGATCAGCACCGGAATCGCGATCGATCCCTGCATCGCGGCGGGCAGCGACACTCGCGCCATGCCATCGACCAGCAGCGCGATCAGGATCGCCGGGAAGGAGAGCTGCACGTCGGCGACGCGCATGATGAAGGCGTCGACCCGGCCGCCGGCATAGCCGGAGACGAGGCCGAGCGCCACGCCGATCACGAGCGAGAGCAGCACCGCCGCGAGGCCGACGCCGAGCGAGATGCGGGCGCCGTAGAGGATGGTGGAGAAGAGGTCGCGCCCCTGGTCGTCGCTGCCCAGCGGGTAGCCGGGCGAGCCGGGACGGCGGAACGCCTCGTTGAGGTTCAGCGAGGCGGGGTCAAACGGATTCTGCGGCGCGATCCACGGTGCGAACAGCGCGCCGGCGATGCAGAGAAGCGTCAGGGCCGCGGCGATCACCGTTACCGGCGAGCGTCGCAGGCTCCATGCGAGGTCGTGCTCCCAGACCCTCCTAATCCACACGCGCGAAGCGCGCTTCAGGTCGGTCGTCCGCGCGGTGCAGCGTCGAGACGTTCTTCTTCATCGCCCAGGGACGCAGCTGGTGATGCAGCGGCACGTAAAGAGCCTCGTCGCGTACGCGCACCAGGGCCTCGCGGATCATCGCGTCACGCTTCTTCACGTCCATCTCGGTCTTCATCGCGTCGATCAGCTCGTCGAGCTTGGCGTCGCTGACGCGGCCGCAGTTGAAGCTGCCGTCGGCGCCGGTCGTCTTGGTGCGTACCAGCGACTGCAGCGTGTAGAGCGTGTCGAAGGTGGCGACGCCCCAGCCGAGCATGTAGGCGCTGGTGTCGTGCTTGAGGATCTTCGGAATATGGGTGGAGAAGGGAATCGCGTTCAGCTTGGCGCGCACCCCGGCCTTGGCCCACATGCCGACCAGCGCCTGGCAGATCTCCTCGTCGTTGACGTAGCGGTTGTTCGGGCAGTCGAGCGTGAACTCGAAGCCGTTCGGATAGCCCGCCTCGGCGATCAGCTTCCTCGCGGCGGCAGGGTCGGCGCCGGAGACCTTGTCGAGCTCGCTGGTGTGGCCGTGCACGCCCGGCGCCACCATGATCGCCGCCGGAATCGACAGGCCGCGCATGGTGACGCGCTTGATCGCCTCGCGATCGACCGCCATGTTCAGCGCGCGGCGCACGCGCACATCCTTGAACGGATTCTTGCCCTTGACGTCCGAGTACTGCAGCTCGCTGTTGAACTGGTCGAGGCCGATGAAGATGGTGCGCACCTCGTGGCCTTCGAGCACCTTGAGCGCGGCATTCTGCTTCAGGCGCGCCACGTCCTGGGTCGGCAGGTCGGTGACCAGATCGACGTCGCCGGCGAGCAGCGCCGAGACGCGCGTCGCGTCGGCCTTGATCGGCGTGTAGATCACCTCGGTGACGTTGCCCTCGCGCCTGTCCCACCATGCGGGGTTCGCCGCCAGCACCAGGCGCTTGTCCGGCTCCCAGCCCTTCAGGATGTAGGCGCCGGTGCCGTTGGCGTTGCGCGACGCGTAGCTCTCCTCCTTGGCTTTCGCGTCCTGCACGTTCTGCGCGCGGTTCTTCTCCGACCAGGCCTTGCTCATGATACGGAAGTCGGTGAGCTTGCGCAGCAGCACCGGGTCCGGGCCGGCGAGGAGGAAGTCGACCGTGTGCTCGTCGATCTTGCGCACTTCCTTCACGCCGTCGACGTAGATCTGCATGGTCCCCTGCGGCTGCTTGATGCGGCCGTAGGAGAAGATCACATCGTCGGCGGTGAACGGCGTGCCGTCGTGGAACTTGACGTTCTTGCGCAGGTTGAAGCGCCACTGTGTCGGCGTGATCTCCTTCCAGCCGGTCGCGAGCGAGGGCTCGATGTCGTACTTCTTGCCATAGCGCGTCAGCGACTCGTAGACGTGCATCACCAGCGTGATCGTCGTGGTGTGGTTCTGCGAATGCGGGTCGAAGGTGAGGATGTCGTTCTGCGCCGCCCAGCGGAGCGTTGTTGCCTGGACGGGAAGCGCGAGCGCGAGTAGTGCAACCGCAAGAAGTTTCTTCATATGTCTCCCTATTTCAGTGGTAGCGCTTCTTCCACCAGCGCGGCGAGGTAGCCCGCGCCCAGCGGGATCACCTCGTCGTTGAAATCGAACTTCGGATTGTGCAGGAAGCAGCCGCCCGGGCCGCCGCCCTGGCCGAGCCAGACGTAGGCCCCCGGCCGCGCCTGCAGCATGTAGGAGAAGTCCTCGCCGCCCATGGTCGGCTCGGCGTCGGTGATGACGTTGCCCTTGCCGAAGATGCGCTCGCCGACGCGCGCCGCGAATTGCGACTCGCGCTCGCTGTTCACCGTCGCCGGATAGCCGCGCGAATAGGTGACTTCCGCGGTGGCGCCGAGCGCCTCCGCCACTTTGGTGCTGATCTCTCTGACTTTCTTCTCCGCGAGCTCGCGCGTCTCGGGGCGGAAGCTGCGCACCGTGCCGATCATCTGCACCGACTCGGGGATGACATTGAAGGCGCCGATCTGGCTGGTCTGCATCGAGCACATGCTCACCACCACCGAGTCGAGGGGGTTGACGTTGCGGCTGGCGATGGTCTGCAGCGCGGTGATGATGTGCGCGCAGGCGACCACCGGATCGACGGCGAGCTGCGGGATCGCCGCGTGGCCGCCGCTGCCGCGCACCGTGATCTGCACCTCGTCGGTCGCCGCCATCATCGGCCCGGCGCGCACGGCGATCTTGCCCGGCGGCATCACCGGCCAATTGTGCAGCGCGTAGATCTCGTTCGCCGGGAAGCGGTCGAACAGTCCTTCCTTGACCATCACCTGGCCGCCGCCGCCGCCTTCCTCGGCCGGCTGGAAGATGACGTAGGCGGTGCCGTCGAAGTTGCGTGTCTCGGCGAGGTAGCGCGCCGCGCCGAGCAGCATGGTCGTGTGGCCGTCGTGGCCGCAGGCGTGCATGCGGCCTGGGTGCTTCGACTTGTAGGCGAACTCGTTGGCCTCGGGAATCGGCAGGCAGTCCATGTCGGCGCGCAGGCCGACGCCCTTGCTGCCATTCTTCTTTCCCTTGATGACCCCGACCACGCCGGTCTTCGCGAGCCCGGTGTGCGTTTCGATGCCCCACTTCTTCAGCAGCTCCACGACCCGGGCGGAGGTGCGGTTCTCCTGGAAGGAAAGCTCGGGGTGGGCGTGGATGTCGCGCCGGATTTCGGTCAGCTCGGCATGGTAGGTACGGATACGGTCGACGGGATTGCTCAAGTTGCCTCGATGCGGAGCCGGGGGTCGACCGCATAGTAGAGCAAGTCGACCGCCAGGTTGATCACGACGAAGAACGCCGCCACCAGGCAGAGGTAGGCGGCCATGACCGGCACGTCGGCGAAGTTCACCGACTGGATGAAGAGCAGGCCCATCCCCGGCCACTGGAATACCGTCTCGGTGATGATGGCAAAGGCGATGATCGCGCCGAGCTGCAGCCCGGTGATCGTGATCACCGGCACCAGCGTGTTCTTGAGCGCGTGCCGGAAGTGCACCGCGCGGTTGGTCAGGCCGCGCGCGCGGGCGAAGCGGATGTAGTCGGTGCGCAGCACTTCCAGCATCTCCGAGCGCACCAGGCGCTGGATCAGCGTCATCTGGAAAAGACCGAGCGTGATCGACGGCAGGATCAGCGACTTCAGCCCGGAGGCGGTGAGAAAGCCGGTGCTCCACCAGCCGAGCATGACGACATCGCCGCGGCCGAAAGAGGGCAGCCAGCCGAGCTGCACCGAGAAGACGAGGATCAGCAGGATGCCGATGAGGAAGGTTGGCAGCGACACGCCCACCAGCGACGCGGCGAGAAGCAGATGCGAGAACCAGGAGCGCGGCCGCAGCGCGGTGTAGATCCCCATGGGAATGCCGGCGAGGAGCGCGAGCAGGGCGGCGACGAGCGACAGCTCGAGCGTCGCCGGCAGCCGCTCGACGATCAGCCTCGAGACCGGCTGCACCTGGCGCAGGCTCAAGCCGAACTCGCCGCGCACGGCGTTCTTCACGAAGCCCCAGTACTGCACGAAGAAGGGCCGGTCGAGGCCGAGGTCGCGCCGCCACTGCACGCGCTGCTCTTCGGTCGCGTCCTGGCCGCCCATGTAGACCACCGGGTCGCCGACGTAGCGGAACAGCGAGAACGCGATCAGCCCGACGGCCAGCATGACGAGGATCGCCTGCCCGACGCGCCGCAAAATGAAAGCGAGCATGGGAAAATGGTAGCGCATGTCCTTCGCCGAACAGCTCGTGGCGTGGCAGCGCCGGGAAGGGCGCCACGACCTGCCGTGGCAGGGAACGCGCGATCCCTACCGCATCTGGCTCTCGGAAGTGATGCTGCAGCAGACTCAGGTCACCGCGGTGATTCCGTACTACGAGAGATTCCTGAAGCGGTTTCCCAGCATCGACGCCCTGGCGCGGGCGGAAGAAGACGAGGTTTTGCAGCTTTGGAGCGGGCTGGGGTATTACGCTCGCGGGCGCAACCTGCACGCGGCGGCGAAGCACATTGCGGCCAACGGTTTTCCCGGCAACGCGAAAGACCTCGAGGCGCTTCCCGGCGTCGGCCGCTCGACTGCGGCGGCGATCGCGGTCTTCGCCTTCGGCGAGCGCGCCGCGATTCTCGACGGCAACGCCAAGCGCGTGCTGGCACGCGTCTTCGGCGTCGGCGAGCCGGGCTGGGAGCTGGCAGAGCGCCACCTGCCGGCGAAGGACGTCGCCCCCTACACGCAGGCGCTGATGGATCTCGGCGCCACGGTCTGCACGCGGCGCCCCGCATGCGCGAGCTGCCCGGTGAAGCGGCGCTGCGTCGCGCGCCGCGAGGAGCGCATCGACGAGCTTCCCGCGCCGCGGCCGAAGAAAGTCCTGCCGCTTCGCCAAACGACCTGGCTGGTGCAGCGATGCGGCGATGAAGTCCTGCTCGAGCGCCGACCGTCATCCGGAATCTGGGGTGGCCTGTGGTGCTTTCCCGAGAAAAAGGCGACGGGGCGCAAGCTCGCGGCCATCGAACACGGGTTCACCCACTTCCGGCTGAGGATTCAGCCTGTTCTGCGTGAGTTGCGGAAGAAAGCGCCGGCGGGTCCGGCGCAGCGCTGGATGCGCATCGCCGAGGCGGCGTCGGCGGCGTTGCCGACGCCGGTGCGAAACCTTATCGGCCTTCTGCGCTGACGCCGAGCCAGGCGAGCGCTTCGTCGAGGCGCTCGCTCACTTTCACCTTCGCGCCGCGGTTGACGGCGACGGTCTCGGCGAAGCGGTCCGGGTCGATCAGGGGCCGGTGGCCGCAGACCGCGACCTGGATCTCGAGCGACGGCGTCCTCGCCGCGAGCAGCCGCTGCTCGGCGGCGACGAACAGGCCGAGCGAATACCGCTCGTCCTGCGAGGGAGCGCCGCTGACGCCGCGCGCGTCGATGAGGACGCGCGTATGGCCGAGCGGCAGCGCGGCCCGGATCGCGCGGTCATACGCGTCCTGCGCGCCGCGAAGGCTGTAGGCACCGGAAACGGTGGCGACGAGATAGTGCTTGCGCGATTCGATATCGACGGTCAGGGTCATTTCGCTTCGGAAAAAAGCGGCGGATTATAGAGAAATCGCCGCGCAAAAACGGCGTCAGCGCCGCGCTGTTGTTTTTCGGTGTTTCAAACGCCCTGCGCGCGCGAGAGCAGCGAGTTGAGCCGCGCGAGGCGCGCGCGGGCATCGGTCATCTCGAGAAGTTCCTGCTTGCTCTCCATGGGCAGCGGCAGGATCTCCGCGAGGCGCAAGCCGACCCACCAGCTCGAGTCGAGCTGGTGCGGCCCGCCGAGCACCCCCGGCGTTTCGTTGAGCAGGCGCTCGAGGAGTCGCGCGCAGCGCGCGCTCGCCGGCGGTACCGGGAAGTCCTGGTCATCGGCGATCGCTTCGACTTTCGCGCGCGCGAGGCCGTCGCGCTCGACGCGGCGCTCGAGGATGCGGAATCGGTCTTCGCCGCGCGCGATGATCTGCAGCAGGCCGAGCTGCGGCATGTCCCAGTCGGCGATGCGGGCCAGGGTACCGACTGCCGCCGGCACGGCGGGATTGCCGACCTCGCCGCCTTCCTGAATCAGGCAAACGCCGAAGGGCGAGCCCTCCTTGAGGCAGGTCTTGGCCATCCGCATGTAGCGCTGCTCGAAGACGCGCAGCGGCAGGCGGCCGCCGGGGAAGAGCACCGTGTTGAGCGGGAAAAGCGGCAGATCGTCTATCGGGCGTCCTCGACGGCAAGGTGACGGTGGCGCACCAGCACGCGCCACTGCGGGCGGAACGCTTCGGCGAGCCGCTCGGCGAGGTACACCGAGCGATGCCGGCCGCCGGTGCAACCGATCGCGACGGTGACCGAGCTGCGGTTCTCGCGCACGATCTCGGGCAGCCAGCGCTCGAGCAGGCCGCGCACGTCCTCCAGCCAGCGGCCCACCGCCGCTTCGCGCTGCAGGAACTCGATCACCGGCTTGTCGCGCCCGGTCAGGGGCCGCAGCGGCGCTTCGTAGTGCGGATTGGCGAGCATGCGGCAATCGAGGACCCAGTCGGCATCGAGCGGCACGCCGTCCTTGTAGGAGAAGGACTCGAACAGCAGGCTGAGCGACTCGGCGCCCAGGCCGAGGAGATCGCGGATCCAGTTCTGCAGCACGCGCGGCTGCAGGTCGCTGGTGTCGATGCGCTGGCCGAGCGTCGCGACGCCGGCGAGCAGCGACCGGTCGCGCTCGATCGCCTCCGAGAGCGTCCGGCCGGGACCGACCAGTGGATGGCGGCGGCGCGTCTCGGAGAAGCGCCGCACCAGCGTCGCCGGCGAGGCCTCGAGATAGACGACGCGGCAGTCGACGCCGCGCTTGCGCAGGCTGGCGATGTGCTCGGGCAGCGAGGCGAGGGCGGCGCTGCGCGCGTCGATGCTGAGCGCGACGCGCTCATGGCCGTCGGCGGCGAGGAGATCGACCACTTCGAGCAGCAGCGTCGCCGGCAGGTTGTCGACGCAGTAGTAGCCGCTGTCCTCGAGAACGTGCAGCGCGATCGTCTTGCCGGAGCCCG
Organism: Betaproteobacteria bacterium; assembly: GCA_034668045.1. GTDB lineage: Bacteria > Pseudomonadota > Gammaproteobacteria > Burkholderiales > SG8-39 > SCGC-AG-212-J23. The sequence continues at coordinate 2,310 of JAXDQC010000094.1, read as the reverse complement.
AAAGCCCGCTGACCAGAATGAGCTGCACTACTCCTTTTCCTGCATCTGCTGCTTCTGGCGGGCGAGGAACTCGGCCATCGTGTCGATGCCGCGCAGCTTGAGGATTTCGTTGCGCACCGCGGCCTCGACCAGCACCGCGAGGTTGCGGCCGGCGGCGACGGGGATGATCACCTTGCGCACCGAGACGCCGAGGATCTCCTCCGAGAGCTCGGCCAGAGGCAGGCGCTCGGTCGGGTCGCGCCCGCCGGGCAGCGGCTTCGCCAGGTGCGCGATCAGGCGCAGCTTCATCTTCCGGCGTACCGCGGTCTCGCCGAAGATGGTGCGGATGTTGAGCAGGCCGAGGCCGCGTACCTCGATGAAGTCCTTCAGCATCGGCGGGCAGCGGCCCTCGAGGGCGCCGGCGGCGATGCGCGAGATCTCGACGACGTCGTCGGCGACCAGGCCATGGCCGCGGCTGATCAGCTCGATGCCGAGCTCACTCTTGCCGACGCCCGATTCGCCGGTGATCAGCACGCCGACGCCGAGCACGTCCATGAACACGCCGTGGCGCTCGATCTTCTCGGCCAGCGCCTTGGCAAGGTAGCGCGTCAGCTTCTCGATCACCTTCGGCGCCGGCAGCGGCGAGGCGAGCAGCGGCGTGCGCGCTTTCGTCGCCGCCTCGACCAGCACCGGCGGCGGCGTCACGCCGTCGGCGACGATCACCGCGGCCGGCCGCGACTCGAACAGGCGATCGACGAAGCCCGAGACCATGCCGGCCTCGTAGGCGCCGATCACCTGGATGCTGTTGGGATGGGTGAGGTTGAGGTGGCCGATCAGCGCCGCGGCTGCCGCCGCATCGCTGCGCACCGCGGTGCCGCCGTCTCGCCCGGCGACCCAGGAGAGCGACAGCGCCTCGCGGTTGTCGTCATGCAGCCGCGCGACGTTGACCTGCGGCATCCGGCTGCCATGAGGTGATCAGCTGATGGAGGTGGGCGGCGTCGGGCGCGCTCAGCATCGCTTCGCGCAAAGCCCGGTCGCTGAACATCTGCGCCAGCTCCGAGAGAATCTGCAGATGCTTTTCGGTCGCCTTCTCGGGCACCAGCAGGATGAAGGCGAGGCTGACCGGCTGGCTGTCCGGCGACTCGAACGGCACCGGCTGCGCCAGGCGGACAAAGGCGCCGAGCGCCTCCTTCAGCCCCTTGATGCGGCCGTGCGGGATGGCGACGCCCTGGCCGAGTCCGGTCGAGCCGAGCTTCTCGCGTGCGAACAGGCTGTCGAAGACGGTGCTGCGGCCGATCTTGTCGTGGTTCTCGAACAAGAGGCCGGCCTGCTCGAACAGGCGCTTCTTGCTCGACGCCTGCAGGTCGACGACGACGTGCGACGGGGAGAGCAGCTTGGCGACCAGGGACATGGTGGGGTTGCTTTATACCCTCTTGTCGTACAGCTTGTCCTTATAGCGTAGCACCTGCCGGTCGAGCTTGTCCGCGAGCAGGTCGATCGCCGCGTAGAGGTCCTCTTCCTCGCTCTCGCAATGCAAATCTTTGCCAGCGACGTGCAGCGTCACCTCGGCCTTTTGCCGCAGCTTATCCACCGTCAGGATGACGTGGGCGTCGATCACGTGGTCGAAATGGCGCGTCACGCGCTCGAGCTTGGAGCGCACGTAGCTGCGGATCGCCGGGGTCACGTCCACATGATGGCCGCTCACGTTCAAGTTCATGGTTACAGGGCCTTTCGCTGGTTGACAGGGGGAATCTGCAGCGACTCGCGGTATTTCGCTATCGTGCGGCGGGCGACGACGATGCCCTGCTCGCCGAGGATCTGCGCGATGCGCGCGTCGGACAGAGGCGCTTTGGCGTTCTCGGCGGCGACCAGCTGCTTGATCAGGGCGCGGATCGCGGTCGAGGAGGCGGCGCCGCCGGCGTCGGTGGCGACATGGCTGCCGAAAAAGTATTTCAGCTCGAAGGTGCCGCGCGGCGTCGCCATGTACTTCTGCGTCGTCACGCGCGAGATGGTGCTCTCGTGCAGCGACAGCGTCTCCGCGATCTCGCGCAGGACCAGCGGCCGCATCGCCACCTCGCCATGCTCGAGGAAGTGGCGCTGGCGGTCGACGATCGCCTGCGAGACGCGCAGGATGGTGTCGAAGCGCTGCTGCACGTTCTTGATCAGCCAGCGCGCCTCCTGCAGCTGCGAGGAGAGCGCTTGGCCGCTGCGGGCCGCGGCGGCGAGCTCGGCGTAGAGGCGGTTGATGCGCAGCTTCGGCATCGCCTCGGGGTTGAGGCTAGCGCGCCAGACGTTGCGCGTCTTCTTCACCACCACGTCGGGCACGACGTA
>JAXDQC010000093.1:0-24326 GCA_034668045.1 Betaproteobacteria bacterium | reverse complement strand
CGGCGAATGCCTTGGCGTCCATGTTGCTGCGGCACAGCCAGATCACCAGCAGCGCGAGGAACAGGCCGAGCGTGGCCGTGGTCTGGATCCAGCTCGTGTCGTAGCCGCGGCGGTGGTTCGGGGCGTGCTCGGCCACGTAGGTGGCGGCGCCGCCGTACTCGCCGCCGAGGGCGAGGCCCTGCAGCAGGCGCAGGCTGACCATCAGGATCGGGGCGGCCCAGCCGAGCGTCGCGTAGGTCGGCAGCAGGCCGACCAGGAACGTCGCCCCACCCATGAACATGATCGTGACCAGGAACGTGTATTTCCGTCCGACCAGGTCGCCGATGCGGCCGAACAGCAGCGCGCCGAACGGACGAACCAGGAAGCCGGCGGCATAGGCCGCGAACGCGGACAGCAGCGCGGCGGTCTGGTTACCCGGCGGAAAGAACAGCGCGGCGAAGAACGGCGCAAGGACCGCGTAGAGATAGAAGTCGTACCACTCGAAGACCGTACCGAGGGACGACGCGAATATGACTCGCTTCTCTTCCCCGCTGAAGTCCTGATGCTGCGTCGTTGCGGCCATTGAACCTCCCCTTAATTTTTTTGCAGCTCTAAAGGCTTTTTATGCTGACCGAGCGGATGTTTGCATCAATCCCGCGATCCCGCAAATTTGCATATTCAAATGCCGCACTGCACAAAACCTGTCGGTATTCCCCCCTCAGGTCGACTGCTTCAGTTGCTCGAGGATCCCAGGGTTCTCGAGCGTCGACACGTCCTGCGTGATCTGCTCTCCCTTCGCGATCGAGCGCAGCAGCCGGCGCATGATCTTCCCCGAGCGCGTCTTCGGCAGGTTGTCGCCGAAGCGGATGTCCTTCGGCTTGGCGATCGCGCCGATTTCCTTGCCGACCCAGTCGCGCAGCTCCTTGGCGATGCGCTGCGCGTCGGCGCCGCTGGGGCGCGGGCCCTTGAGAACGACGAAGGCGCAAATCGCCTCGCCGGTCAGCTCGTCGGGCTTGCCGACCACCGCGGCCTCCGCAACCAGCTTGCTGTTCGCGACCAGCGCCGACTCGATCTCCATGGTGCCGAGACGGTGACCGGAGACATTGAGCACGTCGTCGATGCGCCCGACGATGCGGAAGTAGCCCTCCTCGTCGGTGCTCGCGCCGTCGCCGGCGAGGTAGAGCTTGCCCTTGAAATCGTCGGGCCAATAGGTTTTCACGTAGCGATCGGGATCGCCCCAGATCGTCCGCAGCATCCCCGGCCAGGGCCGCTTGATCACGAGGATGCCGCCCTTGCCCCTGCCCACCGGATGGCCGGTCTCGTCGACGATGTCGGCGAAGATGCCCGGCAGCGGCAGCGTCGCCGAGCCCGGCTTGGTCGGCGTCGCGCCCGGCAGCGGCGTGATCATGTGGCCGCCGGTCTCGGTCTGCCACCAGGTGTCGACGATCGGGCAGCGGCCGCCGCCCACCATCTCGTGGTACCACATCCAGGCTTCCGGATTGATCGGCTCGCCGACCGTGCCGAGGATGCGCAGCGACGTGAGGTCGTATTTCTTCGGCAGGTCGCCGCCCGCCTTGATGAGCGAGCGGATCGCGGTCGGCGCGGTGTAGAAGACGTTGACCTTGTGGTCCTGGATGATCTTCCAGAATCGCCCGGCGTCCGGATAGGTCGGAACGCCTTCGAACATCACCTCGGTGGCGCCGACAGCGAGCGGCCCATAGGCGATGTACGTGTGACCGGTGACCCAGCCGACATCCGCCGTGCACCAGAAAACGTCGCTTGCCTTGTGGTCGAAGGTCCACTTCATGGTCATCGCCGCCCACAGCAGGTAACCGCCCGTGGAATGCTGGATGCCCTTCGGCTTGCCCGTGGAGCCCGAGGTATAGAGGATGAAGAGCGGGTGCTCGGCGTTGACGAACACCGGTTCGCAGGTATCCGGCTGGCCCTTCACCGCGTCGTCCCACCAGGTGTCGCGCCCCGCCTGCATCGGCACCTTGCTGCCCGAGCGCTTGTAGACGAACACGTTCTTGATCGCCTCGCAGCCGCCCATCGCGAGCGCTTCGTCGACTACGGGCTTGAGCGGGATCTCCTTGCCGCCGCGGAACTGGCCGTCGGCGGTGATCACCGCCACCGCGCCGGCGTCGATGATGCGCTCCTGCACGCTCTTCGCCGAGAAGCCGCCGAACACCACCGAGTGCGTCGCAGCGATGCGCGCGCAGGCTTGCATGGCGACCACCGCCTGGATCGACATCGGCATGTAGATCAGCACGCGGTCGGACTTCTTGATGCCTTTCGCCTTGAGCGCGTTCGAGAAGCGGCAGACTTCCTTGTACAGCTGCTGATAGGTGATCTTCGTCACCTTGCCGTCATCGGCCTCGAAGACGATCGCGATCTTGTCGGGCTGCGTCTTGAGATGCTTGTCGAGGCAGTTGTGGGAAGCGTTCAGCTCGCCGTCGTGGAACCAGCGGAAGAACGGCGCTTTCGATTCGTCGAGCGTCTTCGTGAAAGGCTTCGACCAGAGCAGGTTCTCGCGCGCGAGACGCGCCCAGAAGCCCTCGAAGTCGCGCTCCGCCTCGGCGACCAGCGTGCGGTACGCTTCCATGCCGGAAATGTTGGCTTGCTTGACGAACGCCGGCGACGGCGGGAAGACGCGCTTTTCCTTCAGCACCGTTTCGATGTTCGAAGACATCCGTCTCCTCCTTGGCTCGAATACAATCATAGAATGAAAATACCCTCCGAAGCGCGGCCGATGCGACCGCTTCCTTCGCTGATCTTCGCCAGCCGCTGGCTGCAGCTGCCGCTGTACCTCGGCCTGATCGTCGCGCAGGCCATCTACGTCTGGCTCTTCTGGCAGGAGCTCTACTACCTGGTGATGGCCACGTTCGGCGACGGCAACGCTCTCACCCACGTTCTCGACTCGGTGACAGTGGAAGGCGGCCACCGCCCGGCCAAGCCGAACGAGACCGTCCTGATGCTCGTGGTGCTCGGCCTGATCGACGTCGTCATGATCTCCAACCTGCTGATCATGGTGATCGTCGGCGGCTACGAGACCTTCGTCTCGCGCATGAATCTCGAGGGGCACCCCGACCAGCCGGAATGGCTGTCGCACGTAAACGCGTCGGTGCTGAAGGTGAAGCTCGCGACCGCGATCATCGGTATCTCCTCGATCCATCTGCTGAAGACCTTCATCAACGCTGCGTCCTATGATGACAAGACGATCATCGCCCAGGTCGGCATCCACATCACGTTCCTTCTCTCCGCCCTGGCCATTGCCGCGAGCGACCGGCTCATGCCGGCGGTGCCGCAGAAGCACGCATGACGACGATCAAGAAGACCGACCTGATCCAGAGCGTCGCCGACGCTCTGCAGTTCATTTCCTACTATCATCCCGCCGACTACATCCGCGCGCTCGGCCGCGCCTATGAGCGCGAGCAGTCCGCGGCGGCGAAGGACGCGATCGCGCAGATCCTCACTAACTCGCGCATGTGCGCCGAAGGGCATCGGCCGATCTGCCAGGACACCGGCATCGTCAACGTCTTCCTCAAGATCGGCATGCAGGTCCGGTTCGATTTCTCCGAAGGCCTGGAAGACGTGGTCAACGAAGGCGTGCGCCGCGCCTATCTCGACCCGGACAACAAGCTTCGCGCCTCCGTCCTCGACGAATCGGACTTCGGCCGCAAGAACACGAAGGACAACACGCCCGCGGTGATCAACGTGCAGCTCGTCCCCGGCGACAAGGTCGAGATCGACGTCGCCGCGAAGGGCGGCGGCTCGGAAGCCAAGGCGAAATTCGCCATGCTCAATCCCTCGGACTCGATCGCCGACTGGGTTCTGAAGACCGTGCCGACCATGGGCGCGGGCTGGTGCCCGCCGGGGATGCTCGGCATCGGCATCGGTGGCACCGCCGAGAAAGCGATGCTGCTCGCCAAGGAATCGCTGATGGAACCGATCGACATGGCGGAGCTCAAGGCGCGCGGCGCCAAGAGCAACGTCGACAAGTTGCGCGTTGAGCTCTACGACAAGGTCAACGCGCTCGGCATCGGCGCGCAGGGGCTCGGCGGTCTCTCGACCGTGCTCGACGTGAAGATCCGCACCTACCCCGCGCATGCGGCCAACCGGCCGGTGGCAATGATTCCGAATTGCGCCGCGACACGGCACGCGCACTTCGTGCTCGACGGCTCCGGGCCGGCGGAATTCGAGGAGCCGAAGCTCTCGGACTGGCCGGCGGTCACGTGGAAGCCCGACGCGAGCTCCAAGCCCGTCAATCTCGACAAGCTGACGCGCGAAGAAGTGGCGTCATGGAAGCCGGGACAGCGGCTGCTGCTGTCGGGAAAGCTGCTCACCGGACGAGATGCCGCGCACAAGAGAATTCAGGACATGCTCGCGAAAGGCGAGAAGCTGCCGGTCGATTTCACCAATCGGGTTATCTACTACGTTGGCCCCGTCGATCCGGTGCGCGATGAAGTCGTGGGACCTGCGGGCCCGACCACCTCGACGCGCATGGACAAATTCACCGACACGATGCTCGGCAAGACCGGCCTGATCGCCATGGTCGGCAAGGCCGAGCGCGGTCCGACGGCGATCGAGTCGATCCGCAAGCACAAGGCGGCCTATCTGATGGCCGTTGGCGGCGCCGCGTATCTGGTCTCGAAAGCGATCCGCAAGTCGCGCGTGCTCGCCTTCGAAGACCTCGGCATGGAAGCGATCTACGAATTCGAAGTGCAGGACATGCCGGTGACCGTGGCGGTGGACGCGAACGGCACCTCGGTCCACACCACCGGACCAGCCGAATGGTCGAAGAAGATCATCGAGCTCAAGCTGCCGGTGACGGCCGCCTAGCGATGCCGGCCGTTCATATCTGCGAGGTCGGGCCGCGCGACGGCCTGCAGAACGCGCACCACCTGATGCCCACCGAGGCGAAGAAGGTCTGGATCGCCGCGCTCGCGGCTGCCGGCGTGCAGGAGATCGAGGTCGGCTCATTCGTGCCGCCGAAGCTGATCCCGGCGATGGCGGATACCGGTGAAGTGGTCAAATACGCGATCGGCATCAAGAACCTCAAGGTCGTCGCGCTCGCCCCCAATTTGAAGGGCTTCCAGCGCGCGCTCGAAGCCGGCGCGCACAAGGTCACCTTCCCCGTATCGGCGAGCCGCAAGCACAGCGAATCGAACGTGCGCATGACGCCGGAGCAGATGATCGAGGAGGTGCGCAGGTGCGCGCAGCTTCCCCATCCCGGCGTGGAGATCGAAGGCGCGGTCTCGACCGCATTCGGCTGCACGATGCAGGGCGAGGTGCCCGAGGACGATGTCGTGCGCATCGCCGCCGCGTTAGCCGAATTTTGCGATTGCGTCGCGCTCGCCGATACGGTGGGCTACGCCAATCCCGCCCAGATCAAGCGCATTTTTTCTCGCGTGAGAGCGGAAATCGGCCAGAAGCTCGAGGCAGCGCATCTTCACAACACTCGCGGCCTCGGCCTCGCCAATGCCCTCGCCGCCTACGAGGAAGGCGTGCGCCACTTCGACAGCTCGATGGGCGGCCTGGGCGGCTGCCCGTTCGCGCCGGGCGCGAGCGGCAACGTGATCACCGAGGACCTGGTGTTCATGTTCGAGAGCATGGGCGTCAAGACCGGCATCGATCTGGAGAAATTGTTTCTTGCCAGGAAGACCCTGATCCAGGGTTTGCCGGACGAGCCCATTTACGGGCATACGCCGGACGCTGGCCTGCCAAAAGGATTCCGTGCTGCCGCTTGAAGGGGTGCGCGTCGTCGAGTTCGCGCACATGGTGATGGGCCCCTCCTGCGGACTGGTGCTCGCCGATCTCGGCGCCGAGGTGATCAAGGTCGAGCCGCTCGCCGGCGACAACACGCGCCGCCTCGAGGCCGCGGGCGCGGGCTTCTTCCCGGTGTTCAACCGCAACAAGAAAAGCCTAGCGGTGGATCTGCAGCGCCCCGAAGGGAAAGATATTGCCCTACGGCTTCTCGCCAGCGCTGACGTACTCACAGAAAACTTCAGGCCAGGGGCACTCGACAAGCTGGGCTTCTCCTACGAAGAGCTGAAGAAAACAAATCCCAAGCTCATCTACTGCTCGCTCAAAGGCTTCCTGAAAGGCCCGTACGAGCATCGCCCGGCGCTCGACGAAGTGACGCAGATGATGGGCGGCCTCGCCTACATGACCGGGTTGCCCGACCGGCCGCTGCGCGCCGGCTCCTCGGTGGTCGACATCATGGGCGGCACCTTCGCCGCGGTCGCCATCCTCGCCGCCCTGCGCGAGCGCGAGAAGACGGGGCGCGGCAAGCGCGTCACCAGCGCGCTGTTCGAGAGCACCGCCTACCTCGTCGCGCAGCACATGGCGCAGTACGAGCTCACCGGCGAAGCACCGCCGCCGATGTCGGTGAAGCGGCCCGCCTGGGGCGTCTACGACATCTTCGACACCGCTGGCGGCGGACGCCTCTTCGTCGGCGTGGTCACCGACACGCAATGGGACGTGTTCTGCCGCGAGTTCAACGAAGACGCGCTGGGAAAAGATCCGCGGCTGAAGACGAACGGCATGCGCGTGAAGGAGCGCTCGTGGCTCGTTCCGAAAATCAACGAGATCACCAAGAAACATTCAGTTGGCGAGCTCGCGGCGAAGCTCGAGGCAATCGGCATGCCATTCGCGCCGATCGCCAAGCCCTGGGACCTGCTCGACGACCCGCACCTCAAGGCCTCCGGCGGATTGCTCGAGACCCGGTACATGGGAAAGCGCGCGAATATTCCGGCGCTGCCAATCGAGCTCGACGGCAAGCGGCTCACCAAGCGCACCGACCCGCCGGAGATCGGCGAGCACGGCGCCGCGCTGCTGCGCGAGCTCGGCTATTCGCAGAACGAGATTGCAGGCCTCGTCGAGCGCCGTATAGTCGCGTTTCCGATAAAAGGAGGAGGAGACCAATGATCAAGGCGAAGGTATTCAGCCGACGCAATGCCCTGCAGGGGATGCTTGCCCTCGGCGGCGCGGCGGCGTTGGGCAGCTGCGCGATGGGCGGCAGCAGCCCGCTCGGTGCGGGCACCGGCGGCAGCGCGCGCCTCTCCGGAGGACGGGTCTCGGTCAAGTGGCTGGGCGGGGGCATCGTCGAGCTGGCGACGCCGGACTACAAGCAGATTGCCTTTGGCGATACCTGGTTCTGGAGCAACGCCGGCTGGTCGCGCTTCAACGTGCCGAAGCCCGCCGAATACAGCAGCAAGGAAGCGTTCGCGCAGTACGTGAAGGGCAAGAACCCTGAAGCGGTGTTCGTCCTGCTCACGCACGACCACGGCGATCACGCCGGCGACTACATGGACGCGCTGAAGGCGCTATCGGATGCCGGCCTGCCGGTCATGACCACGGGGCAGAGCGACCTGATGCGCGCGCCGACCGGTCTCCTGCCGGATTTCCAGAAGGCCGGGCTGACGCCGGCGAAAATCGTCTCCAACGGCGGGGCCGGAATGAACTTCGGCGGCACCTCGAAGCACGGCGCAATGACGGCGCGCCTCGTGCCCGCTGTTCATTCGACGCTGCATTCCTTCCCTGCCGCCGGATTCATGCTCGATATCGGCGGCACGCGCGTCTACATCAGCGGCGACACCGACCTGTTCGGCGAGATGAAGACGCTCGGCGAGCGCTACCAGCCGAACCTCGCCATCGTCTGCGTCGGCGACGGCCCGTTCACGATGGGGCCGGAGGAAGCCGCGCGCGCGTGCCAGTGGCTGGGCGTCTCGCACGCCATTCCCGTGCACTACGCGCACAACCCGCTGGTGCGCGGCATCGAGGCAGGCGAGGACTTCCGCAAGGCGGTGGCGCAGATTGTCCCGGGCGTTCAGGTCACGGTCATGAAGCCGGGCGATACCCGGATGATCCAGACCTGAGAGCTCATTGCATCTTGCAGTCCTGCACGTAGGCATCGCCCCGATTGGTCAGCACCGTGCCCATGGTCTTGTGCACGATGCGGCCGTCGGGGCCTTTGCCCACCAGCTGCAGGTAGTAGTTCTGCACCGGAAACTGGTTCTTGCCGAACTTGAAGTCGCCGCGCACGCTCTTGAAGTCGGCCGAGCGGATCGCCGCGCGTAGCGCGTCCTTGTTCTCGATCTTCCCCTTCACCTTGCGGACCGCGGAGTCGATCAGCATCGCCGTGTCGTAGCCGGTCGCGGCATAGCCGGTCGGCAGCCGCCTGTATTCCTTCTCGAACTCGGCGACGAATTTCTTGTTCGCCGGGTTATCGAAGTCGATCGACCAGTGGCTGACGCTGAACAGGCCGAGCATCGGGTCGCCGACGGCGCGGATGATGTCCTGGTCGGATCCCCACAGCGGCACGATGAGCTGGATGTCGCGCGACATGCCCGAGGCGACGAACTGCTTGATGAAGTTGATGCCCATGCCTCCCGGCAGGAACACGTAGAGCGCTTCAGGCTTGGCGGCGCGGATCTGCGACAGCTCGGCGGCGTAGTCGAGCTGCCCGAGCTTGGTGTACATCTCCTCGACCAGCTTGCCCTTGTAGTAGCGCTTGAAGCCGGTCGCCGCGTCGTGCCCGCCGACGTAGTTCGGCGCCAGGAAGACGACGTTCTTCAGGCCCTTGCTGGTCACGTACTGGCCGGCGGCCTCGCTGTAGGCCTCGCTCGGCCACGACGCGGCGAAGAAGAACGGGCTGCACTGCGCGCCGGTGAACGGCGCCGGTCCGGCGTTGGGCGAAATGAAGAACACCTTGCTCGCGATCGCGTCGGGCGCCACCGCCATCACCACGTTGGAGAAAACGATGCCGGTGATGAAATCGACCTTGTCCTTCTGCAGGTAGCGCTCGGCGATCTGCTTGGCGTTCTCGGGCTTGAGCTGGTCGTCGCTGACGAGGACTTCCGCCGGCAGGCCGCCCAGCTTGGCGCCGTTCAGCTTGACCGCGAGATTGAAGCCGTCGCGGATGTCCGTGCCGATCGATGCGTTCGGTCCCGACAGCGTGCTGATGAAGCCGATTTTCACTTTATCCGCGCCTTGCGCAGCCAGGCTGAAGAAAAAGAAAAGGAAAAGAATCCGTTTCATCGTGCCTCCCTGTTGACTTTCATCTTCTCGTCGACGATGCGGCCCTTGTCGATGATCATACGGCCGTCGAGCTCCACCGTGCAGTCGCGCATCGGCACGTCGTAGTGGCCGCGTGTGTTGCGCTTGCCCCCACCCTGCGTGTTCGGCCCGGTGGAGAAGAGAAAATTCCCCGGGAACGTGCGCGCCGCTGCCCGATGGCGCTCAGGCGCGTCGCCGTGCAGCGCGATGCCATACCAGAGCGCCTGCGGATTCATTCCCCAACCAAGGTGCGAAACTGCGTACGGGTCGCGATCCTTGTCGCCCTCGCGGCCGTCCTCCAGCCAGTCGCGCATTAGCTTCGCGTCAATGCCGCCCTCGATGCCGACGATATGCCCTTCACGGATCTCGAGCCGCACCGGGTCGGCGACATAGCGGCAATACGGCAGGATGACGATGTCGCCGGGCTGGAAGACCACCGTGCCGCTCGCGCTGCCTTCGTTCGGGAAGGTATGGATGTGGCCGCCGCCCCAGTGGTCGAAATGGCCGCGCTCGTCGGCATAGCCCCACTGCGTCATCACGGGATACTCGCCGCATTCGTAACTTAGATCCGTACCGGCGGCGCTGCGCACCCTTGCCTTGCGTGTCTTCTGGTAGAGATGCTCCGCGTGCTTGCAGGCGTCCTTCAGACCGCTTGGCGCCATCAGCTGCTCGAGATCGTCAGGTGAATCGATGATCATCAGAACGCGTGTGCCGCCGTCCATCACCTTCTTCAGCCAGCTCGTGAACAGCGGCACGTGGAACACCACGACGAGGTCGGCGGCGCTGACCGCCTCGAGCGTGCCTTTGCATTTGCCGATGGTCGGCACGCCGACCTTGGTCCACGACGGCAAGGAATTGACGCACAGCTCGTAGATGTCGGCGCCCACGTCGTCGGCCGCTGCGAAGGCCGACTGCAGATACTCGCGGCGCGTACCGAGATCGCTCACCGCGGCAATGGTCTCGCCCTTCTTCACCTTGCACAGCTCGAACTGCTTGCGGTAGAGCTGCGCCAGCTTCGCCGGGTTCAACTCCTGGATCATTTGCGCATTATCGCTTGCCAGATGCGGTGCGGCGTAGCGGGCATTTCGAGGTCCACGCCCAATGCATCGCGCAGCGCGCTCATGACAGCGGCGGGCGCGGCGATGGTTCCCGCCTCGCCGCAACCCTTCGCGCCGAGCGGATTGTGAGTGCACGGCTGGCTCTCGTCGGTCTCCGAGTTGAAGAGCGGCAGGTCGGAAGCGCGCGGCAGGGCGTAGTCCATGAACGAGGCCGACAGAAGCTGTCCGTCGTCGTAGACCGTGCGCTCGAACAGCGCCTGGCCGATCCCCTGCGCGAGGCCGCCGTGGAGCTGGCCTTCGACGATCATCGGATTGATGACGGTGCCGATATCGTCGACGGCGCTATAGCGAAGGATGCGCACTTCGCCGGTTTCTCGATCGACCTCCAGCTCGCAGACATGCGCGCCGTTGGAGAAGGCGAAGTTCGGCGGATCGTAGTACGCCGTCTCGTCGAGGCCGGGCTCCAGGGTCTCGAGCGGATAGCGGTGCGGTGAATAGGCCGCGCGCGCCACGTCCGCGAAGGTGACCTTCCGGTCTGTGCCTGCGACCCGGAACTCGCCCGCCTCGAACTCGACATCCGCCTCGGCGGCCTCCAGCAGATAGGCGGCGATCTTCCTGCCCTTGTCAATGATCTTGCCGCCGGCGACGTGCAGCGCCGAGCCGCCCACAGCGACCGAGCGGGAGCCGAACGTCCCGGTGCCGGTTGGAACGGCTGCCGTATCGCCTTCGACGATTCTGATTTTTTCGAACGGAATCCCAAGCCGCTGGGAAATAATCTGCGCAAACGTGGTCTCGTGTCCCTGCCCGTGGTTGTGGGTGCCGAGGAATACCGTGACGCTGCCGTCGGGAGCAACGCGAACCTGCGCCACCTCGTAGAAACCGACCCGCGCGCCCATGGCAGCAGCCAGTCGCGACGGTGCAACTCCCGACGATTCGATATAGCAGGCGATACCAATGCCACGACCTGGCTTCTTGCGTTTGGCAAACCCGGCGTAGTCCGAGAGCTTGAGGGCCCGTTCGAATACCGTCGGGAAGTCGCCGCAATCGTAGGTCGGCCCGACCGGCGTCTTGTACGGCATCGCCGACGGCGGGATGAAATTGCGGCGCCGGATCTCGGCGCGATCGAGGCCGAGCTCGCGCGCGGCCTTGTCGGCGAGCTGCTCGAGCACGTAGCAGGCTTCCGGACGGCCGGCGCCGCGGTAGGCATCGGTCGGCACGCTATTGCTGAAGAAGCCATTCACTTCGACGAACACCGCCGGCGTGCGGTACACCCCCGCGAGCAGCGCGCTGTAGATGGGCCCGGCGATCGCGGCGCCGAAGCTCGAGACGTAGGCGCCGAGGTCTGCCCGCGTCTCGACGTGCAGGGCGAGAAAATGGCCCTGGTCGTCGAGGCCGAGCGTGGCGCGCGTGGCGTGGTCGCGGCCCTGCGTATCGGAGAGGAACGACTCGTTGCGGCCCGCGATCCATTTCACCGGGCGGCGCAGGCGCCGCGCCGCCCAGACGATCAGCGTCTCCTCCGGGTAATGCTTTCCCTTGTAGCCAAAGCCGCCGCCAACGTCGCGCGAGACCACGCGAAGATTCGCCTCCTCGAGGCCCAGCTCCTCGCAAACGTAGCGGCGGATATGGTGCGGCGCCTGCGTGCCGACATAGAGCGTGTGGCCGGTCGAGGCCGCGCCGCGGGTCTCGATCGCCGCACCGCACAGCCGGTTATTGACCAGCTCCACCTCAACCTTGCGGCTCGCCCCCGCCATCGCCCGCTCGACCGCCTGCCGCTCGCCGCGCGTCCAGGTGAAAGAACGCTCGCCGTCGATGAGCGGTAACGGCTCATAGTCGACGCTTACCTCCTCCGCGGCGTCCTCGGCGGCCGGGCGCGAGTCGGCGAGCACCATCGCCACCGGCTCGCCCACGTGGCGTACGACATCGCGCGCCAGCGCCCAGCGCGGCGGTTCCTTCATTCCGGGCAATACCCAGCCGCAGCGCATCGGCTTGATGCCGTCGAGATCCTTTCCCGTGAACACGATGCCCGCGGTCGATCGAATCGAGCGAATGCGGGCATGCGCATGCGGCGAGCGCACGAACACGCAATGCAGCTCGTTTTGAAACGACAGGTCGGCGATGAACTGGCCGGATCCGGCGAGAAAGCGCTCGTCCTCGACGCGCCGCAGCGCGGCGCCGATCACCGGACTTCTTCGCGCAGCAGCTCCAGCCGCTCGTAGATCGCGCGGTCGGTGACGATGAAAAGGTCGCCCTTGCCCTGGTGGCTCGCCCAGGTCCAGTGCGGCACGGTGAATACGTCGTGCTTCGACCACTCGAACACCTGATCGCCGACCTGCGAGCGGCCTTCCCCCGAGACGGCCAGGCAGACGGCGCTGCAGGTCGAGCGGGTTTCCTTCGTTTTCTGGCTGATTCTCTTCAGAAACAGGTCCAGGGTGGGCATGACCGAGCCGCCGCCCTTCGTATAGCGGTAAGTTTGCGAACCGTCGACGGCCGGCGCGAGGCCGCGTACGGCGTCGTCCCAGGGAAAGCGGTATTCCGCCGAGCCTTCCGTACCGACCTCCCAGAAGCGTCCATCGTCGCGCCGGCCCGGCTCGAAGAAGCTCGCGTCGAGGTTGCAGATCGCCGGCATGTTGGCGGCGTCGAACCAGACGGTGCGCTGCTTGCCCTGGTTGATGTGGCCGTGCCAGCACATCGGCGGCGTGAGCACCAGGTCGCCCTCGTGCATTTCGCAGCGCCGGCCATTGACGATGGTCACCGCGCCCTCGGCGCGCGTCGCGAACCGGATCGCCGCGGCGGTGTGCCGGTGCGGCACCGCCTTGTCGCCGGGCTCGAGCACGGTGAAAGCGCCGATCAAGTTCTGCGTCGTGACCGTCGCGCCATCGAAGGCCGGGTTGGCGAGAATCAATGCCCGCCGCTCCACGTCCTCGATGCCGACTTCGCTCGCCGCGCGTTCGGTGAAGGGCTCGATGTCGCGCCAGCGCCAGTGCATCGGCGCATCCCTCGCCAGCGGCGCCATGGGCGTGATGCGCTGGTAGCGATCCCAGAGCGGATGGATGCGGGCGCGCTCGAGCGCCGCGATCAGCGGCGCGTCGGGTCGCTCAAGCCTTGCCACGCGCAGACAGGATTAGCAGGCCGCCGATGATGGCGAGGTTCTTGAGGAAGTTGTTCATCTCGCCGAAGAAGCGCGACGGGTCAACCTCCCAGAAGCGGTGGGCGAGCCCGGTGGCGACGACGACGAAGACGGCGAGGAGCAAGGCGATCCAGCGCTGCCGCCAGCCGATGGCCAGCAAGAGGCCGCCGCCGAGCTCGATGACGATCGCCAGGACGGCCGCCGCCTCGCCGACCGGCATGCCGACGCGGACGAAATACGCCGCCGTGGTCGAGAAATGCGTGATCTTCCAGATGCCGGAGACGACGAACAGCGCGGCGATCAGCAGGCGTCCGAGCACGTTCATCGACCGATTATGCCTTCGCGTCGATGAGGATGAAAGCGATGCGGCAGTTTGCCCGGCCGCGATTTTCCCAGGCATGGTCGGTCGCCTGCTGCACCAGCACGTCGCCGGCGCGCAGGTGCACCTCCCCTTCGGGCAGGAGCATGTCGATTTCCCCTTCGATCACCACCGCGTAGTCGATGCTGCGCGTCCGGTGCATTTCGCCCTTCGCGCCCGGCGGGAAGTCGACGATGCGGAAGATCGAGCCGCCAGCGGGCGGCGGAATGCCGATCTCGCGCGCCGCACGGTCGTCTTTCCGGCTCACGTCCGCCGGCGATTCGTCGGTGGTCCATAGCAACGTCGAGACCAGCCCGGAGGGCCGGCGTTTCACGTTCGGCGCCGCGCTGTCGTGCAGGATCACGGCTTTGCCCCTGGCATCGTGACCCGTGACGATCCGGCGCGTCACACCGGCACCTGTGTAACGTCGTAGCGGAACAGCCATTCATAGCGCTCGGCGACCCGCGACTGATCCCACTCGCGGTCGACATACTTCTTCGCTTCAGCCGGGTCGGCGAGCTGCGGATTGTGGAAGCGCTTCGCGTTGGCGGCCGAGCCTTCGACGACTTTGCGGGTACGCTCGCGGCGCGCCGCCTCGTAGCGCGACAGCGCCTCCGGCACTCCCTTCGTGTCCGCCAGGCAGCGCGCCAGGATGTAGCCGTCTTCGATCGCCATCACGGCGCCCTGGGCGAGCATCGGCAGCATCGAATGGCAGGCATCGCCGAGCAGCGTGACGCGTCCGACGCTCCACTTCGGCATCGGCTCGCGCACCATCAGCGCCCACTTGTAGGGCGTCGCGAGGTTGCGAATCAGCGTCTGGATATCCTCGTTCCAGCCGCGAAAGTCGGCGAGCACCTCTTCGCTCGTTCCCCTGGCGCTCCAGGATTCGACCTGCCAGTCGGCGCGCTCGCGGATGCCGACGAAGTTCATCAGCGTCCCGCCGCGCAGCGGGTAGTGGACGATGTGGCCGCCCGGGCCGATCCAGTTGGTGCCGACCAGGCGCGCCATGTGCGCCGGCAGCTTCTCCATCGGCGCGATGCCGCGCCAGGCGATATTGCCGGTGAATGCCGGCTTGTCCGGGCCGAAGAGCGCCTGGCGGAGACGCGAGTGCACGCCGTCGGCGCCGATAAGAGCATCGCCTTCAGCTTCATGGCTCTCGAATTGCAGCTTTACGCGGCTCCCTTGCGTGAAGCCGATGACCTTCATCCCGAGCCGAATCGCATCCCGCTTTTCGGCCCGCACAGCGTCAGCCAGGACCGTGAGGAGGTCTGGCCGGTAAACGGTGTAGTAAGGAAAGCCGTAGCGCGCGATCGACTCGGCGCCCAGATCGAAGAGCTTCCAGGTCTCGCCGGTGCTCCAGAGCCGGACTTCCTTGCCGACCGCCTCGCAGGACAGTGCCCGCAGCGCCTCGCCGACGCCGAGCAGGTGGAGGACGCGGGTGCCGTTCGCGCTCAACTGCACCCCCGCCCCCACCTCCTTCAACTCTCCGGCTTGCTCGTAGACCTCGACATCGATGCCGCGCTTGAGCAGCGCGAGGGCGGCGGTGAGGCCGCCGATCCCCGCGCCCGCGACCAGGACCTTCAACCGCCTACTTGACCGCGCCGACGCCGGTCAGAGAGACGACGTCGTCCTGCGCCCCGGACCCGCCGGACACGCCGATCGCGCCGATGATCTTGCCGTTCACGACGATCGGGTTTCCGCCGCGCGACGCGATGACGCCGTCGAGCGTTGTCAGGTAGCTGAAGAACGGACCCCGGCCGAGCAGCCGCTCGAAATTGACTGTCGCGCGGCGGAACGTGGCTGCCGCCTTCGCCTTGTGCTGCGCGATAGCGATGGAGGCGTACTGGCAGTCGTCCATCTTCACGAAATAGACCAGGTCACCGCTCGGGGCGACCACCGCGATGCACATCGGCCAGCCGCGCTTGGTAGCGTCGGCGAGCGCGGCATCGGCAGCCTTCTTCGCCTGCTCAAGCTTGATCGGTTCCCCATACGGCATGAAGCTCGCCTTCTCCGCCAGCGTTTCGTTAGGATTGGCCGGATCCGCCGGGAACTGCGCGAAGACTGCGGACGTCGCGAACATGAACACTGCAAATGAGCTGAAACGAAGCATTGTTAACTCCCCTCTTTGGTTGACTACAGTCCTAAAGCCTTGATGCCCGCGGCAACGATCTGCTCGTCCTCGTGCGACTGCACCCCGGACGCGCCGATTCCGCCGACACAAACACCTTCCGCCACGATCGGCAGGCCGCCCTGAACCGGCGTGATCTTGGGCATGCCGAGCATGGAATTGCGGCCAGCCTTGATGCGCTCCTCCCACACTAGCGTCGAGCGGCGCGTTTCGGCGGCGGTCTTGCCCTTGGCGATGGCGGTACGCGCGTTGAACGGCGACGCGCCGTCCATGCGGATGAGGTGCAGCAGATGGCCGCCGTCGTCGAGGATGGCGATGGCCACGATCCAGTTGTTCTTCTTCGCTTCGGCCTCGGCGGCGGCGCTGATCTTGCGGCAGTCGTCGAGGGTGAGCATCGGCCGGGTCTTCATGTCTGCAGGGCTTTCCTTATCTGTTCGAGCGCGTTGGGATCTTCGATTGTAGTCAGATCGCCCGGGTCGCGGCCCTCGGCGAGCGCCTGGATCGAGCGCCGCAGCGTCTTGCCCGAGCGCGTTTTCGGCAGCAGGGTCACGAAGTAGACCGCCTTCGGTCTCGCGATCGCGCCCAGCTGCTTGTCGACCGTCTGCATGATTTCCTCTTGCGAAGTGGGTTTGGAAGCGTCTTTCAAGACAACAAAGGCAAGGGGCATCTGGCCCTTCAGGGAGTCAACAACGCCGACCACCGCGCATTCCGCGACGTTCGAATGCATGCTCACCGCCTCCTCGATCTCGCGCGTGCCGAGGCGGTGGCCGGCGACGTTGATGACGTCGTCGGTGCGGCCGAGGATAAAGTAGTAGCCGTCCTTGTCGCGAATGCCCCAGTCGAAGGTCGAGTAGATGTTCTTGAAGTCCCTGAAATAGGTCTGCACGAAACGCCGGTCGTCGCCCCAGACGGTCGTCATGCATCCGGGCGGCAGCGGCGGCGTGATCGTCACGACGCCCTTCTCGCCGTCGGCGACCGGCTTTCCGGTCTGCTCGTGGAGGAGGTGAACGTCGTAGCCGTAAACCGGAAAGCTCGGCGAGCCCATCTTGAGCGGCGTTTTCTCCACCCCCGGGACTGCGGATAGCAGCGGCCAGCCCGTCTCGGTCTGCCAGTAATGATCGATCACCGGCCTGCCGAGAGATTGCGTGATCCAGGTATGCGTCGGCTCGTCGAGCGGCTCGCCGGCGAGAAAGAGGTGCTTGAGCGAGGAGGCGTCGTACTTCTTCAGGAACGCCGGGTCCTGCTTCTTCAGGACCCGGATCGCGGTCGGCGCGGAGAACATCACCGCCACCTTGTGGTCCTGCACGATCTTCCACCATACCCCGGCGTCGGGCCGGATCGGCACGCCTTCATAGAGGATCGTCGTCATGCCGGCGATGAGCGGCGCGTAGATGATGTAGGAGTGCCCGACCACCCAGCCGATGTCGGACGTGGTGAACATCGTCTCGCCCGGCTCGCCGCAGAAAATGCGCTTCATCGACGAAGCCAGTGCGACCGCGTAGCCGCCGACGTCGCGCTGCACGCCCTTCGGGTGGCCAGTCGTGCCCGAGGTGTAGAGGATGTAGGACGGGGTGCTTGATTCAAGCCACTCGCACGGGACTGTCTTGCTTGAAATGTCTTTCCGTAGCGCCTTCCAGTCGCTGTCTCGTCCCGCAACTAGAGTGAGTGAAGCGTCCAATCCTCGATTGAAAAGCAGGACTTTCTTCGGCGGATGCCTGGCGAGCTTGAGCGATTCGTCGACCAGCGACTTGTAGAGCACCACCTTGCCCATGCGGCTGCCGCCGTCGGCGGTGATCATCAGCGACGGCTTTGCGTCGTCGATGCGCGCAGCGAGGCTCGCCGCCGCAAAGCCGCCGAACACCACCGAGTGGACGGCGCCGATGCGCGCGCAGGCGAGGATCGCGAACACCGCCTCGGGGACCATCGGCATGTAGACGATGACGCGGTCGCCGCGCTTCACGCCCAGCGACTGCATCATCGCGGCGACGCGGTTGACTTCTTCGAATAGTTCTCTGTAGGTAAAGCTGCGGCTCTGATCGACTTCGGTCGAAATCCAGATCAGGGCCTTCTGGTCGGCCCGCTTCGCCAGGTGGCGGTCGACCGCGTTGTGGCAGAGGTTGGTCTCACCGCCGACGAACCATTTCGCGAACGGCGGCTTCGAATAGTCCAGGACCTGCTTGAACGGCTTGTGCCAGTCGATGAGCTTCGCTTCCTCCGCCCAAAAACCTTCGCGGTCCTGTAGCGAACGGCGATGAAACTCCTGATACTTCATTCGTTCAGGTCGACAACTGTCCGGCGCGTCACCTTACCGGCGATGAAATCGTCGAAGGCCGAAGGCAGCTTGTCGAACGGGATGGTGCGGCACATCTCCTTGAGCAGCGGCGGCTTGAGGTCGCTGCCGAGACGCTTCCAGACCGTCTCGCGCACATCGTTCGAGCTCTCGCCGGAGTTGATTCCGAGAAGGCGTGCGCCACGCAGGATGAACGGCATCACCGTGGTGTTGAGGTTGTGGCTCGCGGCCAGGCCGATCGAGCCGATCACGCCGTTGTCCTTCATGGTGCTGCACATCCACGCCAGCACGTCACCGCCGAGATTGTCGACCGCCCCTGCCCAGGTCGATTTGTCCAGCGGCTTGATCTTCTCCAGGTTCAAGGTCTGCCTCAGGAGAACTTCCTTCGCTCCCAGCTTCTTCAGCCAGTCCGATTCGCTCTCCTTCCCGGTCAGCGCCACGACGTGATAACCGCTGCGCGCCAGCGCGGCGACGGCGATCGAGCCGACACCGCCGGTCGCGCCGCTGACGACCACCGGGCCGTTGCCCGGCTTCAGTCCCTCGTGCTCCATGCGCACCACGGCGATGCCCGCGGTGTATCCGGCGGTACCGAAAGCCATCGCATCCCAGAGCGACATGCCCTGCGGCAGCTTGGTGAGCCACCCCGCCGGCACGCGCGCGTACTGCGCATAGCCGCCGTGATGCGAGACGCCGATATCGAAGCCGACGCCGAGCACCGCATCGCCCTTGGTGAAGCGGCCGTCGCCGCTCGAGACGACGGTGCCGGAGAAGTCGATGCCGCCGATGCACGAGGCGCGGCGCAGGATCTTGCCCTTGCCGGTGGCGGCGAGAGCGTCCTTGTAGTTGACGTCCGAGTAGGCGACGCGCACCACCACGTCGCCCGGATCCAGGTCGTCGAGCGTGCGCTCGACGAATTCCGCCCGGATCTTCCTCTCCGGGGTTTCAGTGAGTAGGTATGCCTTGAACTTCTCCACTCGCTCTCCTCCGCTCGCTTTTCCGGTACTCGGCCGACTGCATCTCGTGCAGGCGGCTGACGGTGCGCTGGAACTCCGCCGCCTGCTCGCCTTCGAGGAAGATTTCCTCGGGCACCGCGGCCGCGGAGACGATCAACTTGACCCGGTCATCGTAGAACACATCGACCAGCCAGGTGAAGCGCCGCGCCGCATCCGACTGCTTGGCGGAGAGCCGCGGCACCCCCGACAGGATCACGGTATGGAAGCGCCGCGCCAGGTCGACGTAGTCGGTGTAGGACCGGGCGCCGCCGCACAGCACCAGGAAGTCGAACCAGACCAGGCCGCCGGCGCGCTTGCGGTAGGGAATCTGCCGGCCGTCGACGTCGAGCGGCTGCTTTTCCTCTTCCACGTCCTTCAGGTCGGAAAAAATCGTCGCAAGGATTTTTTCGTCATCAATGTGATAGACCTGCACTTTTTCCATCTTCAGCCGCCGGTAATCGGTGCCGTTGTCGACGCCGACCACGTCGAGGTGGGACTTGATGAACTCGATCGCCGGCAGGAAGCGCTCGCGCTGCAGGCCGTTCGGGTAGAGCTGGTCCGGATGGTAGTTCGACGTCATCACGAACTCGACGCCGCGCGTCATCGCCTGCTCGAGGAAGCGGCCGAGGATCATCGCGTCGGCGATGTCGGAAACATGGAATTCGTCAAAACAGATCAGTCTGTAGCGTCGAGCCGTGCGCTCGGCGACTGCCGCGATCGGATCCTCGGTGCCCTTCAGCTCGTTCATCTCGCGATGGATCTCGCGCATGAAGTGGTGGAAATGGACGCGGCGCTTCCGCTCCAGCGGCACGCAGAGATAGAACGCGTCCATGAGGAAGCTCTTGCCCCGCCCGACCGGGCCCCACAGATAGACGCCTTTCGGCAGCGTCGGGTGGACCAGCAGCCGCTTCAGCGCGTTGCTGCGGCGCGCCTTGTAGGCGATCCACTCCTCATAGAGCTGCTGCAGCCGCTCCACCGCGCGCCATTGCGAGGGATCGACGACGAAGCCCCGCTTTGCGAGGTTCTCCTCATACAGGGAAACGACGTCGCTCAGAGCCAGCGCTGCGCCGAATAGCCGGCGCTGAACAGCCGTTGCCCGGCGAGCGCGGCGATCTCCCGCCCCCACTTGAACTCCTTGTAGAGGAGGAGGAAGTTCCACATGTCGCGCAGCACCAGGCCGCGCTCGCGCCAGGAGAGCTTCATCAGCGCCGCCGGGAAGTCCGCCTCGTGCGGCTTGCCGAACGCGATCCTGAGCGGGTTCCATTGGTCGGTGGTGCGGCGCACTTCCGAAGCGATCATCTTGCGGTACATCTCCTGGACGGGCCGGCCGCGCAGCCGCGCCTCGACCACGGCCTCGCCGGCGATCGCGCCGGAATGCAGCGCGCAGCTCATGCCTTCGCCGATCATGTTGAGGAAGCCGGTCGCCTGGCCCGTGATCAGCACGTTGCCCTTGCCGAACACGTAGCGGTTGATGAGCGACGGACCGAAATTCTCGGCGCAGCCTTCCTCTTCCTCGTGCCTGGCGAGGCGCACCTGGTGCTTGTCCTCCAGATATTGCTTCACCTGGCGGTGGCGCGACTCGAAATTGTCGCCGCGCTTGAAGCCGACGCCGACGATCTGCCGCCCGTCGCGCGCGTGGCTCCACGTGTAGTGCCCGAGCTCCGGATGGAACCAGAAGTGGAAGTAGTCCGGGTCGAGCGGGCAGTCGACGATGTCGTGAAACTTCTGGCCGACGAAGAACCACGGGATCTGCTTCGGATAGTCGGGATAGATCGAGCGGATGACGAGCGAGCTCGGGCCGTCGGCGCCGATCACCTGCCTTGCCTTGTAGGAAACCGGATTTCCGGATTGCCGGGCATGGACGATGACATGATCGCCGTGATCCTCCAGGCCGACGAAGGACGTGCGGTCGTGAACCTCGGCCCCGCTGCGCTTGATCGCCCAGTGGTCCGAGTATTTCCGGTGCAGGTGCGGCGTGGGTCCGCCGAAGAAATCCATAGAGAGCGGGATCAGGCAGGGGAAATGGAACGTCACCCCGCGGCACGAGGTCGGCTCGTGCAGCGCCTCGCGCGGCAGCGGTCCGAAATTCTCGATCAGGAAGCGGTGGCCGCGCGGCGAGAGGATGCCGCTGCAGATCTTGTGCCGCGGCAATTCCTTGCGGTCGAGGATCACGGTCTCCAGGCCCGCGTCCACGTTGCGCTTGGCCGCCGCCGCGCCGGCCAGACTCGCGCCGACGATGAGAGTATCGACGGTTCTCACAGGTCGCCTAGGTGCAGGACCTGGCGGTCCGTCACCCGCGCGAACACGGCGCAGTCGGCCGCATCTTCCACCACCACGCGCTCGAAGGCGCGCCCTTCGAGAATCCAGCGCGCCTGGTCGAGCGGGTCAACGCTCTTCGCCGCGCTGGACGCGCAGGTCGGCACCGCGAAGCGCTGCAGATCCAGGTTCGTTTTCAGGTTTCTGGCTTTGATCAGGCCGTCGTAGTGGCGCACCAGCCGGGCGTGGTCGGCATGGAACGCGCGCGGCTCGATCACATACAGGTCGGTCGCGCGCAGTCTCGCGCGCACCGCGTCGAGCGTGCTCAACGCTTCGCCGAGGCTCACGACCCGCGTTTCCGGCAGCCACTCGCGCAGCTTGCGCAGCAGCAGGCCGTCGGCGACAACCAGCCGCTTTGCACTTTTGAAAGAACTTATGAATATGGAAACCCTGCTCGAGGCAAGCGCAGCGCCGCATTCGATAGCGCGAGAGATATCCGAACCGTCATCCGCCGCAACCGCGATGTCGAGCAGCGACGCGATGCGCTTCAGCCGCTCCGAGTCCTGCCTCAGCGCCTCGCCCGGAAGAAGGACGTTTTCGGCGGCGGCTGCGGCTTGCGTCGTCACTTCGGCAGATTCACACGGCAGAGGCTGCGACCGGCGCAGCGCCAGGATCATGTCGACCAGCGGGATCTCCTCGGGGCATGCGGGCTCGCACGCTCCGCACAGCGTGCAGCTCGCGATCGATGCGCGCAGATCGGCTGCGACCGCGCCGTGCTGCAGCGCCTTGGCGCGGCCGTGGGGCGTCAGCCGCACGTCGCGCGTCCGCCGCCACACCGGACAGGAGAGCAGGCACAGGCTGCAGCCGTGGCACGAAGAAAATTCCACGCGTCAAAATATCACATCGCGGTTGAGGATCATGGCCGGGTCGGCGGCGCACTTCATCGCGAGATGGCGATCCACGAGCTCGTCGCCGAACACGCGGCGGATATAGCCCTTCATCATGCCGCCGAAGCGATAGTAGCTCGCCCCCATCTCGACGCCGATGTCATAGATCGCGTTCTGGAAGGATTGCAGGTGGTCGCGGCTCCAGGTGTCGTCGCCGATCATCGGCTCGAACTCGCAGCCGTACGCCCAGTCCGCGGCATCCGGCGGGATGCAGCTCATCTCGTAGTGCGGCCGGTGCTCTTCGCGCAGCCGGATGCCGACGCAATAGAGGGTGTAGCGCGGGAAGAACTGCTTGCAGACCGCGTTGCCGCGCTCGACCGTCTCGGCGAATTTCGCGCTCGAGGTGGCGAGATCCGGGATCACCATCTGCCGGCCGCCCCAGAACTTCCAGACCGCGCGCGAGAACACCACGCTGCGGTCCTCCATCCTTCCGTCGCGCATGTGCTCGAGGCGGCTGAACTCGGGGAACAGCTGCCGTTTCCTCGCCCGCAGGAACAGCGCCTCGCCCCAGCGCCACGGCCGGATGAGATACGAGAGAAATGTCCGGGCCGCGAAGGCGGTCTCGCCCATGCCACGCAGGCGGGAATGCCATTTCGCGTCGAAAGCGGCTTCGCGCTCGCCGGAATCGAACGCGACCAGCAGATTGATCGCCGCGTCCATCATGGTGAGGATGCCGGCGTAGTCGGCGGCCTCCACGCGATCGAGCATCTGCAGGTCCTCGATCGCGGTGCGTAGCGACGAATAGTAGTAATACCGCATGCGGATCGGCGTGTAGCGCCTGATCCTGAGCGTCGCCTCGGTGATCACGCCGAACTGGCCGTAGCCGAGGATCACGCGCCGGAAAAGCTCCGGGTTCACTTCATCCGAGCATTCAACGATCTCGCCCGTGGGCGTCACGACCTGCAGCGCGACCGCCTGGTCGGCGCTGCAGCCGAAGCGCGCCGAGTTGACGTCGATCCCGCCAACGCCGAGCGTGCCGCCGACCGAGGAAGTGAGGTTGAGCGGCGCCGAAAGGTAGTCCATGCCCTGCCGCCGCAGGTGCTCCGCGAGGCTCGCCCAGAAGATCCCCGCTTCGGTTCTTGCCGTGAGCCTGTCCTTGTCCACCGAAATGACGCGGCTCATGCCGGTCATGTCGAGGAGGACGCCGCCGAAGGCGATCGACTCGCCCTGGGTAGTGAGCCCGCCGCCGCGCACGGTCACCGGCACGCGGTGAGCCTGCGCAGCCTTGAGCAGCGCGGAGATCTGCGCGGCGCTGCGCGCAATGACGACGCCGTGCGGCATGCCGTAGGCGGTCCCGCCGGCGTCGGTGGCAAAGGTCCCGCGCGTCGGCGCGTCTTCGATGACCTCCACGTCCTTCAAAGACAAGACGAACTCGCGCCAGCCAGCCCCCCGCCACCTCGACGTGTTGGTCTGCTGGCGCTTGATCCCGACAAGCGCGTCGGGCGCGACCGGACAGGGCGGGAGGCTAGACGTTGAGTGCGCGCTTGTCGACGGCGAGGGCGGCATCCTTCATCGCTTCGGAGAGCGACGGGTGGGCGTGGCAGATCATGCCGATGTCCTGGGCCGAGCCGCGGAATTCCATGGCAACAACTGCCTCGGCGATCAGCTCGCCGGCGAACGGCCCGATGATGTGGACGCCGAGAATTTCATCCGTCTCTTTTTTTGCGATAAATTTAACGAAGCCAGTCGTGTCGCCCAATGCTCGCGCCCGCGCGTTGGCCGAGAACGGGAAGCTGCCGGTCCGGTATTCCACCCCTTCGGCCTTCAACTGCTGCTCGGTCTTGCCGACCCAGGCGATTTCGGGGGTGGTGTAGATCACCCAAGGCACGGTGTTGAAGTCGATGTGCGGCTTCTGGCCGGCGATGCGCTCGGCCACCGCCACGCCTTCCTCCTCGGCCTTGTGCGCCAGCATCGGACCCCGCACCACGTCGCCGACCGCCCAGACTCCCGGCAGGTTGGTGCGGCATTCCTCGTCGACCGCGACGAACCCGCGCCCGTCCACTTTCAGGCCGACGCCGGCGGCGTTCAGGCCATCCGTATTCGGCAGCCGGCCGATCGAAACGATGAGCCGGTCGCATTCAAATGTTTTGGATGAGTTATCAGATGCAGTATATTGAACAGTAACGGTTTTCTT
>JAXDQC010000092.1:0-2649 GCA_034668045.1 Betaproteobacteria bacterium | reverse complement strand
CGAAAGCGCCGTGCTCACCTTCGAGCCCCTGCCGCGCGAGTTCTTTTCCCCCGCCACCGCTCCCGCCCGCCTCTCCTCGCTCGCCGAGCGCCTCGAGGCCATCGCCGCCATCGGCATCGGCACCGCCTTCGTGCAGCGCTTCGACGCCGCCTTCGCCGCGATCGAGCCGGCGGACTTCGCGGAGAGGCTCCACGCGCAGCACGGCTGCCGGCACGTGGTGGTGGGCGAGGATTTCCGCTTCGGCGCGCGGCGCGCCGGCGACGTGCGCCTGCTCACCGATCTCGGGGACCGCCTGGGCTTCGAGGTCGAGGTCGTGCGCAAGGTGCAGGCGGGTGGGGAGCGCATCTCCAGCACGCGCGTGAGGGAGGCGCTCGCTCGCGGCGACTTCGACCTGGCCGAACGCCTGCTCGGCCGGCGCTACGCCATCACCGGGCGCGTGGTGCACGGCGAGAAGCGCGGACGGGACCTCGGTTTTCCCACCGCCAACGTGCGCCTCGCACGGCCCAAACCGGCGTTGAGCGGCATCTTTGCGGTAAAATGCTTCGGTGCAGCAACTCGCGGACTCGAGGGAGTGGCGAGCCTCGGAATCAACCCGGCCGTGCGGCGCGACGGCCCGGCGACTCTCGAAGCGTTCCTCTTCGATTTCTCAGGCGACCTCTACGGACGGCGCCTCACCATCGAGTTCGTGAAGAAGCTGCGGGACGAGGCCGCTTTCGCCTCGCTCGACGAGCTCGCGTCGCAGATCCGGCGCGACTGCGAGGCCGCCCGAGCGCACTTCCGCGCCACTGGAACCTGATGCCGAACGATACGAAGGTCGATTACAAGAGCACGCTCAACCTGCAGGAGACACCTTTCCCGATGCGCGGGGACCTCGCCAAGCGCGAGCCCGCGTGGGTCAGGCGCTGGCAGGAAACGCGGCTCTACGAGCGCATCCGGGCGGCCTGCAAGGGACGGCCGAAATACGTGCTGCACGACGGGCCGCCGTACGCCAACGGCGACATCCACATCGGCCACGCGGTGAACAAGATCCTGAAGGACATGGTGGTCAAGTCCAAGACCATGGCGGGCTTCGATGCGCCCTACACGCCGGGCTGGGATTGCCACGGGCTGCCGATCGAGCACCAGATCGAGAAGAAACACGGCCGCAAGCTCGAGCCCAACCAGCAGCGCGCCCTCTGCCGCGCGTTCGCCGGCGAGCAGATCGAGCGGCAGAAGAAGGATTTCCAGCGGCTCGGTGTGCTCGGCGACTGGGAGCATCCCTACAGGACGATGGATCCCGCGACCGAGGGTGCCGAGATCCGCGCGCTCGCCCGCATCTGGAAGAACGGCCTCCTCTACCGGGGCTTGAAGCCCGTCAACTGGTGCATCGATTGCGGCTCGGCGCTGGCCGAGGCCGAGGTCGAGTACGAGGACCGCAAGGACCCGGCCATCGACGTCGGATTCGCTTTTGCCGAGCCCGAGAAGGTGGCTGAGGCGTTCAACGTCAAGATCAACAAGCCCGGTTTTGCGGTGATCTGGACCACCACGCCATGGACGCTGCCGGCCAACCAGGCGCTCAACGTCCATCCCGACCTCACCTACCACCTGGTCGATACCGAAAAGGGCCTGCTGATCCTCGCGGCTGAGCTCCAGGAAGCGTGTCTCAAGCGCTATGGTCTTTCCGGCAGGTCTTTGGGAAGCTGCAAGGGAAAGACGCTCGAGAACATCCGCTTTCGCCACCCCTTTTACGATCGCGACGCGCCGATGTACCTGGGCGACTACGTCACGCTGGAGGCGGGCACCGGCATCGTGCATTCCGCACCCGCCTACGGCGTGGAGGACTTCGAGTCCTGCCGGCGCTACGGCATGCGCGACGAGCAGATGCTCACGCCGGTAATGGGGGACGGGCGCTTCGCGTCGTCGCTGCCGCTTTTTGGCGGGCTGCCGATCTGGGAAGCGAACGGCAGGATCGTCAAGGAGCTGGAGGCGCGCGGTGCGCTGCTGCACCACGAGATCCACCAGCACAGCTATATGCACTGCTGGCGCCATAAGACGCCGGTAATCCTGCGCGCCACGGTGCAGTGGTTCGCCTCGATGGACAAGAAAATCGGTCCTGAATCTCTGCGGGAAACTGCACTGCGCGGCATCGAGAACACCGAGTTCTTCCCGGCCTGGGGCCAGGCGCGGCTGCAGGGGATGATCGCCAACCGGCCGGACTGGACGCTGTCGCGCCAGCGCCAATGGGGCGTACCGATGCCGTTCTTCCTTCACCGCGAGACCGGGGCGCTGCACCCGCGCACAGCGGAACTCGTGGAGAAGGTGGCGAAGCGCGTGGAGCAGGGCGGCATTGAAGCCTGGCAGAGCGTGAGCGCCGAAGACTTATTGGGGCCTGATAGCAAAAACTACGAAAAGAGCCGCGACACGCTCGACGTCTGGTTCGACTCGGGCTCGACGCACTACACGGTGATGCGCGGCTCGCACCGCGAGGACACGCGCTTCCCGGCCGATCTCTATCTCGAAGGCTCCGACCAGCATCGCGGCTGGTCCCACTCGTCACTGCTGGTGTCGTGCATGCTCGACGGCATTCCGCCGTACAAGGGTCTTCTCACCCACGGCTTCGTCGTCGACGGCGAAGGCCGCAAGATGTCGAAGTCCAAGGGCAACGTGGTG
>JAXDQC010000091.1:0-31785 GCA_034668045.1 Betaproteobacteria bacterium | reverse complement strand
TTCTCGAGCGGCGAGGCCACCGTCTGCTCGAGCACCTCGGCCGAGGCGCCCGGATAGATGGCGCGCACCGTCACCACCGGCGGCGCGATTTCCGGGTACTGCGCGATCGGCAGCACGCGCATCGCCGCGAGGCCGGAGATGACGATGAAGATCGACAGGACGGCCGCGAAGATCGGCCGATCAATGAAGAATCTGGAGAACATTTATTTCTTGGCGGGAGGTTTTTGTTCGGCCGCGGGCTTCGGCTCGGCGATCTTGACCGGTGCGCCGGGGCCGAGCTTCATCACGCCATCGACGATGACGCGATCGCCTTCCTTCAGGCCCGAGGTGATGATCCAGTCTTCGCCCGACCATTCGCCGGCCTGCACCGGCCGCGGCTCGGCGGCGCTCTTCTCGTTGACGACGTAGACGAACTTGCCCTGCGGCCCTTCGAGCACCGCGCGCTGCGGCACGGTGACCGAGTTCGGGTACGTGGCGCCGCGCAGCACCACGCGTACGAACTGGCCGGGGCGCAGCACGCCCTCCGGATTCGGCAGCTCGGCGCGCGACTCGCGCGTGCCGGTCGCCGCCGAGATGCGCACGTCGGTGAAGTTGAGCAGGCCGCTGTGGTTGTACGGCGTGCCGTCGGCGAGGATCAGCGCCACCTCGAAGCGGTTGTCCTTCGGCATCGCCAGGCGGCCGGCCTGGATTTCCTTCTGCAGCCGCGCCGCCTCGTTGTCGGCGATGCCGAAATTGACCCAGATCGGGTTGAGCTGCACGACGGTGGTGAGCAGCACGTCGGGACCCGAGACGAGCGAGCCTTCGGAGCGCAGCGCACGCCCTGCCACCCCGGCGACCGGCGCTTCCACCTTCGTATAGCCGAGGTTGAGCCGCGCTTCGGAGAGCCGCGCGCGCGCCGCCTTCACGTCGGCGTTGCCGATCTGCTCGGCCGAGACCGCGTCGTCGTAATCCTTCTGGCTGACCGCCTTCTCGGCGTAGAGCGGCTTGAAGCGCGCCGCGTTGCGACGCGCCTGCTCCAGGCGCGCCTCGGCGGCAGCGACGTCGGCCTGCGCGCGTGCCGCCGCCGCCTCGAAAGGCGCGGCGTCGATGGTGAAGAGCGACTGGCCCTGCTTCACCGGGCCGCCTTCGTCGAAATTGCGCTTCTGCAGGATGCCGGTCACCCGCGCGCGAACTTCGACCTCGCGCGAGCCGGTGGTCTGGCCGACGTATTCGAACGTGACCGGAATCGCCTTCGGCGCCACGGTCATCGCCGTGACTTCCGCCGGCGGCATGCCGCCCGGCGGCCCGCCCTTGGCGGACTTGCCTCCCTTGTCGGCGCCGCCGGAGGGGCCGCAGCCGGCGAGCGCGAGCGCCAGCAGCGGGAAGAGGAAAAGCGAGCTACGCATCACGGCTCCGAATGTAATCCCCTGTCAGGAAAGCTTGCTGCGGATGTTACCGAGGAGTAACATCAATGTTACTGATGGGTAACATTGCTTGTCAAGCGTGAAACGAAAAGGCGAGCTGCCGCCGCGGGAGAGGATTCTGCAAGTGGCGCGCGAGCTTTTCTACCGCGATGGCATCCGCGCCGTCGGCGTCGAGGCGATCGCCGCGGCCGCCGGCACCAACAAGATGACGCTGTACCGGCATTTCGCCTCCAAGGACGAGCTGGTCGCCGCCTACCTGAAGGGCCTGGCGGCGGAGGCCGAATCGCTCTGGGACGATGCGCGGATAAAACACCCGGGCGACGCCGAACAGCAGCTGCGCTATCTGCTGCGCCGGGTCTCGCAGTTCGCCGACGAATGCAGCGGCCGCGGCTGCGCCCTCGCCAACGCCGCGATCGAGCTGCCCGAGCGGGCGCACCCGGCGCGCAAGGTCATCGAGGAGCACAAGAACCGCGGCCGCGAGCGGCTGGTCGCGCTCTGCCGCGAGGCCGGCTACCTGCATCCGGAGAGCCTCGCCGACGAGATGTTCCTGCTGGTCGAAGGCGCGCGCGTCAGCCTGCAGAGCGTCGGCCGCGAAGGCCCCGGCGCGCGCCTGTTCGCGCTCGCGGAGGGATTGCTCGACACGGCGCCAAGGAAGAAGCGGCTCAAGACGGCTTGATCTCGACCTTGTCGGGATAGAACGCGAGCCGTTCCTTGATCGCGGCCATCTCGTCGAACGGCTGCTCGTAGCTCCACACCGCGTTCTCCGGCCCGTCCTTGAGCGAGTAGTACGAGGCATCCCCCTTGAACGGGCAGTGCGTCTTGTGGCTGGAGCGCACCAGGCGTTCCATCTTCACGTCCTTGCGCGGGAAGTAATAGACGGTCGGGTAGCTGCCTTCCTTCAGCGCCAGCGCATCGCGGCTCTCGGCGATCAGGGTCCCCTTGAAGGTCACCCGCACTGTTGCGCCGGCGGGCGCGACCTTGATGTGAAGCGCGGGCGTCCCTTTCATGCCGCCGCCCGCTTCAGCGCCGCGATGTCGAACTTCCGCATCTTCATGAACGCCGCCATCACCTTGGCCGCCTTCGGCCCGCGCATCAGCTCGAGCAGCACGTCGGGCACGACCTGCCACGACAGGCCGTACTTGTCCTTCAGCCAGCCGCACATCGATTCCTTGCCGCCGCCGGACAGGAGCTTCTCCCAGTAGTAGTCGACCTCCTTCTGATCCTTGCAGTGGATGGTGAACGAGACGGACTCGTTGAATTTGAAGTCGGGCCCGCCGTTCAGCGCGTCGAATTGCTGGCCCTGGATCTCGAACGACATCACCAGCACTTTCTTGCTGCGGGGGTCGTACATCGGCTTGCCGAGCTTGCCGTCCTTGAACACCGAGACGTAGAACTTGGCCGCCTGCTCGGCTTGACCATCGAACCACAGGAAGGGAGTGATCTTCTGCGCCATCAATGCATTCCTTGCGGGACGGGGTTCGCTGTCATGCGGGCATCTCCTTCAGGTTGAAAGGGGTTTTCGCGACAGGGGGAAACGCGAGCGCGATTGCCACTGCGCCGATTCCCATGGCGAACGAGTAGATGTAGAGCCACTGGTAGGCGCCGAAGTGATCGAAGATCCAACCGCCGACGAGGGGACCCGCCGCCATGCCAAGACTGGACACCATGGCGGCGGCGCCGAACACCGCGCCCAGGATGCGCTGCCCGAAATACTCGCGCGCCAGGACCGCGTAAAGTGGCATCACGCCGCCGTAGGCGAAGCCGAATGTAGCTGCGACAACATAGAACTCTCCGAGGCGCGAGGGGAAGACGAACGCGCCGGCGGCGAACGCCTGGATCAGCAGCCCGGCAATGAGCACGCGCTTCACACCCAGGCGGTCGGCGAGCACGCCGAGGACGAGGCGCCCGCCGAGACCGGCGAAGCCTTCGACGCTATAGATCGTGACCGCGGCGAGCGGCGCGAGTCCGCAGGTCATGGCGTAGGTAACGGTGTGGAAGATCGGCCCGGCATGCGCCGCGCAGCAGGCAAAGAAGGTCAGCGCAAGGACGATGAACGGCAGCGAGACGAAGGCGTCGCGCAGCCTCGTTGGAGCTCCCCCGGCCCCGCCCTGCTCCGCCTGTGCGACTGGCGGCCGACGTACGAACAGCGCCACCGGAATGAGCGTCGCCCACACCAGCACGGCGATCACTAGCTGCGCGCTGCGCCAGTCCATCTGCGTGATGAGCCATGCGGCGAAAGGCGACATCGTCATCGGCGCCACGCCGACCCCGACCGAGACCAGCGACACCGCCAGCCCGCGGTGCGTGGTCATCCAGCCCATCACGGCGGCGATCATCGGCGAGAAGAAGCTGCCCACGGCGACCCCGACCAACAGGCCGAACGTAAGCTGGAACTGGAATGCGCTCTGCGCGCGGCTCGCCAGAAAGAGGCCCAGGCCAAGAAGCACCGCGCCGGCGAGCACGACCCAGCGCGGTCCGATGCGGTCGCTGAGCGCGCCCCAGCCGAAACCTGCGGCGCCCATCGCCAGGAAGCCGATCGTCATGGCCGCCGAGACCTCGGCGTGCGACCAGCCGGTCGCCTGCGTGATCGGCTGCAGGAAGACGGCGAGCGAGAACATGGCGCCGATCGCGATGCACGTCATGAACGCGCCCAGCGCCACCATCACCCAGCCGTAGCGGGGATTCATTTCTTCTTCTTCGCCTTCTTCGCCGGCTTCTTCGCCTTTTTCGCCGAGGCCATGTTTGGCTTGAACAAGCCGTTCATCCGACCTTCCGGGTCGGTAAAGAGCGAGAGCCAGCCCATGCCGGGAATCTCCTGCTCCTCGACGTGGATCTTGCCGCCGGCGGCGACGATCTTCCGGTTGTACTTCGCCAGATCATCGACCGCGACGTAGAAAATCTGATTGCCCGGCCACGGCCCCTCGCGATCGGGCTTGAGGATGCCGCCGTTGATGCCCATCTTGTTGCCGGTCTCGATGATCCGGTAGTTGAGCTCCGGCCGGTGCTGCACCTTCCAGCCGAAGATCCTGGCGTAGAAGTCCGACACGCCGGCCGGGTCCTTCGACATCATTTCGAAGTGGACGACGGGGAGGCCCATGATTCCTTCCTTTCGTTGGGAGAGTCGTTGCGCAGGAGCGCCGCGCTCAGGATCGCCGCGATGGCGGCGAACAGCGTGGCGACGATGAACGCGGCGCGAAAGCCCGAAGCCTCGGCGAGGGTCGCCAGCACCGCGAGGCCGAGCGCGCCGCCCATCATGAACGCGGTGTTGACCACGCCCGAGGCCAGGCCGGACTCGCTCGGCGCGACCTCGCTCATGGCGATGAGCAGGATCGGGTTGAGGGCGACGCCGCAGCCGATGCCGAGCAGCACCATGCACGGCAGGACGTGCAGCAGGAAGCTGGCGCCGGAAGACGGCGCGAGGGCGAGGAGACCGAGCCCCAAGGCCGCAAGGCCGAGTCCTATGGCGAGCGGCAGGCGGCTGCCGAAGCGCATGACGATCTTCGCCGACAGGCCAAGCGAGAACGCCGCCATGATCAGGTTCGAGGGCAGGAAGGCGAGGCCGATCTGCAGCGGCGTGTACTCCAGATCCTGCTGCAGGTAGAGCGCCGAGATGAAGAACCAGGCGAACATCGACGCCGCCCACAGCGCGCCGACGATGTTGGCGACCGTCAGGCTGCGCACGCGAAAGAAACGCAGCGGCATGAGCGGCGCGGCGACGCGCGATTCGATGACGAGGAAGATCGCCAGCAGCGCCGCCGCCACGGCGAGCAGCGGCAGGCTGCCGTTGACGATGCCGTAAACGGCGAGCGTCGACGACCCCGTGACGGTCGCGGCGCCGGCGAAGTCGAGCCGGCCCCCGGCCTTGCCGCCGCCGTGGGCGACCAGCGCCCGGCAGAACAAGTAGACCGCGATGCCGATCGGGATGTTCACCAGGAACACCCAGTGCCAGCTCAAGGCGCTGGTGAGCAGGCCGCCGGCCAGCACGCCAAGGCTGCCGCCGGCGGCGCAGACGAAGCCGTAGATGCCCATCGCCTTCGCGCGCTCGCCCTCCTCTGTGAACAGATCAATGATGAGCGAGAGCGCGATCGCCGACACCACCGCGCCGCCGAGGCCCTGCACGGCGCGCGCGGTGATGAGCAGCCACTGCGAGTTGGCGAAGCCGCAGACGAGCGAAGCGGCGGTGAAGAGCGCGATGCCGTGCAGGAACAGGCGCCGGTGGCCGAAGTAGTCGCCCAGCCGACCGCCGAGCAGAAGGAAGCCGCCGTAGGTGAGCATGTAGGCGTTGACCACCCACACCAGCGACGCCTCGCTGAAGCCGAGGCTCGCCCGGATCGACGGCAACGCGACGTTCACCACCGTGGTGTCGAGCACGATCATCAGCTCGCCCGCGCACAGCACATACAACGCCCACCAGCGTTTTTCCTTCTCCACCATCAGGGCTTGCTCGCGCCCGGCACCATCACCATCCAGCCGACGCCGAAGCGATCGGTCAGCATGCCGAACGCAGGCGAGAAGAACGTCTTCGTGAGCGGCATCTTCACCTGGCCGCCTTCCGAGAGGGCGCGGAAGGTGCGTTCCGCCTCTTCCTTGCTATTTCTTGTAACAGACAAGGAAAATCCGGCGAAGCTCGGCTTGCCCGAGCACATGCCGTCCGACGCCATGACCCGCGCGCCGTCGATGATGAACGATGAGTGCATGATCTTCTCCGCCGGCGCGTTCATGCCGGGCGGCGGCGGCTCGGGGCTTTCCCTGTTGCGCATCAGCATCTCCACCTTGGCGCCGAGCGCCTTCTTGTAGAACTCGAGCGCCTCCTCGGTGCGCCCTTCGAAGAAAAGATAGGGTTCGATGTGCATGCGTCAGCCTTTCTGCAAGCAAGCGGTCAGTTGCTCGAGGGTTCCGGTCCAGCCCTGCGTCATGCTCGGGCGGCCGGCATCGAAGACCTTGGCCTCGGCCTCGCTCGCCTCGAAGGGCACCCACTGGATCGTCAGCAGCGTGCCGCGGCCTTTCGCCTCGAAGGTGACGGTCGACAGCAGCTTCGCCGGCCACTCGGGCGCGAATGGATGGCGGGTGAGCCCGCCTTCCGGATCGGAGAAGGTGTTGAGGAACACCAGGCGCTCTGGGGGCTTCACCTCCCGGATCAGCCACTGCCCCCACATCTCCTTGCCGTCGGCCATGCGCATGCCGTAGTGGTAGGTGCCGCCGGCGCGCAAGTCGAGCTTCGCGGCGATGACGCCGAAGCCCTTGGGGCTGAACCACTGCTGCAAGCGCTCGGGCTCGGTCCATGCCTGCCAGACCCGCTCGCGCGGCGCGTCGAGCTCGCGGCTGATGACGAAAGGCTTCACAGATCCACGGCCATCTTGAAGCCGCCAAAGAACATGCGCTTGCCGTCGAACGGCAGGGTCTTCGGGTCCATCATCGAGGCGAGCCGCTTGTCCTTCATCACCTTCTTCATCACGCCATCGCGGTGCTTGCGGTTGCGATAGACGATCCACGAGAACCACACCACCTCGTTCTTCTTCAGCTTCACTGCCTGCGGAAACGAGGTGTGCTTGCCCGGCTTGACGTCGTCGGCGACGCATTCCTTGTAATCGAGCGCGCCGTGCTCGCGCCAGACCTTGCCGGCCTTGCGCGCCATCTTCAGGTATGCCTGCTTCTTGCCCTTCGGAACGGGGACTACGAAACCATCGACGTACATAATCGATCTCCTTCGGTTATTGCTGCAGGAATTGCTCGAGCTTGTCGAGCGCGCTGGTCCAGCCGCGCTTGTGGTCGTCGCGCACCTTCTCGTCGAACAGCTGCTCGTGGCGGAAGTCGAGCTGCGTGCCGCCGCCTTCGGCGATGAAGAGGATCGTCACCAGCGACTTGCGATCGGGGGTGCTGTTCGGCCAGGTCCAGGTGAAGACCAGCTTCTGGTGAGGGACCACTTCCTTATATGTCCCGCGCACTTCATGGTCGGTTCCCTTCGGACCGCCGAAGACGATGCGAAATCGTCCGCCGACCCGCACGTCGAGCTCGGCCACTGCAACCGGCTCGCCCGGGCCGGGTCCCCACCACTTCTTCAGCGCTTGCGCGTCGGTCCACGCGCGCCAGACTTTTTCGGGCGCGACCGGGTAGGAGCGAACGAGGTTGAGGAAGGGTTTTTGCCGGGTTGCTTGTTCCATATCTGCAGCTCCTCCTGCTGGTAGAGATAACGGGCGAGCGAATCGAGCTTCTCGGTCCAGAACTTCTCGTAGCGCGACATCCAGGCCGAGGCGGCCTTCATCGGCGCGGCGTCGAGCTCGCAGCTCACCACCCGCCCCTCCTTGCTGCGCTCGATCAGGCCGGCGTCCTCCAGCACCCGCAGGTGCTTCATGAAGCCGGGCAACGACATGCCGTGCGGCGCGGCGAGCTCGCTCACGCCGACACTGCCGCCGGCGAGCCTGTTGAGCACCGCGCGCCGCGTCGGATCGGCCAGGGCGGCAAACACGCTGTCCAGGTCGTCGTCTGAATACTTAACCATTGGGTTTAGTATCTCTCCGGCGCGAACGGCCTGTCAAGCGCCTTATACTTTTGTCATGGACCTGGGACTCACGCCGGCGGAAGCACGGCTGCTCAAGCGCCTCAACACGCCCCGCAAGATTCAGGCCTTTCTCCATGACCTGAAACAGAATTTCGAGCTCGACGGGGAATGCTGCCGGCCGGTGCGCGACGTGTTGCGCACGCGCAGTGCGCACTGCATCGAGGGGGCGATGCTCGCCGCCGCCGCGCTCTGGCTGAACGGCGAGCCGCCGCTCCTGCTCGACATGCGGGCGGAGCGGGATTACGACCACGTGGTGGCGCTCTTCAAGCGCCAGGGCTGCTGGGGCGCGATGTCCAAGACTAACGGCGTCGGGTTACGTTCGCGTGACCCGGTCTACCGCTCGCTGCGCGAGCTCGCCATGTCCTACTTCCACGAATACACCAACCGGGCGCACCACAAGACGCTGCGCGAATATTCCGTGCCCTACGACCTGCGGCGGCTGGATCCGGGGATCTGGCTGACGGGGACGAAGCTGAAGGGCAGGAAGAAAAACGCCTGGGAGGTCGCCGAAGCGCTCGACGAGCTGCGCCACTTCAGGCTGGTCGGCAAGCGGCAGCTGAGCGGCGTGACGAGGCGCGATCCTTTCGAGCGGCGCCTCGGCGGTGTGTCGCAGTACCGCCGGCCGAAGCGCTAGCTACTTCTCCTCGACCTTGCCGATCTTCTCCACCGCGACCTTGAGCCGCGCGGCGTCCCGGTCCCAGTACTTCTTGAACTCCGGCGCGTCGAGATAGGACACGGGCGTCGACACTTTCTCCATCGCCGCCCTGAACTCCTCGGAGGTCGCCGCTTCGCGGATCGCCGCACGCAGGCGCGTCTGGATCGCCGGCGGCGTGGCCGCCTGGACGAACACGCCCGACCAGATATAGAACTCGGCGTCGTAGCCGAGCTCCTTGAAGGTCGGGATGTCGGGCAGGAGCTTCAGCCGCTCGGTGCTCCAGCTCGCGAGCGCGCGCATCTTGCCGCCCCTGATCTGGCCGATGGCGGCCGCCGGACCGGAGGCGAGCGCTTCGACCTGGCCGCCGAGCAGCGCGGTCACCGCCGGCCCGCCGCCCTGGTAGGGAACATGGAAGAGCTTGATGCCTGCCGAGGCGGCGAAGATCTCCATCGCCACGTGCAGCGTGCCGTACACGCCGGACGACGAGTAGTTGATCTTGCCGGGATTGGCCTTCGCCGCGTCGACGAAGTCCTTGAGCGTCTTGTACGGCCCGTCGGTGCGCACCACCAGCACGGTCGGGTCGGCGGTGACGAGCGCGATCGGCGCGAAGTCGGAGAGCTCGAAAGCCGGCGTTTTGCCGTTGACCCGGTCGGCCACCGGGAAAATCGAGATCGAGGAAAGGCCCATGAGGATGGTGTAGCCGTCGCTCGGCCCTTTCGCCACCGACGCCATGCCGACGGCGCCGCCGGCGCCCGGGCGATTGATCATGACCACCGGCTGCTTGAGGTTTTTCTCCATGATGGCCGCCAGCGGCCGGCCGACGACGTCGGCTACGCCGCCCGGCGGGAACGGGTTCACCATGGTGATCGGCTTCGAGGGATAGCTCTCCTGCGCGAGCGCAGAAAAGGCGAACAACCAACCAATAAGAATTCTCAGCATGGCTCCTCCGGGGCCGGTGAAATTAGCATGACGTTGTAGACTTGTCAGGCATCGACAGCGAAAGGAGACGAGGATGAAGCGGCGTGACTGGCTCAAGTTCCTGGCGGCGGCGCCCTTCGTGGCCCCGCATCTGGCGCGACGGGCGGACGCCGCGGGTCCGGCCAAGATGAAAAGCGTCGAAGAGCTGCAGAAGAACTGGAAAACCTTCCTGCCGGCGGGCGCGACCGTGCCCTCGCCGTCCGAGCCCATGAAGCTGTCCGACCAGGAATGGGCGAAGCGCCTGCCGGGCGAATCGTACAAGGTGATGCGCAAGGAAGGCACCGAGCGCGCGGGCACGAGCCCGCTCAACGACGAGAAGCGCGCCGGCATCTATGCCTGCGCCGGCTGCGGCCTGCCGGTCTTCACCTCGGAGATGAAATTCGACTCGGGCACCGGCTGGCCGAGCTTCTTCACCACCATCGCCGGCGTGTTCGAGCAGAAGAAGGACTTCTACCTGATCTACCCGCGCGTCGAGTACCACTGCATCCGCTGCGGCGGCCACCACGGCCACGTCTTCGACGACGGCCCGCCGCCGACCGGCCAGCGCTGGTGCAACAACGGCGTTTCGCTGAAATTCCTGCCGAAGGACGCTAAGGCTTAAGCCTGAGATCCTGCTCCAGCGATGGCCCGGGG
This sequence comes from Betaproteobacteria bacterium, assembly GCA_034668045.1. Taxonomy (GTDB): domain Bacteria; phylum Pseudomonadota; class Gammaproteobacteria; order Burkholderiales; family SG8-39; genus SCGC-AG-212-J23. The sequence continues at coordinate 21,557 of JAXDQC010000091.1, read as the reverse complement.
AAGTGGAAGCGCACCGGGCCGTCGGGCAGCGCGTTCACGAACTGCTTGAGGTACGGGTTCTCGGAGGTTTCGATCTCCTTCGGCGAGCCCTTGCCCAGTACCACGCCGTCGCTGATCACGTAGACGTAGTCGGCGACCTGCAGCGCCTCGTGCACGTCGTAGGTGACGACGATCGAGGTCAGGCCGAGCGCCTGGTTGAGGGTGCTGATCAGCTCGCGGATCTGGTGCAGCGAAATCGGGTCGAGGCCGGCGAAGGGCTCGTCGTAGATCATCAGGTCCGGTTCGGTGGCGATGGCGCGCGCGAGCGCCACGCGGCGCGTCATGCCGCCGGAAAGATCGTTCGGCATCATCGCCTGCGCGCCGCGCAGGCCGACCGCGTGCAGCTTCATCAGCACCAGCCGCCGCACCAGCTCCTCGGGCATCGGGAAGTTCTCGCGGATCGGGAAGGCGATGTTCTCGTACACCGAGAGATCGGTGAACAGGCCCGAGGTCTGGAACATCATGCCCATGCGCAGCCGCAGCTCGTAGAGCTCCTGCGGATCGAGCTTGTGGACGATCTTGCCGTGCACCCTGATCGTGCCGCCGCCGGGCTGCAGCTGGCCGCCGATCAGCTTCAATAGCGTCGACTTGCCCGAGCCGCTCGAGCCCAGGATCGCCACCACCTTGCCGCGCGGGATCGACAGCGTGAGGTCGCGAAACACCTCCAGGTCGCCGTAGGAGAAGCGAAGCCCGTTCACTTCGACCACGTTCGTGTCCGCCATGGAGGACAATTCTATCCACGTGGAAGAGCCCCCCGTCAAAGAACATCCCTATGGGCGCTTGACGCCGGACCTCGTCCTCGACGCGGTGGCCGCGGCGGGACTGCGTCCGGACGGGCGCCTGCTCGGGCTCAACAGCTACGAGAACCGCGTCTACCAGGTCTGGCTCGAGGACAACTCCGCGGTGGTCGCCAAGTTCTACCGCCCGGGCCGCTGGAGCGACGCGCAGGTCGACGAGGAGCACGAATTCGCGCGCGAGCTCGCCGAGCGCGAAGTGCCGGTCGTCGCGCCGCTGCATTCGCTGCACCACGCCGGGTTCCGCATCGCCGTCTATCCGCGCCGCGGCGGCCGCCCGCCGGAGCTCGAGAACCCGAAGGCCCTGGAATGGATCGGCCGCTTCATCGCCCGCATCCACGCGGTCGGTGCGGCAAAAACCTTCAAGCATCGGGAAACCCTCAATCAGAAAACGTTCGGTCACGACCAGCGCGCCTGGCTGCTCGAGCACGACTTCATCCCGCCCGATCTGCTGCAGGCCTGGAAGGCCATCACGGAGCAGGCGCTGTCCCTCGTCGATGAAGCATTCAGAGTTGTTTCTTTCAAGAGCATCCGGCTCCACGGCGACTGTCACCCGGGAAACATCCTCTGGACCGACGACGGGCCGCACTTCGTCGACCTCGACGATGCGCGCATGGGCCCGGCGGTGCAGGACCTGTGGATGCTGCTCTCCGGCGACCGCGCCGCGATGACGCAGCAGGTCGCCGACGTGGTGCGCGGCTACCGCGACTTCATGCAGATCGACCGGCACGAGCTGCAGCTCATCGAGCCGCTGCGCACGCTGCGGCTGCTGAACTACTCGGCGTGGATCGCGCGGCGCTGGGACGACCCGGCGTTCCCGGCGGCGTTCCCGTGGTTCAACACGCAGCGCTACTGGCAGGACCGCATCCTCGAGCTGCGCGAGCAGATCGCGCTGATGACCGAGCCGCCGGTCGAGCTCGACTAGACGAGGTACGGCAGCCAGCGCCTGACGCGCGCGGCATAGGCGTCGTATTCGGCGCCGAAGAGATCGTGCAGGCGACTTTCGTCGCGCCGCACCTGCCCCTGGAAGCGGAAGACGCTCAGCACCAGCAGCGCGAAGGCGACCTCGGATTGGAAAGTCAGCGCCAGTCCGAGGAGGAAGATCAGGTGACCGAGGTACATGGGGTTGCGGCACCACGCATACGGCCCGCTCGTCACCAGGCTCTGCGGCGGCACGGTCATTCCAGGGCCGCCGCCGCCGAGGCGCCGCCGGTAGCGACCGACGAGGTAGTACTGCAGGAAGCCCCAGGCGAGAAGCGGCGCGAACCAGGGGACGAGATGGAAGCCGCGGAAGAATTCAACCGTCAGGACCGCGATCGGGAACAGCACGAACGTGAGCGTTGAAGAGCCGGGCGCCTTCACTCCTTCATGTACCCGGCGAGCTCGGGGGTCGCCACCGAGCGCTCGACGTAGCCAAAGCTGCCCTGCTCCTGCACTTCGCGCGCGGCGGCAATGAGGCCGCTCATCGCCGCGCGGTAGAGCGAGCTCGCGAGGCTGATGCGCCGCACGCCCGCCGCTTCGAGCGCGGCGACGCTGAAGGACTTGCCGCGCATGCCGGCCATGAAGTTGAACGGCCTCTTAAGCGCTGCGCACACCGCGCGCACCGCCTCGAGGTCGGGAAGCCCGGGCGCCATGAGCACGTCCGCCCCGGCCTGCTCGAACGCCTGCAGGCGCTTGATGGTGTCGTCGAGGTCGGGCTTGGCGCGCAGGTAGTTCTCGGTCCGCGCCGTCAGGACGAAGCCCGCTTTCTTCGCCACCTCGGCAGCCGCGGCAACGCGCTCCACCGCCTGCGCGAAATCGTAGATCGGCTTGTCCTTATTGCCGCTCGCATCCTCGATCGAGCCGCCGGCGAGACCGATCCCGGCAGCGAGACGGATGGTCTCCGCTGCCTCGCGCGGCGCATCGGCGAAGCATTTCTCCAGATCCGCCGACACCGGCAGGTCGACGGCGGCGACGATGGCCTGCGCATGCGCCAATGCTTCGTCGCGCGTCACGCGGCCGTCGCGCCGGCCGAGCACGCCGGCGCAGGCGCCGCTCGAGGTGGCGAGCGCCTGGTAGCCCAGGCCGGCGAGCACGCGCGCCGAGCCGGCATCCCAGGGATTGGGGATGACGAAGGCGCGCGGCCCGGCGTGCAGCGCGCGGAAGCGACTGACTTTTTCCTGCTGGTTCATTTGCGCCTCGCGTTGGCGGTCATTGAGGGGCGGGTACGTAGCGGTACGCCCAGCGCGTGATCGCCAGGAACACCAGCGGATACGAGATCCAGACGACCCCGAACAGGAGGACCAGCCATTCGAACGACAGGCCCGCGAGCATCGCCCGGTAGATGAAAACGAAGGCAATCGGCCCCACGAGCAGCAGGATTGCCGCCGCCGTCCAGGACGGCATCATCGGCTGCCGGAGGGTGCAGTACGCGCCGCAGCGCTCGCACCAGAACCGCCAGACCATGCGCGTCGGCTGGCGCCCGACGCTGACGTTCGCCCAGACGCGGTAGGCGCGGTGCTGGCAGGCCGGGCACTCGAACCAGTGAAAGCGCCACTTGCGGAATCCCTTGGGTGTATCCATCAGGCGACTTTTAGCCGCAATACCCTCACCAGCGCAACCGCGGCGAGCGGCAGGACGAGGCTGGCGATCGCGGCGACGATCATCAGCTCGCCCAGCTCGCCGTAGTCGCCTCGCCTGACGGCGAAAAAGCGGTTCAGGTACACGGTGCCGAGCTGGGAGGCGGCGAGCGCCAGGTTGGAGAACGACGCCATCACGGCGAAATAGGTCGCCTTGAGGTTGGCGGGCGCCGAGTTCGCCACCCAGGCGAGCATCGGGATCATGGCGATCTGGCCGAGCGGCGATTCGAGCGCGGTGTTGAGCATCATGATGGTGCGCGCGTCGACCACGCCGCCGGTGTGGCGCGCCGTCCATTCGTGCAGGCCGTAGAACATGCCGATGGTCGGCAGCGAGAGCGTGGCGGCGACGACGCTCAGCACGACGACGATGGTCGCGATCGAGTGCTTCGCCATGAAGCCGCGCAGCGCGAACATGCCGGCCAGCGTCAGAACGTAGGTGACGAGCGAAACCTGGGAAAGAAAGCCCTCGTCGAACTTGAGCACATCGATCATCCACCACGTCGTGCCGTCGCCGGTGAGCGGCACCGCGCGGTAGAGGAAGAGCACGAGCGCGGTCGCGACCAGCGTGTTGCGCGCCGCCGGCTCGAGCTCGCGCGCCAGGCGCCAGAGCAGGAACAGGATCACTGCCAGCGAGCCGGCGAAGATGATCTCTTCCGCGTAGGGCACGCCGCCGAAGCCGACCGCGAGGGTGATGGCGACGAACACCAGGCTGCCGCCGAGCACTGCCCAGTTCGGGTCAGTCTTCGCCACCGCCTCGCGCTCGTGCTTCAGGAACCGGTGCAGGACCACGCCCAGCACCGACATCAGCGGGATGACGAGCGCCGCGGCGTACACCCGGGCGTAAAGCGCGGCCTTGTCTTCCCTGCTCAGGTTTTCCGCGCCATGGAAAAGGTAGATGTTCACCGCGGCGACGAGCGCGAGGCCGCCGATCAGCGCCACGCGGCCGAGCGTCTGCATGGTGGTATGCATGCTCTTGCGCGTCGCTTCGTCGTAGGGCTTGCCGTTCTCGTCGACGCGCGGCACCGCTTCCACCGTCATCGCGTCGGCCACCGCATCCTGGATCATGTAGCCGACCGGACCGAGCAGCGCGGCGAGGACGTACCAGTTGCCCGCGCTCATCACCGCGACCATCGCCCTGGTGTGGGCGATGAGGCCGATCATGATCAGGAGGCTCACGGCGATCATCGCCGCGCCCAGCCAGACGAGCGCCGCCTTCCAGCGCCAGATCAGGTCGACCAGGTGCCCGACCGGCATCTTCATCGCCCAGGGGATGCCGGCCCAGAAGGCGAGCGCGGCGAGAAACTCGGCCGAAAGGTCGAGGTAATCCTTGACGAAGAAGGTGCCGACGATGCCTGTAAGCCCGGAGACCCCGTACGCCGCGTAGACCATCAGCGGCGGCAGGTAGGACAGCTTCACGGATTGATGACGCGGAGCGGCTTTCCTGCCATCCAGGCGGCGACGTTCTCGACCGTGTCGCCGTAGAAGATGCGGTAGTTGTCGTCGTGCACGTAGCCGAGGTGCGGCGACAGCGTCACATTGTCGAGCTTGCGCAGCGGATGGTCCGCCGGCAGCGGCTCGCGCTCGTAGACATCGAGCGCGGCGTGGATCTTCCCCGCCTTCAGCACGTCGATCAGGTCCGGCTCGATGATGATCGGCCCGCGCGAGGTGTTCACCAGCACCGCGCCCGGCTTCATGCGCGCGAGATCCTCTTTGCGGACCAGGCCGCGCGTGCGCTCGCCCAGGACCAGATGAATCGTGATGACGTCGCTCGTGGAAAAAAGCTCTTCTTTGGAAACCAGAGCAACGCCTGCGGCCTTTGCCTTCTCCTCAGTGAGGTTCTGGCTCCAGGCGACGCACTGCATGCCGAACGCCTTGCCGATCGCCGCGACGCGCGCGCCGATGTTGCCAAGGCCGAGAACGCCCAGGCGCTTCTTGTCGAGCGAGAAGCCCGCGCCCATGCCCTGGTGCCACAGGCCGGCGCGCATGTTGCGCTCGCCTTTCGCCATGCCGCGCGCGCCGGCGATGATCAGGCCCCAGGCGAGCTCGACGGTCGACGTGCCGCCGCCCGCCGAGCGCGTGTGACTCACCGGGATGCCGCGCGCCTTGCACGCCTCGGTGTCGAGGCTGGGCGAGCGCGCGCCGGTGAGGCTGATGAATTTCAGGTTCGGCAGTTGCTCGACCAGCGACTTCGGGAAGGCGGTGCGCTCGCGCATCAGGCAGACGATGTCGAACGGCGCCAGCTGCTTCGCCGGCTCCTGCAGCGGCTGGTCGAAGACGGTGACCTCGACGCCTTTCAGCGCCTTCCAGTCGGCATATTTCAGCGCGACCTGCTGGTAGTCGTCGAGGATCGCGGCCTTCATTCGACGCGGATGTTGTTGTCGCGCACGACCTTGCCCCAGCGGGCCATGTTGTCGACGATGAATTTCTGCGTATCGGCGGGGCTCAGCGCGACGACATCCATGCCGAGCGTCTCGGTCAGGGTCTTCTGCACGTCCGGCTGCTTGATCGTCCTGTTCAGCTCCGAAACCAGCTTGTCGATGATGGGCTTCGGCGTGCCGGCGGGCGCGAGGATGCCCCACCAGGCATAGCCCGTCATGTCGACGCCCAGCTCCTTCAGCGTCGGCACCTCGGGCATGGTGTGCGAGCGCTTGTCGCCGGTAAGCGCGAGCGCGCGCAGCTTGCCGCCCTTGACGTGCTGCGCCTGCGCCGCGGTCGAGGCCATCGCCAGCTCGACCTGGCCGCCCATGGTGTCGATCGAGAGCGGCCCGCCGCCCTTGTACGGCACCGGCACGAGCTTGATGCCCGCGGCCTGGTTGAGGACGATGGTCGCAAGGTGCGCGAGCGAGCCATTGCCGACGTTGCCCATCGTCACCGTGTCGGGCTTCGCCTTCGCCGCCGCGATCACGTCGGCGAAGCTCTTGTAAGGCTTCGACGCCGCGGTGGTGATCGCCATCGGCGCGGTGCCGACGAGCATCACCGGCGCGAAATCCTTCACCGGATCGAAGCTGAGCTTCGGGTTGAGCGCCTGGTGCACCGAATGCGTGTCGAAGATGAAGACGAAGGTGTAGCCGTCGGGCGCGCTCTTCGCCACGTAGTCGGTGCCGATGATGCCGGAGGCGCCGGTGCGGTTCTCGACGATGAACTGCTGCTTGAGGGAATCGGTGAGCTTGGCGGCGAACAGGCGCGCCAGCGGGTCGACCGAGCCGCCCGGCGGATAGGGCGAGACGAACTTGACGACCTTCGTCGGCCACTCCTGGGAAAAAGCCGGAAAGGAAAGGCTGGCGAGGAGAAGAAGCCTAAAAACCCACATTGCGTCCTCCTTTGAGTTTCAGCATTTGCCGGGCGTCGTCGGGCGTGGCGATGGCCAGTCCCAGCTCCTCCAGGATCCTGCGGGCCTTGCCCACCTGCTCGGCGTTCGATTTCGCCAGCTGCCCGCGCCCCAGCCACAGGCTGTCCTCGAGGCCGACGCGCACGTTGCCGCCCATCACCGCCGCTTGCGCGGCGATCTGCATCTGTCCGCGGCCCGCGCCCAGCACCGACCAGTAATACGCGTCGCCGAACAGGCGATCGGCCGTGCGCTTCATGTGGATCACGTCTTCCGGGTGATTGCCGATGCCGCCGCGGATGCCGAACACCGACTGGATGAAAAGCGGCGGCTTGATCAGCCTGCGCTCGAGGAAGTGCGCGCAGGTGTAGAGGTGGCCGATGTCGTAGCACTCCACCTCGAAGCGCGTGTCATTGTCGGCGCAGCTCTGCAGGATATGGGCGATGTCCTTGAAGGTATTCTTGAAGATGCGGTCGTCGGAGCCCGCGAGGTAGGGCTTCTCCCACTCGTACTTGAACTCCTTGTAGCGGCCGAGCATCTCGTAGAGGCCGAAGTTCATCGAGCCCATGTTGAGCGACGCCACCTCGGGCTTGAGCTTGAGCGCCGGCTGCAGGCGCTCTTCCACGCCCATGGTCGGCGCGCCGCCGGTGGTGAGGTTGATCACGACGTCGCTCGCCGCCTTGATCTTCGGCAGGAACTGCCTGAACACCTCGGGATCCTGCGTCGGGCTGCCGTCCTTGCTGTTGCGCGCGTGCAGGTGCACGATCGCCGCGCCGGCCTTTGCCGCCCCGATGGCCGCCTCGGCAATCTCGTCGGGCGTGATCGGCAGGTGCGGCGACATCGTCGGCGTGTGGATCGCGCCGGTGACGGCGCAGGTGATGATGACCTTGCCCTGAGCAGCGCTCATGAGACGCCTCTCATACCAAGTACCTCGTTCCGGCGTCGACCGCGAGCGCCTGGCCGGTGATGTGCCTGCCCGCGGTGCTCGCCAGGTAGAGCGCCATGTCGGCGATTTCCTGAGCGCTCACGGTCGAGCGCATGCTGGTCGTCTCTAGAAATTTCTCCAGGAAGGCTTCGCGGCTGACGCCCAGCATCTTCGCCTTCGCCTCGACGACGCGCTCGATGCGTTCGCCCTCGACAATGCCGGGGCAGATGCAGTTGACCCGCACATTGTCCGGCCCGGCCTCGACCGACAGGCTCTTGGTGAACCCGACCACCCCCCATTTCGCCGCGCAATAGGGCGAGCGCTGCGGAAATCCGTGCAGCCCGGCCGCCGAGGAGAGGTTGATGATGCTGCCGCCGCCGGCGGCCTTGATCAGCGGCATGGCCTTGCGGGTGCAATAGAACATGCCGTTCAGGTCGACCGCGATGCAGCGGTCCCAGTCCTCGGGCTTCAAGTCCTCGACCTTGCCCGTCGGGCCGGCGATGCCGGCGTTATTGATGAGAACGTCCAGCCCGCCAAGATTTTTTTCCACCGCCTGGAATAATTTCTCGACCTGGGCGACATCGGCGACGTCGGCGAGCGTGTCGGGCTTGGTCTTCGCGTCGATGTCGCTGGTGTGCACCCGGGCGCCGTGATCGCGGAAGGTCTGCGCGATGGCGCGACCGATGCCGGCGCCGCCGGCGGTGACCAGGACCCGTAATCCCTTGGCGGAGTTTTCCATGCCCGGCGATAATAGCCCAGGGTTTGGGGGAATCAGTGCCGCTGAACGAATCGAAAGACAACTCCAGGGTATCGATCGAGCAGGAGGAGCTGCGCGGCATTTCGCGCACCGTGGCCGAGATCCACTGGCTGCTGCTCATCCTGGTCCTGCTGTACCTGATCTTCAGCGGCGCGCGCGAGGACGGCGAGACCTCGGCGGCGATCAGCTGCGGCCTGCTGTTCTACGCCGCGCTGGTCATGTCGTTCCGCTACGCGAACTTCTACAGGAGCGAGACGCGCTGGAAGATCGCCCTCGAGACCTGCGGCATGATCGTCTTCGTCAGCTGGGTGCTCTGGTACACCGGGCGGCTGGCGAGCCCGCTGCTCAACCTGTATCTCTTGCCGGTGATCACCGCGGCGCTGACCCTCGGCAAGGTGACGGCGCTGATCGAGGTCGGCCTGATCGCCGCCTGCTATCTCTTCCTCGGCAGCGGCGCCGAGCTGGCGTCGCTGCGCTTCACCGGCGCCTTCGCGGCGCAGATCGCGCCGGTGCTGCTGGTCGCCTACATCACCACCATGTTCTCGGCCGACATCCGCTACGGCCTGTCGCGGGCGAAGCTGCTCGCCGAGACCGACGAGCTGACCGGGATCCTCAACATCCGCGGCTTCGCCATCGCCGCCAACCGCCTGTTCGCGCAGGCGCTGCGCCACGACCGGGCCTCCAGCGTGCTGATGATCGACTCGGACAACCTGAAGAACGTCAACGACGCCTACGGCCACGACGCCGGCAACCAGCTGCTGCGCCAGCTGGCGCGCTCCATCTTGGCGGAGCTGCGCTTCACCGACATCGCCGCGCGCTATGGAGGCGACGAGTTCATCGTCCTGCTGCCGGAGACGCCGGCGAAGGGCGCGATGGAGGTGGCCGAGCGCATCCGGACCCGCATCGCCGAGAATCCGCTCGAGCTCGACCAGCGACGCGTCGTCTCCAGCGTCAGCATCGGCATCGCCTGCTATCCCGAGGACGGGCGCACGCTCGACTCGCTCGCGGCGCACGCCGACCGCGCGCTCTACTCGGCCAAGCAGGACGGCCGCAACAAGACCGTCAAGTTCCGCGCTGCCGCCTAGTCAGAGCTTCAGTTCCCAGAATTCGCTGATCGCGCGCGGGCCGAAGGTGTCGTGCGTCTCGGTCTTCTTCAGCTTCCTGAATCCCGTCCCGGCGTAGATCGCCCGCGCGGCGAGGAGGTGCGCGTGGGTCCAGAGCACGAGCTTCCTGTACCCCTTCTCGCGGGAGAACGCGATGCACGCCTCGACCAGGCGCCGGCCGAGGCCGGTGCCGCGGGCGGACGGCTCGACGAGCAGCAGGCGCAGGCGCGCGTCGCCCTGGTCGTTCACCACGAAGACGCAACCGACGCGCTCGCCGTTGCGCTCCGCGATCCAGCAGCGCTCGCGCTTCGCGTCGAAGTTCTCGAGGAAGTCCTTGACGATGCCGGCGCACAGCGCCTCGAACTGCGCGCCCCATCCGTCCTGCTCGTAGTAGAGCACCGCGTGGCGATCGACCACCCAGCCCATGTCGCCCGGCCGGTGCTCGCGCAGCACGATCTCGCCGGGCGCCTTCTCGCTGTTCAGCAGCGACTCGACCGTCTGCATCGCCGAGACCAGGCGGCCGCGGTGCTCGCTCTTCAGCGGCGCAAGCATCTGCGCCATCTCGTCGCGCGAGCGCGAATCGATCAGCGTGAAGGCCTTGCGGCCCTTGTCGGTGAGCGTCAGATGCTGCTGCCGGGCGTCGTGGCTCGCGCGCTTCGCCTGCAGCAGGCCGCGGCGGCGCAGGCTCTGCAGCAGCCGGCTGAGATAGCCCAGGTCGAGCGCAAGCTCGCGGCCGATCGCCGTCGCGGTGCTCTGCCCGTCGCGGCCCAGCGCGTAGAGGACGCGCGCCTCGGGCAGGCTGTAGGACGAGCCGACCATGCCCGGCTTGAGCACGCCGATCCGTCCCGTATAGAAGCGGTTGAAATGCCGCACCGCATCGATACTTGCTTTTGTCAAGTATGCCATGATCGCAGGATGAACCCTTTCGACCTCGAAGGCAAGACGGCCCTCGTCACCGGCGGCAATGGCGGCATCGGCCTGGGCATGGCGAAGGCGCTCGCCGAAGCGGGCGCGCGGGTGGCGATCGCCGGCCGCGACCGGGCGAAGAATGCCGAGGCGCTGAAAAGCCTCGCCGACGGCGTGGCGGTGATCGCCGACCTGAAGGACGAAAAGAGCTGCCGGGCGGCGGTCGACGACGCGGCGCAGAAGCTTGGCCGGCTCGATATCCTCGTCAACAACGCCGGCATCAACATCCGCAAGCTGCCGCAGGACCTGACCCTCGCCAACTGGAACGAGGTGATGGAGACCAACCTCACCAGCGCCTTCGTCGCCTCGCAGGCCGCCTACCTGCACATGCGCCGCGCCGGCGCCGGCAAGATCATCAACATCGGCTCGATGATGTCGATCTTCGGCGCCGCCTACCTCGCGCCCTATGCCGCGAGCAAGGCCGGCATCGTGCAGCTCACCAAGGCGCTCGCCAGCGCCTGGGCGAAGGACAACATCCAGGTGAACGCCGTGCTGCCGGGCTGGATCGACACCAACCTCACGCGCCGCGCGCGCGAGGAGCTGAAGGGCCTCGACGAGCGCGTCCTCTCGCGCACGCCGGCCGGGCGCTGGGGCGTGCCCGCGGACATGGGCGGCATCGCCGTGTTCCTCGCTTCCGCCGCCTCCGATTTCGTCACCGGCACCGGCATCCCGGTCGACGGCGGCTATTCCTCGCAGGGCTAGAAGTTCGATTCCAGGTAGACGTAGATGTAGTTCGAGCCGCCGTCGACATAACCGAACTGGCGCGACCAGCCGAACATGCCGGAGCGGTGCGCGACGCCGACGCCGAACCAGGTATCGCGCAGCGGCGGCGTGGGAATCAGATCGGTCAGCCGGATGTCGATGGTCGGATCGAGGTAGTTGAGCAGCTTCCAGGTGCCCGCGTTGCTCTTCGCCTGGTCGCGCTCCTCCATGACCGGGATCTGCTCGGTATAGGAGAGCCCGGCGCCGATGCCGAAGCGCGTGCGCACCAAGCGGTCCCAGGGGAAGCCCCAGTAGTAGGCCTTGAGATAGGCCTTGTACTCCCAGAAATCGGACTGGTTGCCGCGCTCGATGTGGCGCTGCGCGCCGAGGAAGGCGGTGATCTCGACCGGCTTGCCGTTGGGCTGGCGGATCAGCGGCCGGCCGATGTCGATGCCCCAGATGTCGGTCTCGTCGACCGTATGGCGGCTGGTGCACTTGGACTGGACGATGCGGCCGACGTCGCAATCGCTCGAGTTGCCGTAGAGCGCGCGGATGACGAGCGGCCGCGAGCCGGGCTCCCAGCGGCGGGTGTTGGGCGAGAAGTCGTAGAGGATGCCGAGCGTCGCCGCGATCTCGGTGCCCTGATCGACGAGCACGCTGGACGCGATCGGGCCCGAATGGCGGATGCCGGTGACGCTGGCAAGGACGCGCCAGCTCCGCGGCAGGTCGTACTCGGCGTACAGGCCGAGCTCGACATCCATGCCGCCATCGGCGTCGTAGTAGTACTGGTTCAGCCGGTCGTTGCGATAGGCGAGCGCGGCGTGCGGCCGCACGTGCAGGTAGCCGCGCGTCCAGGTATTGCCCCAGGCGCCGAGCCGCGCCTCGGTGCCGTGGGAGCGATGGCTCGCGTCCTGGCGCACCTCGAGGTAGGGCTTGCCCCACTCCATTTTCAGACGGGCCGAGACGCCGATGTCGAAGCCGGGCTCGCGCGGCGCGCCCTCGTTGCCCTTGGGCCTCGTGTCCGCGGTGTAGCCCTCGAGCCGCTCGGCGACGAAGGCGTCGAAGCGCCAGATGCCGACGTCGGCCTTCAGGCCGGCGCGCGTCGAGTGCAGGTACGCGTAGTCGCCTTCGTAGAAGTAGTGCGGATCCAGGCTGCGCGACGGCGTGCGCGCGTCGCGATAGGGCGAGCTCTGCTGGCGCCAGGTGTAGGCGAAGGCGCCGCCGCCCGGCTCGAGCATGTCGATGTATTCGTCGCTCTGCGCCTGCGCCGCGCACGCCGCGGCGGCCAGGATCAATGCGAGCGCAAGTCGAGCGCCGGGCCCTTGGGGACGATCTGCGTCGGGTTGATCTGCTTCTGGCTGCGGTAGTAGTGCGACTTGATCTCGGCGAGATCGACGGTGCGCGCTACCCCGGGCAACGCGTAGAACCTTTTCGTGTAGCGCCATAGTCTCGGATAGTCCACCAGCCGCCGCAGGTTGCATTTGAAGTGCGAGTAATAAACCGCGTCGAAGCGTACCAGCGTCGTGAAAAGACGCACGTCCGCCTCGGTCAGTTTCGCCCCGCACAGCCAGCGGCGCTTCGCCAGCCGCTTCTCCAGCCAGTCGAGCGTGGCGAAGAGCTCGCTCACCGCCTGCTCGTATTTTTCCTGGGCGGTGGCGAAGCCGGCGCGGTACACCCCGTTGTTCACCGTCCAGTAGACGCGCTCGTTGACCGCGTCGATCTCTTTTTTCAGCTTCTGCGGGTAGAGCTCCGCGCCCATCATGCGGATGATCTCGGAGGACTCGTTGTTGACGATCCGCCGGGCCTTCTCGTCCCAGAGCGCCGGCACGCTGACCCGGCCGGTGTAGTCCGGCTTCGCCTTCGCATACAGCTCGTGCAGGTAGCGGATGCCGCCGGAACCGCGGCCGTTTTCGTGAAATTCCCAGCCGTTCTCCGCCATGTAGGGGTCGGCGTAGAACACCGGCAGCCGCTTCTCCAGCCGCGCGAAGGCGCGCACGATCAGCGTCCGGTGCGCCCAGGGGCAGGCACGCGAGATGTAGAGCCGGTAGCGGCCAGGCTCGGCATCGGCGAGCGAAACGCGCTCGCGGAAGGCGGCATCGGGGCGCACGAACGCGCCGCCTGTAGACTTGAAGTCGCGCGGAATATCCCGCCAAACCCCTTGGATCATCATTCCCATGAACAGATATCTTAGTTTGATTCTGCTTCTCTCCACCCCGCTGGTTCACGCCGCGGACGACGAGCTGGGCATGGCGGCGCAGCTCGGGCCGAAAAGCTGGGCGAGCTGCGCGCGCTTCCTCGCGCAGCCGCAGGCGAAGGTCTACGAGCTGTCGCAGCTTCGCTCCCCGACCATGCCGCTGTCGCCCTTCGCCGCGCCCTATCAGATGAAGCCCAAGCCGACCACGGTGCTGCCCGGCAGCGTGCACGCCTTCAACTCCGAGACCTTCAACGAGGGCGCCGAGCCCGGCCAGCAGGGCACGCAGATCGACGCGCTCGGCCATTTCGCGATGCTGAAGCAGCCGTGGGACGGCAAGCCGCCAGCGCCGGTCGATGCCGTCGTTTACTACGGCGGACTGCCGCAGCGCGAGGTGAAGCCGACGCCGGATTCGCCGCTGCTCAAGCTCGGCATGGAGAAGGCGCCGCCGCTCATCACCACCGCGGTGCTCCTCGACGCCAAGGCGCTGGTCGGCGGCGGCAAGAGCATGGCCGCGGGCGCGGTGGTCACCGCCAAGGACATCCAGGCGATGCTCAAAGCGCAGGGGCTGGATAAGCGCGGCATCCGCGCCGGCGACATCGTCTATGTGCACACCGGCTGGGGCGAGCGCTGGCAGGACCCCGACACGGACAAGGCCTACTACACGATGGCGCCTGGACTTTCCTACGATGCCGCCCGCTATCTCGGCGGCAGGAAGATCGTCGCCATCGGGCTCGACACGCCCTTCATCGATCCGGTGCCCGAGGGCATGCTGGCCGGAAAGAGCGCGCCCGCGGCCGGCACGCCGCCGGGGATGCCCTTCGCCGTGCACCACCACATGATCACGCAGGCCGGCATCCACCATATCGAGAGCGCGAAGCTCGACGAGATGGCGCGCGACAAGGTCTGGCTCTCCTGCACCATCGTCCTGCCCCTGCGGGAAAAAGGCGCCGCCGGGTCCGCCGTGCGGCCGGTCGCTATAGGAGTTGCAGGAAAATCATGACCAGGCCGACGAGCGAGATCAGCCACGCCACGGTGCGGACGTACGTGATGCCGGCAACGTAGATCACCGCATAGGCGAGACGCGCCCAGAAGAACAGCTGCGCACCCAGCAACGTCGTCGAATTGGTTCTATTTGTAACCGCGCAAATCAAAACCAGGGCGGTGAATAGCACCAGGTTCTCGAGCATGTTGTGGTGGGCCCGCTGGGCTCGGCCAGCCCAGCCGGTGAGCGCCGGCAAGCCTTCCCGGTTGCCGAACAGCGTCATGGCGCCGACCTGTGAGGCAGACCCTGACGCGGCGACGAGCATCTGCACCAAAGTGAGCGCGACCGCCCAGGCAAGCAGCATCAATTCCGGTTTCATGGTTTCCCCCCTTTGAGGAAACCCGATTCTCGTCGATTCCCGACTACAGGAGTAGTTACCGCTGCCAGGCGGCGCGGCGGAACTTCTTGCGCCGCGAGGTGATGTCGAGGGCGCGGCCGGCGAATTCGTGGATCTTTTCGCGGATCGGCGTGCGCAGGTCGCCCGGCAGGCCGCCCATCGCGTCCTCGAAGCGCGTAACGACGTCCCGCGATGCAGCAGGCCCGTCGTGGAAGAAGCCCCGCTGGCGGTCCCAGACCAGGGCGCGCTCGGTCGAGTCGACGCCGTAGCAGAGCTGGAACAGCGTCACCTCCCCCTCGGCCTCCCAGACGAAGAGATCGAAGAAGTCGTCGTGGAACCAGCGCCGCTTTGCCGGCGGCTCTTCCGTCAGGCCGTGGATTTCTTTAAGCAAGCATTTCCCTGTCGTCGTTTGACCGATCCCCCGTCGCCGGGTTCACCGCCAATCGTCGCCGAAAATCGTTGTTAAACGGAAGCGCGACGCACCGGTCAACAGTAGACCGAGTGGACCGTTTATGGAAGGTAACGTCAGCAGACCGAATCGTGACAAAACGGTGCGACTCGGGAAGCAAATTTGCTCTCCACTATCGGAGGTTAGCGTGACCTTAGAAGCGATTGCGCAACAACCTAAAGCGGCAGGCGGCGAGCGCCACTCCGCGCTGTTGAAGTCGCTGACCGACTTCACCAAGGAGCACCGCGCCGCTCGCTGGAGCGGCACCTTCGGCGACTTCCTGCAGAAAATCTTCCCGGTCGACGCGCGCAACATCGCGCGCTCGAGCCACCAGTACATGTGGGACATGATGCGCGACCAGGGCTCGCTGTTCGAGAACGAGCTGTTCGGCATCGACGGCACGATCGAGCGCGTGCGCGACTACTTCAAGGCGGCGGCCGCGGGCTCCGAGGTCGGGCGCCGGCTGCTGCTGCTGCTCGGACCGCCTTCGGGCGGCAAGTCGAGCATGGTGATCCTGCTCAAGCGCGGCCTCGAGGCCTACAGCCTCACCGACGCCGGCGCGCTCTACGGCATCGACGGCTGCCCGGTGCACGAATCGCCGCTGCACCTCGTGCCGGCGACGCTGCGCGGCCAGTTCCGCGAATCCTACGGCGTCGACATCAGCGGCGAGCTCTGCCCGCACTGCGCCCACCGCCTCGAGGGCGACTACGGCGGCGACTTCATGCAGGTGCCGGTGCAGCGCATCTTCATCTCCGAGGCCAGCCGTTCCGGCGTCGGCACCTACGCGCCGCACGATCCGACCACCGCCGACATCGCCGACCTCGTCGGCTCGGTGGATCTCTCCAAGGTCGCCGAGTTTGGCGACGAGGGCGACCCGCGCGCCTGGTCGTGGTCGGGCTCGGTGTTCGCCGCCAGCCGCGGCATGCTCGAGATGATCGAGATCCTCAAGGTGAAGCGCGAGTTCCTCTACCTGCTGCTGACGCTGACGCAGGAGAAGAACGTCAAGGTGTCGCGCTTCCCGCTCATCCACCTCGACGAGACGATCATCGCCCACACCAACCTCGCCGAGTTCCGCAAGTTCCTGCAGGAGGCGGAGAACGAGGCGCTGCTCGACCGGATGGTGATCATCCAGGTCCCGTACACCCTCTCCTACAAGGAAGAGGCGCGCATCTACCGCAAGCTCTGCTCCTCGACGCAGGCGTTCCGCGAAGTGCACCTCGACCCGCACGCGCTGCACGTGGCGGCGGTGTTCTCGGTGCTGACGCGCCTCGCCGAGGGCGAAGAGCGCGAAGCCGAGCATTCGAAGAAGGTGCGCCTCTACGCCGGCGACGACGTCGAGGGCGTGGCGCAGTCGGAGATGGAGAAGATCAAGGCGCGCAATCCCGAGGAAGGCCTCTCCGGCATCTCGCCGCGCTTCGTCATCAACGCGCTCTCCAACGCCATCATCCAGTCGAGCGCCAAGAGCCTGACCACCATGGAAGTGCTGATCGCCCTCAAGGACGCGATCGAGAGCGACATGCGCATCGACGGCAAGAAGAAGCGCAAGTGGGTCGACTTCCTGGTCGCGGTGCGCAAGGAGTTCTACAACCGCTGGGTCAAGGAGGACGTGCACAAGGCGCTGTTCGTCTCCTTCGAAGCTGAGGCGCAGCAGCTGCTCGACAAGTACCTCGACGAGGTCGAGGCGACGCTCGACAACCGCACGCTGCGCGACCCGATCACGAGCGAGGAGCGCAAGCCCGACGAGCGCTTCCTCCGGAACGTCGAGGAGAAGATCCGCGTCTCCGAGTCGGGCAAGATCTCCTTCCGCCAGGAAGTGGTGAGGAAGGCGATGGGCGCCTTCAAACGCGGCGAGAAGTTCACCCTCGACAGCCACGCGCCGCTGCACGACGCGGTCGAGCAGTACCTGTTCGAGCAGCGCCGCGACGTCCTGCGCCTGGTGAGCTCGACTGCGCGCCCGGACGACGAGACGCGCCAGAAGATCTCCGTGGTGGAGAAGCGCCTGGTCGACGAGTACGGCTACGACTCGCACAGCGCCCGCGAGGCCCTCAACTACGTGACCACGCTGCTGGCGCAAGAGTGACCGTCCGAGTTGCCGCAGAAACACCCTGGTACGACCTCTTCTCGCGAGGCGCCCGGGACTGGCTGCGGCACAACCAGAAGGTGCGCGAGGCGGTGAAGGGCGGATTGCCGGAGCTGCTCGCCGGCGCCGACCTGATGACCGGCCCGGGCAACCGCACGGTGATGGTGCCGGTGAAGTTCCTCGAGCACGCGCGCCTGCGCCTCGCCGACGCGCAAGTCGGCCAGGGCGCCGGCCAGGGACGCGGCGAGCCCGGCCAGGTGCTGCAGCCCGGCCGCGAGCGCGGCGCCGACGAGCGCGCCGGCGGCACCGGCGAAGGCGAAGTCCGCTTCGTGGTCGAGCTGAAGGTTGACGAGATCGTCGACTGGCTGTGGGACGAGCTGAAGCTGCCGGAGCTGAAACCGCGCCGCTCGGCGACCATGGACGAGCCCGACTACGTTCGCGAGGGCTGGAACAAGCGTGGCGCGCGCTCGCGCCTGGACCGGCGCCGCACTCTGAAAGAAGCGATCAAGCGGCGCAGCGTCCAGGACGACGCGGTCGCCATCATCGACGACGACCTGCGCTTCCGCCAGCTGGTGAAGCGCGCCAGCCCGGCGATGAACGCGGCGGTGATCTTCGCCCTCGACGTCTCGGGCAGCATGGACGACGCGCAGCGGCGCCTCGCCAAGCAGTTCTTCTTCTTCGCCCTGCAGGGCATCCGCCGCCAGTACGCCAAGGTCGAGACGGTGTTCCTCGCCCACGCCGCCGAAGCCTGGGAATTCGAGGAGAGCCAGTTCTTCCAGGCCTCCTCCAGCGGCGGCACGGTGACCTCGAGCGTCGCGCGCCTGGCGCTGGACACGATGGCGACGCGCTACGACCCGAGCCGCTACAACACCTACTTCTTCTATGCCTCCGACGGCGAGAACGCCGCCGAGGACCGCGACCCGGCGCGCGCCCTGCTGGGCGACATCGCCACGCAGGTGAACTACGCCGGCTACGTCGAGACCGGCGGCATCGCCACCTTCCGGCCGCGCGAGACGCAGCTCGCCGAGATCTTCGCCGAGCTCAAAGCCGGTGGCGGCCCGGTCGGCACCAGCAGCCTCGGCTCGCAGGACGACGTGTGGACCGCGATCCGGGAGTTCTTCGCCCAGGAGCAGAAGCATGGTGAATGAGCTCGAGCAGCACGCCAACCGCATCGAGGCGCTGGGGCGCAGCCAGGGGCTCGACTACTATCCCGTCGACTTCGAGGTGGCGCCCGGCAGCCTGATGACCGAGATCGCCGTCTACGGCCTGCCGGTGCGCATGCCGCACTGGTCCTTCGGCGTGCGCTACATCCACCAGCTCGTGCGCCAGAGCATGGGCAACTCGAAGATCTTCGAGGTGATGTTCCCGGGCGATCCTGCGCGCGCCTTCCTGATGGACACCAACTCGCTGGCCGAGAACTCGCTCGTCATCGCGCACGTGCTCGGCCACGCCGATTTCGCCAAGAACAACTCACTGTTCGCCCGCTTCCACGCCATGCAGGGCGGCAACATCGTCGAGCAGGCGGCCGCGCACGCGCACCGCATCCAGCTCGCCATCGAGGCCAACGGCGCGGAGCGCGTCGAAGGCGTCCTCGACGCCGCGCTGGCGCTCGAATCGCACATCGACGTCGACGGCGAGCTGCACCGCTCGCGCTACCCGGAGTTCGTGGCCGAGAAGCCGGCGCACAAGCACAGCGATTTCCAGAAACGCTTCCAGTCGCTGCCCGGCGAGTCGCGCCCCGAGGCCCTGCCCATCGGGCCGCTGCGCGCGCGCGTGCCACCGCACCCGGAATACGATCTGCTCTGGTTCATCGCCACCTACGCGCCCGAGCTCGAGCAGTGGGAGCGCGACATCTTCCTCGCCGTGCGCGCCGAGTCGCTCTACTTCTATCCCGTCTTCGCCTGCCAGATCATGAACGAGGGCTGGGCGTCCTACTGGCACGCGCGCCTGATGCGCGAGGCCGACTTCCTGCCGCAGAGCCTCTACCTGTCGGCGATGAAGGCGCACTCCGACGTGGTGCGGCCCTACGCCAGCGACGGCCAGACCTCGCTGGCGGTCAACCCCTACCACCTCGGCTTCACGATCTGGGAAGACATCGTCGAGAAGCACGGGATCGACCACGCCTTCCGGGTGCGCCGGGAAGAGGACGACTTCGGCTTCATCCGCAACTGGCTCGACCGCGAGCTGGCCGAGAAATCCGGCCTGTTCGTCTACGAGACGCACCCCGACGACGAGATCCGCGTCGCCAGCCGCGACCTGGGCGCCGTGCGCGAGGCGATCCTCGCGCCCAAGTACAACTTCGGCGCGCCGCGCGTCGCCGTCGCCGAGATGCAGAACGACGGCGGCCTGATCCTCACGCACGATACGGCGAGCGACGGCCGCGGCCTGGATTCGCGCCGCGCGAAGAAAGTGCTGGAGTACGTGCGCCGGGTCTGGCGCCGCCCGGTCCGGTTGCAGACCGTGAACGAGCGGGCCGAGCCGGTAGAGCTCGCTGCTTAAAGAATGATGATCACCAGCAGGATGACGACGATGATCAGCAGCCATTCCTCGGTGGACAGAGCGCCGCCCGCGGGCAGCGCGCCGAGGCGTCCGGCGAGCTGACTCACTTCCGCGTCGGTCATCGCATCGACGCGCGCCGCTGCCTTCTCGGGCGGGATTCCCATCTTCTGCATCTCGGCCACCACCTCGGGCCGCTCGAGCATCGCCTTGACCTTGTCGCGCTCGCTCAGGGCCTGCTGCGCCTGCTCGTCGCCTTGCGGGGTCGGGATCACCCCGGCGTAGGCGCGCGGCATGACCATCGCCGCGGCAAGGCCCAGCACCGTCAACAACGCAAACGTGCTCAGAACATCGAGGATCCGCTGCTTCATTGGGGAGGACTCCTTGGACTGGAAAGGCGCAGCCACTTTAGCCAACGCGCCGCGTCGCTTCTGCCGCTTCTCCCGCAAAGCCGCGTAGTCGAATTGCTACACTTCGGCCATGCAAGCCTACTTCCTCCAGTCGACTGAAAAAGAGATGAAGCTCGAGCTGCGCGACGCGCCGAAGCCCGAGCCGAAACCGGGACAATTGCTCGTTCGCGTGCGCGCCGCGAGCCTGAACCGCGGCGAACTGATCGTCGGCCACGGCCTCACCCAGGCCGGCGCCGCCAAGCGCGCGGGCGTCGACGGCGCCGGCGAAGTCGAAGGCACCGGCAAGCGGGTCATGGGCCGCCTGCCCGGCTCCTTCGCCGAATACGCCCTGATGGACGAGCCCGACGCGATCCCGGTGCCCGAGAACCTGTCCTGGGAGGACGCGGCGGCGGTGCCGATCACCTTCCTCGTCGTCTACGACATGCTGGTGCAGCAGGGCAACCTGAAAGCCGGCGAATGGCTGCTCGTCACCGGCGTCTCCTCCGGCGTCGGCGTCGCCGCCCTCCAGGCCGGCAAGGCGCTCGGCGCCAAGGTCATCGGCACTTCAGGTTCGTCTGAGAAATTACAGAAACTGAAGTCGATGGGACTCGATGTCGCGATCGCAACGAGAAAGCCTGACTTCCATGACGCAGTCATGAAAGCGACCGGAGGGCAAGGAGTCAATCTTGTAGTGAACAACGTGGGAGGAAGCGTCTTCGCCGAGACGATCAAGTGCCTCGCCTACCAGGGCCGCCACGCGACGGTCGGCTACCTCGACAGCGTGCTGGAGGCAAAGCTCGACATCGAAGCGCTGCACTCCAAGCGTCTGAAGCTCTTCGGCGTGTCGAACAAGCTGAGGACGGCCGAGCAGCGCGCGGAAACGGTGCGGGGGTTCACGAAGGACTTCCTCCCCTTGTTCGCCAGCGGCAAGTTGAAGCCGCTGGTCGACAAGGTCTACGACTTCAAGGACCTGCCGGCGGCGAAGGCCCGCATGGAAGCGGACTCGCACGCCGGCAAGATCGTGGTGAAGATCTAGCGCTACTGCGCCTTGATCCCCGCCTCTTTCACCACCTTGCCCCAGGTGTCGTACTCGCGCTTGATGTAGCGCCCGAACTCGTCGGGCGTCATGGCGAGCGGCTCGACGCCGGTCTTCTCCATCTGGTCGATCACTTTCGGGTTGGCGAGCGCCTTGGCGATCTCGCGCGCGAAGCGGTCGACGATCTCCTTCGGCGTGCCGGCGGGCGCGATGAGGCCGGCCCAGGTGCCGGAGACGAAATCCGCAACCCCCTGCTCCGCCATGGTCGGCACGTCGGACGCGGCCGGGATGCGCTCCTTGGCGGTG